>CAUZEO010000116.1:0-13908 GCA_963578625.1 Kiritimatiellia bacterium | reverse complement strand
GAAATATATTTGGTTCTGAAACCGACCCTGACCTTCCCGAAAGTGTTTTTACTGGTAGCGAGTCTAGTCACAATAGTAATGTGGTATATCTCGAAAAAGAAAATGAAGTCTTAACATCAACTTGTGGGGTTACCAGACCGTTAAAAATATCTGACATAGGTGGATTTGGTGAAGTGGCAACCAATCCATCTTTTCGAAGAAAAGGATTGGCGACAAAATTGTCTAGTCTTGCGGTCGATGATTTTCGTAATGATGGAGGAGAAGCATTATTTTTAGGTACAGGTAACCCAGAAGCAGCTCGTATTTATCATAGATTGGGCTGGAGGAAGATGTCGGGAGCAAACGTAATGGTGAATATCACCAATAGGATTTCACCAGAAGAATATCTGGTCGATCGGTTCGGTATATTCGAAGATTACATTGTGCAGAAGTCTAATCCTGCGGCAAGAATACCCATGATTCCTTTGCTCATTAGTCCACACGATTGGCATGTGTTAGACGCTAATGCGGGTATGTATTCAACCAGGTATGATACCCAACATTCATGCATGGGATTATATAGAAGGTATTCTTATATAAAGTTAGATGGTAAAGGCGAATGGTTTACCGCTGCGACGAAAGATGGAAGAATTGTTGGCCTTTCAAGTGCTGTGTTATTAAATGAAGATATAGCACAAATTGACGGGTTTTCACATAACAGGTTTGAAAATTGCTGGAGTGAATTAATTGATGCGGCGATTAAATGGGCTTGCACCAAAGGAGTAAGTAGGGTGTGTGCAGAAATATCTGTTGAGGATGAAGAGAAAAGAGAACTTTTTTCGAGAATTGGTTTTAGTCTGTCAATTAAAACAGATAAATTCGCGTACGGAGAAAGAGAGATTGAATCCGTTGAACTGATTAAGGATGTGCGATAGTTAACAAAAATCCAAGCTTTGATTGAAAATCAACGTATCAGGTTTGGTTCCCCCGTTTCCTGTAACCTTTTCAATGTCATTTCTCTAAATTCTTCTCGTATATCTCTTGTAGGCGGTCTATTTCTACTTGAGCCTAAGCCTACTAGTTCCATACAGAGTTTGTCTAACTCTAGGGCCGCGTTCATTTTCTTCATGGCGCTTCTGGTTGCAATTTGTCCGATCAGGTATGCAGAAAGATCCCCCACTGGCCATATCCATATCAAATACAAAGGCGAAAACTTGCCAGTTATCGCAAAATACAAGACGGCACGGTGGTGGCCACGAGGCACGAGCTGAAGCCTTTGGATGCCGGCAAACACGCTGCGGCGGCCATCCGACTGCCAGGGCATGCGCCCATCGTTGTGTTCAGCGTCCATCTGAAATGCTGTGGATTTGTAGGCGGTGAGGATGATCAAAAGAGAATCGCTGAGACGCGGGAAATAATTGTCGCGCTCGACCGCAGTCGCCGGGACTTTCCCAACATAGGTATCGTCATCGCCGGCGACTACAACCTCGTTGGCTCCAGAACGCCTGTCGATCTGCTGGAGAAGGCGGGCTTCCGGCAATGGATTCTGCCTCACCGATTTGCCGTCTCAGGCGGAGAGGACGGATACCCCAAGGGAGAGAGGCAAACTACGATCCCCTCGCAGTACGAAAACCGACCTCGTGGCCGCCAGCAGCGGGATGTCTGAACCCTCGCGACGAGCACCCAAGGGAGTCCGTGCGGTTGTACGACGATCCCCCGCGATAGACACGATAGATGTCGGAGGTAGGCCCTCGCGGGTCAATTGGGGGCGACACCCAATAGTATTCACTGTCCCACCTATCCCAGCACATTTCGTACAAATTTCCGGCCATGTCGTAGAGACCGTATTCGTTAGCACGGTCTGGACCGACGGGTGTCTGGTTTCCATCGTAGTAACCGACTGGGCTGGTCCCATTGTCAAATGGATCGCCGCTATTGTAGTAGTTCGCGTCGCCGCCACCGATCGAGTTGCCCCACGGATACATGTTCCCCACAAGGTTTCCGCGCGCCGCCTTTTCCCATTCAGCCTCGGTTGGCAGCCGGTAGCCATTGGCTGACCATTTCACAAAATCATTCCCGAGGTCGATTCCGCCCGTACAGAACGTACAAGCGGGGCTGTTCCGGTACACATTGGTCTGCGCGGCATCGGTGTAATAGACTGGCGTCAGCCCATCCTTCTCCGAGCGGGCATTGCACCATTTCACCATGTCATACCAGTTAACCGAATACACCGGGTGCAAAGGGCCCTGGCTTGAGCCCGAAAAGGTAAAACTGTAGCCGTTGGCATCCGCGTAGCTCCTTACCTCATCCCACAGCGCCTTCGTCACCTCGAACTGGTCGAGGTAGAAGGCGCTGAGGGTATTGGTGTGTATCGGCAGATCGGTGGACCAGGGCCCGCCACCGCCGGACTGAAGCCCCATTACGAAATCCCCCGCCGGGATCAGGACCATGCCCGCAGGGACCTCGGCCAGGTCAATGCCAGTACCAGATATCTGCCGTATGGAAAAATTCATCGCATTCACAGCAGTGTTGATGCTGGCGGTATATACACATAGCGGCTCTTGACCCTGGATAGAATTGGCCACAGCGGACATTCCCGAGGCTAAATCAATTCCTCCAAGCACATCATAGTAATTGCCAACCACACCATCCCACGAAATCTCAAATCCCCTCGGAGTTATTGCCATACTTCGGATATCTGGTATCGGGCTGACCTCGACGTGGACTGCAATGTTATCAGTCAAGCCGCGACCATCATGCACCTGAATGGTAAAATCATCGCTTCCGCTAAAATCTGATTCCACGGCATAATTGACATGAAATTCACTAACGGAAGAAGCGGGAATTGAGATACTTCCATGACCAGGCAGGTCCATTACCTCCCAGTAAACCGGATCTCCATCCGCGTCAGACGCGTGCAAGGTCAATTCGAACGGAACAGGATTACCATCTTCTGACATTGCGACATACACCGACCTTCCCTCAAGAATCTGAGGGGCATGATTATCAACCGTCACATTCCCCGCCATGGAAGCGGTTTCTGTTCCGCTTGTTCTGTCCGAGGTTACTGTGACCGTCCCTCCATAGGCCTGCGCCTCCGTCGGATTGAAGGTTACGATGACATCTTGGGCCGAACCTGGTGCTATTGATCCAGACCAATCTCCGCTAAACCCAGCCGGGTATGTGATCCCGCTGACATTGAGAGACGAATTGCCGTCGTTATGCAGGATGAGTCTTCGCTGAGCCGAAGAACCCACCTCAACATTGCCGAAGGATAGATAACCTGTGAGCCGAATGATGCGAGTGGGGACGAGACTGAAATACACGGACACATTGTGGTCTGCATCTATACTGGGTAATGTATAAGTTTCTCCGCCGGTCTGTACGATCCTCCCATCAAGCAACCATCTTAGGACAACGTATCCAGCAAGCGGTTCCGCGGTAAATGTCAGACTCTGTCCCTCGCTTGTGACTATGTTTCCACTCGGAGTTATGGTGCCTCGCCCCCAGCCTGTAGCAGCAGAAACGGTAAACTCCAGTTGCGGCAAACAACTTGAGGGAGTGGAAAATCCGGCAGTCACTGCGGTAGACGTCGCGCTCCCCCCATCCTCGGCATCCTCGCCCATGCCACGCCTTGCAAAGGCTTCCCAGATCTCACAAGTGTTTTCCCCGCCATTGTTCACCACGTCTGCCAAAAGAATCGCATCCCGCCCACCAAGAAACGATGGATTGCAGGGCTGAAGCTTGAGACCGTCCATCACCAGTTGCAAGGCGACATTGTTGCCCCCGGTTCCGCTGTAAACATCCGGGTCAAACCCATGCTTTTCGACAAGAAGCCAGTACAGATCCCAAAGGACCGCGCACCAAACCTCACCAATGTCATGCTCCTCGCTAAGCGTGTTTAGATCGTCATACGTCCACGGATTAACGGCCATGTCTGTACTGTAGGGGTGCAGGCGTATGTTGGCCCCCCCATTCGCATACGCCCCAATGGGCCGCGGCGCATCCGAAACATCATTCGATTCGGCGGTCAACACCAACGCCCACCAATCACTCCATCCTTCACCCATGCCTTCGCTTTGTGCCGCATGAAGACAATCGGAGTTTGAAGGGCCTCCGGTAAGGCGAGTGGAAACCCCGTGGCCGTATTCGTGGATGATGATCTCGTTATCGAAAGCGCCATCGAGGGCGGTACTCACCGTTATTGTCGCCATAACCGGGGTCCCGCTGGTGATGGCTGCTCGGATGGCATCTCCATCACTCTGCCCAAGGAATAGCGCGGGGATCACAATCTCTGGTTCTTCACCATCCATGGTAACCAGGTGATCCCCTTCATGGTTTACGATGAGCGCGGCGACCGCTCCGGCGTTCTGGACATGGAGAACCTTCTCCACAAAGGCGCACTCGCCTCGGTCAATGAGGGCGATATTGCCGGCAAGCTCAAGCCCGTTGGTGATGGGGGCACAGGCATCCGTAGTGGAATACAGCGGCGGATCCGGAGGGTCAAGCGCCTGAACAACCAGGCCGCTAACGCCACTGCCATCCAGTCGCGCACCAAATTTGGCCACTCCAAACTGATAATCCCTGGCCAGTGAGGGGGGGGAATGCACCACAAGGGTTTCCCCGCCATGCAACCAGATGTGTGCCTGCATCCGTGGATCAAATCCGTCCGGTGGCGTCAGCATGCTAGCATTGTTGAATGCCGACCCATCCTGCGCATCTGCCTGCAGGGGATCACCACCCACACCACCCCGATTATAGTTGTTCACCTGAAAATTCCCCGCAACCTCGGTGAACCCATAGTGATAGTGAATGTCGTGAAGCAGGTTGTTCATGTAAAAGAGGTTCACGACCGAGGATGAACTGGATTGGGCCGGATCGGCAGAAAAGTCGGGCGAATAATCGAAAGACAGCAATGAACCTCCATCAGGCCGAAAGTCGGCATAGTTGTCACCATTGGCATCAAGTTGCGCGAATACGTTGTTGCCACGGGTGTCAGTATACTCGCTACCGACGATGCCATTCGTATCATGCCAGCCAAAGGGAGAGGCGACGGGGTCGTGAACATCAACGTGCAACGAAACCACCCCATCCTCAGGACTACTGTGAGGCAGCCCCACCACACGATACGAAGCCCGCCACGACCAGTCATTCTCGAACCGTACTTCTCCCGTGACTGCATCAATGTTGACATGCCACCAGTGAATGCCATTTTTTGTCTCAAAATGCATATTCCACACAGTATAAAGACCCCCTGTCCCGTCGGGCTGGACCATCAACTTCAAGGGGATACTACCGTTTGAAAGAGTTCCTCCTTCAAACAACACCGCCTGCTCGATACCGCCCAACTCATTCAGGATCCGCGGATCACCGGGATCTCTCAACCCCAGGTGGGCGGCGGCGGCCCTCAGTGCGGCCTGCGGCGAGAGAAACAACTGCCGCGCTGCCAAGGCGGGCACGGTGTACTTCCGAACTCGATTATCCAAGTTCAAAACCTCTCCCGGGGAACTGATGCCAATGCTGATATCCTCGCCAAAAACCTCTAGCCCGCCAACTTCCTGACGCAGGAAAATGTGGGTAACCTTGTTGTGGAGACTGGTATATTGATCCCGCACCCTGACCGTTGGCAGGGCGTCACTGGAGTCTCCGGCATTCGAGGACGTCCCTGCCCCGAGAACCTCCAGGGCAATCTGCAGAGGACCGTCGGATTCCGGTCCGCCCGAAACCACAGCCTGAACTTTCCCGGCATACAGGGGAAATACGAATGCCGCTGCTAGCAGGATGAATCTAAGACGAGGTAGTACTCTCTTTGAGTGCCCTAGCACCCTCCCAGAGGGGGTGCTATTTTTTTCCCCTGCTACCATTTATGTGATTGTCCCTGGGACAGAACTCACAAACGGGGGCTGCTCAACCTCCCCCCCCGGACTCCCGCCCAGCCGTCCGTTGAACAGGATTTTATAGGCTAAGGGATGGAGGGTCGACCAGAAAATCCCCGATGAGGCGCTGGGAGCCGAGGATCTCGGTCCAGGACTCGAAAGGCAGGTTTTAGGTCACGATCAGGCTGGTGTGTTCATACGCCCGGCTGATGACCTCGAAGAGCAGATCGGCGCCCGGCTTCGAGAACGGGATGTAGCCCAGTTCATCGAGAACGATCAGTTCCAGGCGTTCGAGCTGTCGTTCCTCCCGCCGTTTTAGCAGCGTGGTCACCATTGCGGTGGCCGAGTAAAACCGGACCTTGCGTCCCTGCTGGCAGGCTCCGAAGGTCAGAGCGGGTCACCGGCGGCCCGCTTGTCGTGCCTCACTTACGTTTTTCCGTTCCGTCATGAGCTCGAAGAACCGACGTTCAGCGACTGCGGCCCAGACAGACACGGAACCCGTGGAAGAGGTTCGCAGACTAACATTGTTCATGGAACAGTTTTCCGAGGCCCAACCAAACGCAGATCGCCTTCCGCCTTGGAGCATACCTTTGTCAATTCCTCCGGGGTCAGATTCCGGCGGCCCTCGGTATTGTTCTCTTGCGAGGGAATATCTTCCCACACGTTGTTTACCAATCCCCCTCGCGTCTGGAGGACCTTGAACATACCGCGTAGAAACTTAATGAATCCGTTGTAAGTCCGGGGGGAAATACCGCTCCGCCATAGGTGGGTTGCGTATTCTTCGGCGATTGCCGGGGAGATTTCATGCAGGAAGGTGACTTCCTGGTGCTGCGTCGCCAGCCAGTTCTTGAAGCCGTGCTGGCTCTGGCGTCCGTGCTTCTTGATCTCGTCCCGGCCCCAATAGGCATGATACCCGTCGATTGTGACGGCGCGGGGCATCCGTTTTCGGGGACTATGCAGCCAGGCTTCCCACGCATCGGCAACGGGGAGGCGGTCCGCAATCCCTCTGCGAAGTTGTTCCGAAAGCATGATCCGCTTCGGCTCTCGTTCGATCTCCGGCAGGTGATCCACCGCCTGGGTCAGCCGGGAAAATAGCGCATCGACCGATTCGCGGCCGCGGATTTCTGCCAGCATGCGTGCGAGCTGAGCCTCGGCCTTGTCCTTTGATTCGTTAGCGGCCTTCTTGCTACGAGTTGCTACGACAATGCCAGTACTCCGGCAGTAGTCCTTGCCCTTGTGCATGAATCGGGCATACCACTTTCCTTTCCGTTCAAAGACTTGGGCCACGGTTTTGCCCTCCCTGTTGCTTGATTGCACTCGTTCCTTGGCGTCGCAAGACGTGTCATGCAGTAGAAAGAGGACAAAGTGCAAGCGGGAATTCGTAGTTTTTTCGTAGCAGGGAAAGGGGGGGAAGGGTGCCCGCTTACGTAAACCCCTGCAAATACTGGCGGGAGCGACGGGACTCGAACCCGCAACCACCGGATCGACAGTCCGGAACTCTAACCAATTGAGCTACGCCCCCGCCTGAAAACATGGCGTTAAAACCCGCTCACAGTATCGCGGACGGGCTCCAATGCAAGCGGAAAGCTTGAAAAAAGTTAAGGCTACCCGTCCGGGGTTTCCTTGGATTTCATGAGGTGGTCGATCACCAGGAATGCGGCCGCGGCCCGTTCGTTGCGTGAAAAGCCCTCTTCCAGGTACTTGATGGCTTGCCGAACGCGTTCTCCGCTTTCGCTTTCGCTCTCGGCCAGTTCGAAAGCGGACGTCATCTGGTACTGGTTGAAGCAGAACACAGATTCTCCGCCGGTCACATCTATGGGTTGAATCGCCATTAATCTTCAGGTTTCCCGTGATCGTCTAGGGAGGGCATCCCGTAGCACTGCGGTGTTTTCTATACGCCGAAGCTGGAACCACAGCCGCATGATTTAGAGGCGTTCGGGTTGCTGAAGCGAAAACCCGCCTGGATAAGATCATCGGAAAAATCGACCTGGAGCCCGTCAAGGAAAACGACGCTGGCGTTGTCTGCGACCACGCGAAGTCCATCCTGATTGTAGACGATCTCGTCACCTTCGCTCATGGCCGTGTCTACCGCGGCTGAATAGGTCATCCCGGAGCAACCGCCCGGAATAACCTTTATGCGCAGAAACTGTGAACTTCCAACGCCCACGCGTTTGAGTTCCACCAATGCTTTCTCGGAAACCGAGATCTGTAAACCGGGCGTCTGCGTTGAATTTGTCATATCATACCTCACGTAAGACCCTACATTTGATCCCGCTGCATGTCAAGATGAGCGATCATGTACTTTTTGCCGTCTTTTCCGCCAGTGCGGACAATTTCCCAGCGGCAGCGCCGGAGTCGATAGATTCCTGAGCACGGGCGATGCCGTCCCGCAGTGAATCGGCCTTTCCACCGGTCACGATGGCAGCACCGGCATTCAGCACGATGATATCCCGGTGGGGCCCGGAGGCGCCGTTGAAAACTGTATGGAGAGCTTTTGCATTGTCTTCCGGATCACCCCCTCTCAGGTCTTCCGGCTTACAGAGTGGGATTTCGAACTCCGTGGGATCGATGTCATAGATCTTGATTTCACCATCCCGAATTTCCGCAACGTGTGAAGATGTGGTGGTAGTCAGTTCGTCCAATCCATCGTTCCCATGAATCACGAAATAGTGACGGGCACCTTGGTTGGCCATGGCGCGGGCTGCGGTATCCACCAGGTCCCGGCTGAATACCCCGAAAACTCCGTGCTGCGCCGATGCCGGATTCGATAGCGGCCCCAGAATATTGAAGATGGTGCGCATCGCAAGTTCCTTGCGGGGTCCGATAGCGTGTTTCATTGCCGGGTGGAGAGCCGGTGCGAAAAGGAAGGCGATGCCAATCTCCTCCAGGCAGCCCGCCATTGCATCGGGAGAAATCCCGATGTTTATCCCCAGCGCTTCCAGCACGTCTGCGCTGCCCGACCGGCTGGACACGCTGCGGTTTCCGTGCTTCGCCACGGTGATTCCTGCGCCTGCCGCCACAAATGCCGCCGCGGTGGAGATGTTTATTGTGTGGGCGCCGTCGCCACCCGTGCCGCATGTATCCACCACAATATCGTCGGATACCGGCACTGCGGTGAACTTCTCCCGCATTGCGCGCAGGCTTCCCTCGATGACTTCCGATGTTTCGCCTTGCATCCTTAGGGCCGTCAGGTAGGCGCCGATTTGCGCATCGGTCGCATCGCCGGACATGATCTGGGTCATGACCTCGTAGGCAAGCTCGGTGTCAAGACTTCCGCCTTCGGTGAGGAGCTTTAAAGCTTTGTGAATCATTGTCGTCGACATCTGGAACAAATACTTCACCACATAACGCTGGGTCCAGCACATTGTTGCATGGGCATCCTGCCCGTGTAGCGGAGCCCCAGGCACGGAGCCACCGCCGTGCCACGAGGGTGCGGGCTCCGATCAGGAACTTAGCCCGAACTCTGAGCATTGTTCCAAAGCATAGCGGTCTGTCATTCCGGAGACATAATCGCAGGCGGCCCTCCATATGCCGTCGCGGGGAATTCGGGCCTGGGCTTTTGTTCCCATGGATTGAGGATTCTGGACATAATACTGGAAAAGCCTGCTCATCAGATTTGCCGATTCGCGGTTTGCCTCCGACACAGCCGGGTGGTAGTACATGTTTTCGAAAAGAAACGACCTGGTTTCCTTCTGCATTTCATTCATTTCTGAACTGAACGCGATTAACCGCTCAGGCGCATTCATGACCTCTCTTGCGCTGCCGGGATCATGCTGTTTCAGCAGCATTTTGCTGGTATCCAGAATATCTTCAACCTGCAGATCGAGAAGGCTGCGGATGGTTAGAATTCGCGTTTGCGAGGGATCGAGTCCGGTATAGTCCTTCCGGACCCTCTCCTGGGCCATGCACCAGAGGCTGACTTCCGCCAATCGGTCCTCCGTGAGCAGCTCCGCATCGAGTCCGTCGTCCACGTCGTGAGCATGATAGGTAATGTCGTCCGCTATATCCGCGATTTGCGCTTCCGCCTGCTGAAACGGCCCAATGGAGTGCCCGTCCAACTCCCGTCCCGGTTCGGAGGCCTGGTGTTTGCGAAGGCCGGCGCGTACTTCCCAGCTGAGATTCAGGCCGTCGAAGTCCGGATACCTGATCTCAAGGTTTTCGACCCAGCGCATGCTTTGTAGGTTGTGGTCAAATCCTCCGTGATTCTCCATCAGCCTGTCCAGCGCTTCTTCGCCTACGTGGCCAAATGGGCTGTGTCCAATGTCGTGGGCGAGCGAAATACACTCCGCGAGATCTTCGTTGACGCCCAGCGCGCGAGCCAGTGTGCGCCCAACCGCTGTCATTTCAATCGTGTGGGTCAACCTCGTCCGATAGTGATCGGCGGTTCCGTTTACGAAGACCTGTGTTTTGTACTCCAGCCGGCGAAAACATCGGCTGTGAACAATACGGTCCCGGTCCCTCTGGAAGTCGGTTCGATAGGGATGCGCGGATTCCGAATAGACGCGGCCCAGGCTCTCCGGGCATTTTACCGCGTAGGGCGCAAGATGATGATCCGGCCCCGCCGCAACTTCTTTCCTCGCCTCAAGCATGGAGCTATTCTAGGGTTCGGATGTTTCCAGCGGAAGAGGAAAGTCGGTTTCGTTCCCCGGGAAGGCAATCGCCGGATCCCCGGAAATCATCATGAAAGAAAAAACGATCCATTCGAAAACGGAATTTGTCGGCAAGCTGTTGCGACTCGAAGTGCAGGAGGTAGAGCTTGAAGACGGGACCCGGTCCGTGCGTGAAATTGTACGCCATTCGGGGGCCGCTGCGGTGCTGGCCATGCTGGATGAAGACCGGTTTCTGCTCGTAAAACAGTTTCGCAAGGCCATCGAAGCCTATTCTACCGAGATTATCGCGGGCACGCTCGATCCGGGGGAGGACCCGGAAACGTGCGCGCGTCGAGAAGTGGAGGAGGAGACTGGGCACCGGGTCGCCCGAATGGAACGCCTGGGCGAAGTCATCCCGTCACCTGGATATCTCGACGAGCGCATTACCGTGTTCCGCGCCGTCGTGTTTCCAGCGGACACCGAGTTGTCCACCGACGAAGATGAACGCGTGGATCCGACGGAAGTCACTCGTGCAGAATTGATTGAGATGTTGAAAACCGGCGAGATTACCGATGCGAAGACGCTGGCGGCTTGGGGCCTGCACGAAACGATCCAGCCGATGCGCCTGTTCGGGGAAGCCGACGTTTCGTCATGAAGAAGATTTCCGAGGCATTCCAAAGATTTCGGGTCTTCGTTACGCGTGATCTGTGGGACACGGAATTGGCCTCGGTTTCCTTCGTGAAGCGCCAGGTGATCAAGCTCCTTCGAATTCTTCATCTGATCTTCAAGGGATTTAGAGAAGACGAATTGCCGCTGCGGGCTTCCGGTCTGACCTTCGTCACACTGCTTTCTCTCGGCCCCCTGCTCGCCTTTATATTCGCGATCTTCAAGGGGCTTTACGGCGAAACGAAATATCAACAGATTGAAGCCGACATAACCAAGAGCCTGCAAGATATGCCGGAGGAGGTTTCGAGTTTTGTCTTGGAAATGATCAGGAATGTCATGAGTTCCAGCGCGGGCGGCATTGGCGGTTTCGCTCTGATCATCCTGGTTTACACGGTGATCAAGGTGATGGGCAACATTGAACATTCCTTCAATAGAGTCTTTGGGGTCACCTCTTCCCGGACCTTTCTTCGAAAGGTAACTGATTACGTCAGCACCCTGTTGCTGGTGCCGGTTTGTGTCGTTGCCTCGGGTGCCGCGGCGGGATTCAGAACGACGGCGTTTTGGCAAAACCAGTCACAGGCAGTGCACGACGCCTACGGTTACCTGGTGGTTCTGGTGCCCCTTTTCGTGGCGTGGGTTGCCTTCAGTATCCTCTATATCATTATGCCGAATACGCGGGTGAAATTTACCAGCGCTTTTGCAGGCGGCCTCGGAGCGGCATTGATCTTTCTGGTGTGGCAGAAGTTTTACGTATTGACCCAAAGCTGGCTGTTTGCGGGCGAGGCGAAGGACATCGTGTTTGGTGCGTTTGCCGCCGTTCCTATTTTCATGTTCTGGCTATACGTATGCTGGATCATCGTGTTGTTCGGCGCAGAGGTCGCGTTCGCGATTCAAAATTCCACCACCTATGCGCGGGAGCAGCGGGCCGGAGACGCTAGCGAGAAATCCCGGCAGATGCTCGGCGTGGCTCTTGCAACGGAGATGACCCGGTGCATGACCAATGGGCAGGATGCGTTTCACGCCGGCGATTTCTCCAAGGCCCGGGGGGTTCCCATCCGGTTAATCAACGAGGTGCTCGAGATCCTCATCCAGGCCAACATTGTGGGAAGTCTTACCGACCAGGGTGGCAGGTATGTGCTGTTGAAAACGCCGGAGCAAATCACGGTAAAGGAGATTATCGACGTGATCGAGAACCACGGGACGCCGCCGCGGTCCCTCGGAGTGGAGCAGTTGGATGCAACGCTGCGGGAATTCTGGAGCGTTGTCGACATCGGCGTCGGCAACTTGATGCGCGAACAGACGCTTCGGCGACTCGCCGATCAGGATCTTGAGCCGGGACATCTTCAGGAAGCAGGGAATGGCAGAGATCCAGTATCAGACAGAACTGAATGAACAGCAGTTCGCGGTCGCTACGGCGGCCGATGGCCCCGTGCTGGTTATTGCCGCGGCTGGAACCGGCAAGACCCGCGCACTGACCTACCGGGTGGCATTTCTCGTGGAGGAGAAACGAATTGATCCTTCGCGCATTCTACTGCTCACATTCACCAACAAAGCGTCGAAGGAGATGCTGGAGCGTGCCCAGAAGCTGGTGGGGGAGCAGGTGGGCGGATTGTGGGGCGGCACTTTTCATCACATGGCAAATCGTTTGCTTCGCCGCCACTGCAGAATCCTTGGGTACGAGCCGAATTTCACGATCCTGGATCAGGATGATTCCCGCTCACTGATCAAGGGGATCGTGGATGACTGCAAGCTGAAGGGAAAAGATTTCCCCAAACCGGATGTCCTCGGCGGGCTGTTCAGCCTGGCGGCAAACACCGAAGCGAAGGTCGTGACGCTGGCGGAGGACCGGTTTGCCGACCACCCGATCAATGTTGAAGACATCGTGCGGGTACATCAGAAATACAAGGAGAAGAAGCGGGAACTCAACGCGATGGATTTCGACGATCTGCTGGTCAACGGGTTGCGCCTGTTCCAGGAGGACGATTTGCTCCTGGCCCGGTACCAGGAGCACTTTCAGCACATCCTTGTGGACGAGTATCAGGACACCAATGCGATCCAGTTTCAATGGGTCGATGCGCTTGCGGCAGGGCAACGCAACGTGCTCGCAGTCGGCGACGACTTTCAGAGTATCTATTCGTGGCGGGGCGCGGACTATCGAAACATCATGACCTTCTCGGACAGGTATACCGATGCGCAGGTGTACAAACTGGAAATCAACTATCGCAGCGTTCCGGAAATTCTCGAAGTGGCGAATGCCTGTATCGCCGGGAATCCCGACCAGTACCAGAAGACGCTGACCGCGATTCGCGAACCCTATAAGCAGCCGGTGGTGGCCCGCCTTCGGGACGGGCGGGACCAGGCGCAGTACATCATCGAGCGCATCTACCAGCTGAGGAGCTCAGGGTATCCGCTGGAGGAGATGGCGATTCTCTACCGGGCGCACTATCACGCAATGGAGTTGCAGTTGGAATTGACGCGTGAGCAGATCCCGTATGTGGTGACCTCGGGCGTCCGGTTTTTCGAGCAGGCGCATATCAAGGACGTCTGCACCGTCGTTCGACTGCTGGTATCCGCGGGCGATGAGCTTGCGTTTCGGCGACTCACCGGCATGCTGCCTCGCATGGGCGCCCGAACCGCCGCGAAAGTGTGGGCGCGTATTGGTGGAAAATTTTCAGTGCAGAGCGCCCAGGATATCGGCCGGATAATGCCGCTGCTACCGGCGGCCGCGCGTGATTCGTGGCGGCCGATCGCGGAATTGTTCATGCAAACTCTCGAGGACGATCTGAACGAAGATCCAG
>CAUZEO010000115.1:0-13987 GCA_963578625.1 Kiritimatiellia bacterium | reverse complement strand
TGAACCTGGTAGATCTGCCCCCGTGCACCGAACTCGCGTACTGCGTTCGGGACGTCCTCACCGCTTCCATCCGGACCGAACATCTCCGCCCAGGTTCCGACACAGAAAAGGATCCCTGAAAACGGGCTGTGCCCCGAGATCTCCATCGCACGACGGAACGATGCGGTACTCCGGAAAATGCGCGCCACGCCTTCGTGGGTTACCGGCGGGTCGTTGGGATGAAGTTGCAGCCGCACGCCGACATCTTCCGCGAAGGGAAGCACTTCCCGTATGAAGTATTCGTAGTTTGCCCACATCTCCTCATCGGCGTACTCCCGGTCATAGGCATTCGGGCACTTCAAGATCTCTTCGAGCTCAAACGACCGGGTACGGCACCCGCGGATTGTCGTCTCTGCCCCCTCATACCTGTGGCTGTGCGTGCACCAGGTATAGGTTGTGCAATCGACGCCCACGCGGGCCAGATCCTTCAGGAACGATTTGAATCGCTTGATCTCCCGATCGCGGCCGGGAAGGCCCATCGCGATCTCCGGCGAATCATACCGGTTTCCCCGCATGATTTCGAAAAGATGGAGTCCGGCCTCCTCCACCCGGTCGCGAATTCTCGCCATCTCATCGTAGGAGCTCTGCGCGTCGGGAATTCTGACTTCGACGGACTCCACGCCCATCTGGGTGAGATAGGCCAGGTGGCCCGGATTCAGCATATGAGCTTGCTGGTGGCTAACTCCCAACTTCATTCTTCCCCCGGTCCGCGGTTCAATCCTGATCAATACGTCCGGCAGCCCGCTTGGATTGGATTGATCATCATTTGGAGATATCCTCCGTCCGAATCTGCCGGCAACGTGATGTTGTGTAGCTGGCCGTCTCCAATGACCGCGTCAACGGGTATACAGATACCGTTCAATTCATTGCCCTCCAGGATTTGAGATTCAAAATTCGCGGCGATCTCGAATTCAATGGTGATCTCGTTGGGACCCGGACCGGGACCAATGCCGGCGAAACCAAGAATGGGAAGGCAGTTGGCCAGCAGGCAACTCGTGCCCGTGCCTTGTGCTAATCCGCCTGTTTGCGTGCACGAATCCAGATCCAGGCATGTTCCATCCGCGAAGGAACACGCTTCGAGGGCCGACGCACAGGGATCTTCGACGCCGTCGGGTGGCAGCGCCCCCGTTTCTAGAAAACGCGCCTGTGCCTCGTCCCGGTTATCGGAATCAATCTCGTAGGTTATGTGAAAAAGCGTCTGGGCTCCTTGAGCCTGAATGATGATCTATCTCAATGCAGATTGGACGCTCCCAATCCCTGATTGATTCGTCAAGAAAAGCCGCCAGACCCTCTACCGTGGTCTACACCCCAATGAAATAGTTACGACGCCTCAGGCGGACTCAAACCGCATAAATTATTGCCGTGACCGATCTCCTGCAGGTATATGACGCGGGTTAAATACTGTTTTCCGATAAAATCTACCGCTATAGTGTGACGAATCATGAGTAATAGAAAGACATCCACTGTCCATCTCGTTGGCCATGCTCACATCGATCCTGTCTGGTTGTGGCGGTGGCAAGAGGGATTTGCTGAAGTCCGTGCCACTTTTCGATCGGCTCTGGACCGGATGAAAGAAACGCCGGGGTACATTTTCACCTGCTCCTCCGCGGCACTGTACGAGTGGGTTGAACAGTCTGATCCGGCCATGTTTCGCGAGATCAGGAAACGGGTGGCGGAGGGTCGATGGGCCCCAATCGGCGGATGGTGGATCGAGCCCGATTGCAATATTCCGTGCGGCGAATCCCTCGTCCGCCACGGGCTCTACGGCCAGCAGTACTTTCGAGAAAAACTCGGCGTGCAGAGTACGGTGGGGTTCTGTCCGGATTCGTTCGGACACGCCGGCACCCTGCCCAAGATCCTGGCGGGATGCGGAATCGAAAACTATGTATTCATGCGGCCAATGCGGCATGAGAACGAAGGAATTCCCGAGCTGGCTTTCGTCTGGAAGGGCGACGACGGAACCGAAGTGAAAACATTGCACGTGCACCAGTCCTACAATGCATGGACGACAGATGAACTCTCCGCCCGAATGGAAGAGACCCTTGCGATTGCAGAGAGGACGCCGATCGCCGGAGAGATCTTTTTGTTTTTTGGCGTAGGCAATCACGGGGGCGGTCCAACCAAAGCCATGCTCAAACAAATCGGCGCCTGGCAAAAACAAGAAAATATGCCCCGGCTGCTTTATTCGACGATAGAAGACGTAGTGAACCGGATCGAATCGGAGCGGCTTCCCCGGTGGAAGGGCGAAATGCAACATCATGCCCGCGGGTGCTACTCCGCGGTAAGCGAAATCAAAAGTGGAATGCGGCGGACGGAGTTGCTGCTGCTGAGCGCGGAGATGTGGGGTTGCGCGGCCCGGACCGCCATACGCCGAAAACCGGACACCCCCGAGCTGCGGCGCGCGTGGAAGCATGCCCTTTTCAACCAGTTTCACGATACCCTCGCCGGAACGTCCACGCCCGAAGCCTACGCCGACTCCCGGCATCAGCTCGGAGCGGCTGCCCACGCCGCCGAAACAGAGGCCAATGCAGCGCGCCAGGCAATCTGCCAAAAGATCGACACCCGGGGTAATGGCGCACCGCTCGTGCTGTTCAACCACAACCCGATTCCTTTCCGGGGTGTCGTGGAAACCGAGGACCTGGGATTCAATCTCAAGCAGGAAGACTCCGGCGTGGCGGGTCTAAGCCGGCCCGGCGCCGGACCGATAGCATCACAACAGATTGACGCCAATACCATTGCCGAACGGCGTCGTTTTGCTGTTCAGGTGGATATCCCTGCCCTGGGGTACACCGTTCTGCACCAGGAAGTCGTTCCGGCGAAGGAGACGAAGCGCATCCTCGGCAAGCAAGCCGTTCGCGCAGATGGAAATAGCCTGGAAAATGAATTCCTGCGCGTGGGGTTGGATCGCCGCGGGTACGTAACGCTGTATGACCGGAAGCGCCGGCGGCAGGTTTTTGCGAAAGCCGGCGCAATCCCGCTGGTGATGGAGGACAAAAGCGACACCTGGAGTCACAATGTGAGGGCCTACCGGAAAATCCTCGGACGATTCAAGCGGATGAGCGCTCGCGTGATCCGGTCCGGTCCCGTCCAGGGTTGCCTGGAAGTCGAATACGCGTGGGACGCATCGCGGTTACGGCTCCGATTTACTCTTGGAGCAGGAGAAGATCATCTGAAGATTCGAGGACGGGTTGACTGGCGACAGACATTTCAAACTCTGAAACTTTCGTTTCCGGTTCCTTTCACAGCCGAATCGTGGACGGCCGAAGCACCCCACGGAGTTGCGGAACGATCCGTGGACGGCGGGGAGGAGCCCATCCAGAAGTGGGTGGACATCGGAAACCAGGAACGCGGCCTGGCCATTGCGAATGATTCGAAGTACGGCTGCAGCGCCGAACCGGATGAACTTCGAGTAACCCTCCTTCGCAGTCCGCCCTACGCACTGCACAGCCCGACGAAATCCTATGACTACACGCGGTATCAGTTCACCGATCAGGGACCGCAAACCTTCAGCCTGGCGGTGTTGCCGCATGCGGGCAATTGGCGCGACTCCGGAATTCTTGAGGTCGGGGCAGAACTGAACGTCCCGCCTTCATCGCTGACCGAATCCAGCCATTCCGGGCCGCTGCCCCCCACTGGCGGGTTCGTCGCTTGCCGCGGAAAGGGAGTCCGCATTGAGGCGATCAAGGAAAGTGAGGACGGAAAAGGCCTGATCCTCCGGGCGGTGGAATGGGTGGGCAGGCGGCGAAAGGCGACCTTCGAACTGCCCGCTTCCAACCGATTATGGGCCGCCACCTTCCGGCCGCACGAGATAAAGACATTTCGAATCCCCTACCCGGCACGATCCCCCGTCCGCGAAGTCAGTATGCTTGAAGACCCCTCTTGAATGGTGACAAAAATTCCAGAGCTTGGGCTGGGGCTGCTCGTGATGGGTTGGTCCGGATTCAGTGTTCCGGCTGAGGTCTTGGCTCCGGCCGAATTGCCGGGCAAGGGTTACCTGCTGGTCGACCGCCTTGATGCCGCACCCGTGATTGATGGTGATCTCTCGGAGTGGCCCGGCGTCATGACGGCCCTCGCCCTTCCCGGTGACTGCGGCAGCCTGGGAGCCGGACCGTCGAATGGAAACACCGACCTCAGTGCACTGCTCAGAACGGGCGGGGACCACGACAGGTTGTATCTTGCGGTCGCCGTGTCAGATGACAAACATAACGCCCCTGTCGGCCTGCCGATGTGGAATCGGGACCATCTTCGAATCGCTATCGATCCCCTCAACGAGAAAACGCTCGGAGCCCTGGGCGCCAACGACTCCGAATTGGCTTTCGCCCTGCTCAATAACGGCGCCACCGCGTTCAACTGCGTTCGAATCCCTCATGCTCCCGGTTCGAATAACAAGGAGGTAGCGATCTCGCGCGCCAGCGCAGAGGTTGACTTGTCTACCTACATTCCCGATGCAGCCGAGTCCGGGATCCACTTCGCGGCTCGTCGAACGGCATCGGAAACAATATACGAAGTGGGGATTCCATGGACCACCCTCGGCGTCCCCGCCGGCGACGGGTCAGTGTGCTTCGGGTTCAATCTCGTGGTGGCCGAAAACGACGGCCTCGGTC
The DNA here is from genome assembly GCA_963578625.1 of Kiritimatiellia bacterium. GTDB lineage: Bacteria > Verrucomicrobiota > Kiritimatiellia > SLOV01 > SLOV01 > CAUZEO01. The sequence goes on along the minus strand of CAUZEO010000115.1, from coordinate 9,344 downwards.
GACAGAACTGGATCGAGATGGCCCCCGGGCTTGTCCCGGCCGCCGGCATGGAGCGCGATGCCTCGCAATATCTCACCGCGGCAAGCACAACCGCCCTTCTCCTTGCACGTAGCGCGCGAGGCGAGGACCGCCTCCCCGGCCAGACGGCAAAGTGGAAGACTGAAATCCGCGAGCGCCTGAGTTCACTTCGTCTGCTACTTGCGGAAGTTGAGCAGCAAGAAGCGAAGGCGCGCAAACGCGGCATCGCCACGGACTACGAAATGATCTCCATCGCAACTGGGCGAGAGTTTATCGAGTACGGCTTGGCCGACCTGTCCGGCGGCCTGACTGCGAAGTCGGAACACGTCGCGGAGATTGTGGAGGCCGCGCTGGACGAGGCGGGCGATCGGCTGCAGCGGTACTTGTCGGGCGAAGCGAAGCCCCTGCTCGTTCCCAGATTCAGGACAGGTCCCGTGGAAGTACGCAACGGCCAGTTCTGGGGCAACACGCTGGTGTCGAGCACCGGCGTCCGTGAGCGACGGCCGGTCTTCTTCATGGGGTATGGCTTCTTCTCCAAGGTGATCGACGACATTCCGAAATTCGAAGCTCTGGGCTGCAACATTATTCAGTCCGCCCGGGAAGGTGGCGGAGGTGCAACGGTCATTGCGCAAGGCACGGTATCGGACAGCATCGCGATCAACTCGGTACCGCGTGCGGCAGCCCACAACGTGGTGGTGGATTGGCTTTCCAATACCGAGTACTTCCCACACTGGGCCCGGAACAAGTGGCCTGAATTGGAAGGCGCCGGCGGCGCATTCTACGACATCAAGGTCGATGCCCCGCAGGCCCGGGATATCTTCAGGCTGAATTTGCGGGCCTGCCTCAAGGTGATCGGCGATAACCCGGGACTCCTCAGCGTTTGCCTCATGAATGAGCCTACCTCTGAATTCTGGGACCGGGATCAGTTTCGCTTGCGTCTCTGGCGCGACCACCTCGAACGCGTGCATGGAACCATCGAAAATGTGAATGCCCTGGAAGGCACTGGGTACAAGTCCTTTGAGGAAGTACCCGTCCACTCCACGAAGACGGTGCCGCCCGACGAAGAGATGACCCCTCTACGTTATGAGCAGATACGTTTCAACATGGACCGGTTTGCAGAATTTCACCGCTTTCTGTCGGATGTGATTCACAAGGCTCGTCCGGGAACGCTGGTCCACACCAAAGCAATGGCCATGTTGGAACGCGACGCGCTGCATTTCGGAACGGATCCGGACCAGTTCGGATTCATCGGTGATCTGAACGGGGCCGACACCTGGTGCAAGTACATCGGCGAAGGGGAGCGATATGCCACCCTGTGGTGGCGCCAAAACATCTCCTTCGATGTTCAACGTTCTCTGCGCGCCGTTCCCATCATTAACTCGGAGAACCACATCATTGCCGTAAATGAACCACGTGAGATTCCTCCGGCCCACACCGACTGCGTACTCTGGCAGGGCTGCATCCACGGCATGGCGGCCTCCATCAACTGGGTCTGGGAGCACTACTACGAGAAAATCAAAGTGGAAAACCCTCCTGACTACTACGGAGGCGACACGTTCAATGCCGTCCTGACGCGTCCAGAGAATGTTATGGCCGTGGGAAAAGTGGGACTCGACCTGATGCGGCTGGCACCGGAAGTTTACAAAATGCAGGCCGCAACTTCTCCGGTCGCGATCATGTACGGCATTACGGCACAGATCTGGTCCGAGCGCGCCGATCGCGCGTTAAAATTGGCCTACGAGGCAATGAGTTTCAATGGATTCCCCGTTGTCTTCGTCTCCGAACGCCAGGTGAGGGAAGGCGGGTTATCCAGATTCCGTGCGGTGGTACTGCCGTCCATTCGTCATGGGGCCGACGATGTGGCTCGCAGAATCGCCGAGTATGCAGGCGCGGGAGGAACACTCTGGATCATCGGCGACCCTGCCGAAGCGCTCGCATACGATGAGTACGGACGCCCGAGGCGACGGGATTTGCCGCACGAGGAAATCAACACCTGGCCGGAAAACACACCGCCTTCGGATTTGCGCAGGTCCCTGTTGCGGGCCTTTGATGCCGCCGACATTCAGCGGCATGTGCTACTGAAAGACGAGGATGACTTAGAACCGTGGGCGATCGACTACCGGGCGGTGCCTGACGGCAACGGGTACCTTGTTTCCATGGCCAACTATTGGGGAACGCCGAAACGGGTTCGGATTACAGTCGACGGAAAGACCCCGACAAAGTTGTGGGACTTGCGGAGCGAAAAACCGATCATCGGGCCGTCGATCGAACTGAAATCACTCCAGGCACTGCTTTTGCGAGCAGAACGCTAAGATTGGCGTCGTAGCGTAATCAGATATCTGTGCGGCCTCCGGCCGCGGTTTTCGATCTTCGGGGCCGAAGTTTTCAGAGGTGACTGAGTTTTACTCAGAAACAAGGGATCAGGGACGAATGGCCCGTAATGAAGGCAGCACACGCCCGGCGGTGAAACTTTGCTGCCCGTACCAGTCCGTGAACAAAGCACCTTCCTTTGCGATTCGATCAATGTTCGGCGTCTGGTATCCCATCATTCCCCGATGATAGGCACTGGGATTATTCCAGCCGATATCGTCACCCCAGATGATGAGAATATTGGGTTTGTCCTGCGCCTGGGCCATCAGCCCGGTGCACAGGACGGTTGCAGTGAATACGGCTATGCGGGAACATTTACTCATGGGACCTCCGTTTCTGTCTAATGGTCGCTCCGTACGAGTGCCTACCCTGTGTTTGCATCACGCATAGGAAGCATTTGGTTTAAACCACTATTCAAACTTTCAATCTGAAAATGAAACAAACAGCGGCGGTGCAAGATAGAAAGCGCGCCGAGATTGGCCGCGAAAGTGTAAAAAATGCGCAAACACACGAATGTCATGGAAGCGGCCGGCCGGCAGAACGATGATGGAAACTCTTAAAAGGGTGGGTTTAGATATTCGATTATCGAACTTTACTATACAGTATACTACGTAGTGTTTCCCGGTAGCATTTGTGGCCCGGTCCAGTCCGCGCATGTGGAGAGTGAGGAAGGGCAAGATCGGCCCGGAAGTCTCCCCTTGGCCTACCTCAGTCGGAATCCAGCCTCCGGGACTGGTGTACAGCTCCTATCCGGCCGAGATTCATGGCCTGGTCAACCAGGTAGCGGACGAAAAAGAAGCCAACGCCGTGTTCTCCAGGCTCAGTGCCTGCACCCAAAAATTTCTATCCTATACTCCGCGACCCATCGGGTTTGTCGAGAAAGACGAGCGGATCCTGCAAGCGGGCAGGCGCCGGGTTCCCTACATTCTTGAGGATCCGACCCAAGTCGCGGCCAGGCAGATCATCGGCGCCGCGGACGTGTTCTCTTCCCGGCGCAAGCGGTCTATCGATCGATAGCCGGTGTTTTGATTTCCTTCTTCAACGAACACCAGGACCTGCTATGGTGGTTTGGCGTTATTTCGCTAGGTACGTTCGCCGGCTCCCTGATCCTGGTTTCGGTCCTGGTTGCGCGACGGCCACCGGACTATTTTTCAGCCGCGGCGCGACCGGTGCCGTAGTGGTTGCCTACACACCCTTTGCTGAGGGTTCTATCGCTGGGATTCAAAAACGTTTGCGGTCCCATTCTCATACTCGCCGGCGGCATGGTGATCTTCATCCCGGGACAGGGGCTGCTCACGATGTTTGTGGGCCTGAATCTCCTGGATTTCCTGGGCAAGTATCAGCTCGAAAAACGAATTGTCCGTGTGCCGCCGCCGCTTCGCGCCATCAACTGAATTCGGAAGAGAAAAGGCCGTCCGTAATTCGGCGTTTAACCCGGACACCACACACTTTTCCCACTACTAAAAAGTGTGTGATGTCCGGGTTAACGAAACCAAGAAACCCGTCGACCGGTTTCCCGGGACGGGTTTCAAGGAGCAGGAGAAGAAATGGAGCAAGGTCAGTGTGCAGGCAGAAAATTCAAGAAAGCGGTCCGGCAGTCGTGAGGTCGTGGGCGGGTCTCATTATTTTGGGTCGTTGAGTTTATGTTCGAGCCCGCAATTTGACTGCCGGACCGCCTTACATCGTTTACAGTGTTTCGTTTCAGTAGCATTGTTCCGCTTTGCTTTCTGCTTAGGTCGCGTGGGATTCCGATATCTTCCCCCGGAATAAAGATTTCTTCCGGCTAGGGAATGCGCACTTCGATGACGTGCACTTCGTTTGTGGTGACGGGTGTTGCGTTCGTCCAACCCATGTGGGTTGCGGAGACCGGCGTGGCCGTCCATGAAGTCTGTGGGGTGAGATTGCTGCTGAGCAAGCCGTAGGAGTAAACCCGGTACTCTCGATTCTTCTCAACCGTCCAGGTCACCGCTATGTTGGCATTCGTCTCGTGAACATCCGGGATTTTGAAGACGCTACCCGAATCGTTCGGGTCCGTCCCCGCGACATACTCTTCGAAATCGGTTTGAAAGTCCGAATCGGTATCGTTGGTACCCGATATCGATTCGGAGAAATGCTTTTGCTCCCACGAATCGGGGATGTCGTTCACGTTGGTATCAACCGAGGTGATATATACCGTCCCCAAGTCAATGATATCCGCCAAGGCCGGTGAATAGCAGCCTTCATCATTGTCGATGTATCCGCTCTTCTGAACAAAAATCGTGTAGGTGGATCCATCGGCGAGTAAATACAAATTGTTGGAGAAGTTCCCACTGGAAGATGTATACCAGAAGTCTCCATACGTGGACCATGGCCACCGGTTGAATACCGCGGGATCGCTGCTGCGGTCTGCCTGCATAATGGCGGACTCCACCGGGTCGCAGGTGCTCGCGTCCATGACCACGCCGGTGACAATCGCTGCCGGATGGAAATAAAATCCCATGAATGTGGTATCCAGCAGAGCGGTAGAACCGTAGCTCACGGTGGCAAAATCTCCCGGCCCCAGTTCCCGTGGGTTCCCAAAATCCGACAAGGGGTTGGCCGCCGTTTTGGTGGCATCCGTCTGGTCGAAGATGGGGAGGTGGAATACGTTGGTGGGCGTGGCCTCGACCTCGTAGCTGCCTTTCGGGTATCCAAAACTGACGAGCCCGCTGGGCCCGACCGTATCCGAGTCCAGGAAGGCGCCGCCAAGCGTTCGAAGTTCGACATAGGTACCTTCCAGGGCGGCTTCGGTGACCGTGTCGAGTACGACGACGTTGATTCCGGCAAGTCCGGAGGGAACGTAGGTGCCCAGGAAATACCCACCGCCCGATCCACCTCCCGATCCACCTCCCGATCCACCTCCCGATCCACCGCCCGATCCACCTCCCGATCCACCGCCCGACGTCATGGCCGTGCCGGAAAGGGCCGCGAAAGCCGGCGACCCTCCCATGCCCGCAAAATTAGGCCCGCCAGTGGGGTCGATCATGCAGGTCTTGATCAGGTAGAATCCATTTGATGGAAAATCGAGTCCGGCGAGTTCGCCCTGCTCGACACCGAATTCGTCGACCATCCGAATGAGTGTCAAGTCTCCGTTCGACTCTTCGCGGTACAGGGAGAACGCGGTATCCACGGTCGCACGATTCGGCGGGTGCACGGTTTCAATATCGAAAAAGTCCTGTCTCGTTGCGTAGAAGCGGACCCAATCGCAATCATTCGGAAGCAACGTGTGATATTGGATAATCGGCAAATCGCTATAGTTGGCATTGGTGGAAGAATTATCGGGTTCAAACATGTCCGGCAGAAAGGGGTCCGTGACCTCGTATTTTCTCATGTCAGTTTTTAGGACTCGGGACTGCGGACCCGCCGTCACATTGCCGACCTTGTCTCTTGCGTAAAACGACAGCGTGTAAAACCCGGGTTCGGTGAAGTTGGGATAGTCAGCTTCCCATCGCTGCAGCCGGGTTTGCTGAAACAGGTCCACCCGCTCGCTGGGTTGACCCAGGGAGTTCGTCGGCGAGGTGACTTCGACCCACGATTCCCTAATTCCATCCTCATCGGTGATTGAACTGGCGAAGAGAGTGAGATTCGTTACTTTTGGGTCGGGAATGGACAAGAAGGTGGTCACGAGGCCGAATATGGGATAATCCTGGCCGGACGATCTTCCGACCGGGACGGTATCGGCATTCAAGCCGTCGATATCTTTTTCATTGGGAATTCCGTTGCCGTTGTCGTCCAGAATTACCTTTTGCCTCACATTGCCGGATGCATGCCTTACTTTTCTCCGGGCGGAACGGATTGCCTGTCCCCAGGTCAGGCCGGCGGCAACATCGCTGTAGAAGAAATCGGAAAAGCTGAGCCCCAGTGTCAATATGCTCTCTCTCAGAAAGGGAGAGGTTCCGACAACGATGCGCGGCTCACCAGCCAGGGGAGTGAGCACGGGCAGGTAGTCCCCGGAACCGGAGAATTCCATGACCACATTGAGCTGCTGACCGCCGTTCTGGTAATTATTGAGCCATCGGCCCAAGTCCGTTGGAATCAGCGATTCGGTTTCGTTCACCTGCAGCAAGCCGTTTGATGCCGCCCCGACGAGATACACGGTTAACTCGGACGCGCCGTCGGACCAATTTGAGATCGCGAACTTGAGATTGCTCAAGGTGGAGGTGGCGTCGAACACATTCTGTCCGTGCACGATGGCCGACTGGGTTGGGCTCATATAGAAGATATCCTCGGGGCCGAACAAGCGGGACCTGAACGCGGAATACGCCAGTTTCCCCAGCCGGTCGATATCGGGCCATGCGGGCGAGGATTCGGGACCGCCGGCAAGAATAACTACTTTTTCCATTCCGCACCGGCCGTTGAATTCCAGGCACCAGCACTCCAGGGTCCCGGCAGTTCCGGGGCCAGAGGAAACCTGCAACTGCCACGTACCATTCATGTTGGTTCCGTTGTATTGAGCAAGGCCCGGCGAGGTACCTGAACGAAATGCCTTGGATGCGTAGGTGCCCACAAATGGCGGAGCCAGGTTGCGGGAACCGCCGTCGTTGATGGCAAAGTCAGCGGAGGGTGCGCAGATGGTCCCGAGGTTTTCCACTCCGCTCGCCGCAGATTCCGGTCCCCATAACTGCACGCGGGTCTGGTTGGGAGCGATTAAGACTACGGAAAGGAGTGAAACATCCGGATGCGTTACCTGCATGGTCACGGTGATGTCGGAAATGAGAGAATTGTCGGTTAAGACAATCGGAGAGGAAATCGGCGTGCCGGAACCGAGAAAGCTTCGTGGTGTGTCCGTTGCACACTCGGCGCCGAACACGACCCGGCTCGCGGCAAGGAAAAACACCAAACCCATGGCCACACCGTGAGGACCTGCAGTGCACCATGCTCTAAGCTGATGCTTTCGGACGGCCAAAGGCCAGGCGTGCCGAGGCGTTTTCATACTGTTTGTGCGCTCACATTGCCCCCATTATCCAGAGGCTCCGCAGACACACTACAACGTGTCCGAGCATACAATTTTCCTTTACGCATCGCAAGCCTGCACGCCTCGCCGGATAATAAGATTGGGCCATTTTCCCGTATAACCGCCTTTTCATGTTGCCTTTCACTTGTTTCTTGTCGCCTCCGGGCCCGGTTTATTCCCTTCGGACTTAATGTTTTGGACAGGTTTTCCGATCTGGAAGTCCTTGTATTCGCGAGATGTGGAACGGTATAATGCAATAGAGGGTAAGCTAGAAATCGAGCGTCAAATGGAAACCAGCGAAACAACACAGGAGATTCCCGATCTCGAAGCCTTGAAAGAGGGAAATTCCGATGCCTGGGAGGACTTCTTTAAGGAACACGACCACGTCATACTCTCCGTGGTGGCTTGGTCAAAGTGGCATTTCGCGGCGCATATCCGGGAGGAGATCGCGCAGCAGATTCGGGTCGAGCTGACCCGTGCAGTCCCGGGCTTTCGGGGCGAATCCTCCCTCACGCAGTTCGTAAAAAAGATCGGAATTCGCAGATGCATCGACCAGGTGCGCCGCGAGGCCCGGGCCCGGACCTACCTGGTCCCCGATACGGTGCGCGGCGAGGACGGGGAATACCGGCATCTGGACTTCGAAGCGGGGGAGGAATTCGACCCGCGCCGATCAGTACAGAAAACGGAACGCGCTGCGGCCCTCCGTGAACTCCTTAAAGAATTGGATCCCTCCTGCAAAATTGCGATCCGGCAATTCTATCTGGAGGAGAAATCCTACAAAGAAATCGCCGGGATCAACGGAATCACCGTAAACACAGTGGGTTCCAGGCTTTCTAAGTGTTTGGAAAAGCTGAGATCCCTGATGAAAGAGGCCGATTCTTTCGAGGAATAAATTCCCGTTTTGTACGACAGGTAAGGCATCGATCGGAAATCAATGAGCAAACAGACACATAGCAAGCAGGATATTTGGGGCCGTGTTCATGGCGAAATGGAGGCCGGACCCATGAAAGAGCTCGAACTGGCCGCCGGCAATGAACCCGGCCTGCGGGAAGACCTTACCGAGATTCAACGTGCTCACCACGCCCTTCAGGAACTGATGCCAATCGTGGACCAGTCGGAAGACGAATTGGTAAACGAGATCCTTCACGCTTTCGATCACGAAGCGCTGGAGACCATCGCCGAGCCTCCGGCAAAGCAGGAACGCCCGGGAAAAGTCATTTCGTTCCCCTGGCCGCTGGCGGCAGCCGTTGCCGCATGCTTTGCCGTTTTCCTCGGCATACAGGCCGCAACATCAGGCCCGCTCGGATGGAGTGTCGCGGTAACTCAGCAAACGGCGCGGGGCGATGTGGAACTCTACAGCAAAAAGGAATTGCAAAAGTACGCGGGCACTTTGAAGAGCGCCGTAAATCAAGCCTACCGTGAATCACTGGCAAATTCGAATCCAGGAGGTACGACGGTGAAACGAAAATGGAAAATGGATTTGAAGGTCGAGGAGCCTCGCCCCGGCGCGCTGGACGTGATGGTCTACGCGACGGGAGGCAGTCCGGCGCAGGCCCTCGAATGGCACAAAGTATTCGATGCCCGAAACAACGTGCCGCAGGAGTTGCGACAATTCGCCGACGAAATTGCAACGCAACTTGCCACTCCTCAACCGGCTGGGCCGTAAGGGGCATCGATGAAGGCCGCGTCTTTCAACGCACAAGGCCGGCGACTCCTGATGATCGCGCTGGCCGCGGGAATCTGCAGTTGTAGCAGCACAACCCGCGTCCCTTCCACCGGCGGCGCCATGCCGAACAAGAACTGGTGGAACTTCTACGAACGAGGCTTGACCCATCTGGGAGCCGGCGATTTCGAGAACGCGCGCATTGATTTCGAAATTGCCCTGGGGAAGCGGAAGGGGGCGAGATACGGAAACAACAGGGATCGCTGGAGAGAGCTGACCTACGGGCTGCATGTCATTGAAAGTTACTTTCCAAATCGCGAG
>CAUZEO010000114.1:0-14036 GCA_963578625.1 Kiritimatiellia bacterium | reverse complement strand
CCGACGCGGACCTGCTGGCCATCAACCCCCGCACCGCCGATGCGTACGCCGAATGCGACTACAACCTGTACGATCTGCCCGCCGGGGCCCAGCCGACGATCGAGGCATCCGGGTTCGGCGAGGACGAGCCGAAGGTGCAAACGTTCCAGCAATGGCGCGATCTCGGGCGCGACGAGCATTCGCGGTTCGGGGATCCGCTGTTCGTCGACCGCGACAACGGCGATTGGCGCCTGCGGCCCGAGTCGCCCGCCTTCGAGCTGGGCTTCCAACCCATCGACGTGAGCAAGATCGGACGACTGGGCCACCGAACGTGATGGCGAAGCCGGGGATAGCTGACCTATTTCGAGGATTTCGGCGCGTGGGGATCGCCGCGAGATTGTGTCAAGTCTTGGCCCTGAAGTGGTGAAGTTATTTTTTTGCGAGCCTTTACCACGTACACTCACTACTATTCGGGACGGCCCGCGCTAATCGGGTGGAAGCCTTGATGGAGAACGGATGACCGACGAGATCGGCGGAAGCGCGGATGAGGCGCCGGCGCGGGGATTCGGTGGTTACGAGCGAAAGGAGAGCGTTATGGTCAGGACATGGTCGTATGTGATGTGCATGTTGGCGGCAATGGGGTTGACGGCGGGAGTCGTCTGCGGCGTTTCCGATGCCGCGGCGGAGGAGACGAATCTGATCCTGAACCGGCCGTACGACTACTGGCCGGTACCGGCCTATGGCGGACCCAACGAGTGCACGGATGCCGGGGACGCGGTTCAGCTCACGGACGGTGTCGCGGGCGGAGCGGACTGGGGCAGCAAGCCGACCGTCGGCTGGTGCGCCGGCGTCAACGTCCCGGTGGTGGTCCGGTTCGATCTGGGGGAAGCGGCGACTTTGTCGGAACTCCGATTCAATACGGTTGGCGGCGGCGTCGCCGGAGTCGTGGACGTGGGGCTAAGGATCTATGGCAGTCTGGACAACCAGGACTACATACCTATCGGGGAGCGAAAGCCCCCGAGCGTGGCCGAAGCGGACAAGGGAACTCGCCGCAGCATTCAGATGGTCGTGCCGCTGAACGGCGCGAAAGCGAGGTACGTGGCGGTAGCAGCAATGGCGCCGGCGACGTGGTATTTCGTGTTTGTCGATGAGATTGAACTCATGGGCGTCCTTCCCGCCGATCCGAAAACCATCCTGCCCATTCAGCCGGGCATACCCGGCGGCAGTGCCAGGGAACTGCAGGGAGTGTTGAGTGGAGGCAGGCGATCATTCATCCTCGCGGGCAATTTGGTTGCCCCGATGGAGCGTCAGGTTTCTTCGTGGCCGACATCGCTTGCCTCGGATGCCCGCAAGGACAGGGATGCGTTCCTGGCCGAGGCGATGAAGACGCCCAGGCCCGAGGATTTCGAAAAACTGCGCCTGGCGTTTATGCAGCGGCAGCGAATACGGGCGAAGAGCGTATATAGCAACGATACGCTCGTGTGGGAGGCCTTGCCTGACGAGAAATTCGTAATGCTCTCACTTCCGGAATCGGTCCGACCGGCTCAGCAGGCGTCCGTGCATACGGTCATCAACGCGCTGGAGGCTACCGCGCTGGGCGTGGCCAACCTCACGGACAAGCCGCAGGCCCTCAGCGTATCTGTGTCCGGCGGTGGCAAAGGCTCGCCGCAAGTGACGTTGCGTGTCGCGAGGTTCTTCACGACCAAGGGCGGGCAGTACGTGCCGGACGCGCTTCTGGCGTCCGACTGCCCCCAGGTCATTCCCTCGGGCGAAGCGAGACTCGTCTGGGCCGGCGTTGAGAGCACCGATGCAAACGCCGGAACATACATGTACTCGATATCCGTGCGGGTCGGGGAACAGCTCCGTCAGATTCCTCTTGAGGTGACGGTACACAATGTAACCCTCTCCAAGAAACCGCAAATGGACGCCTTCAACTGGGCGTACCTGAACGATGGCGACAGCGGCGACCCCGCCGTGTACAGACCGGTGTTCGAAAAGGTGCGGGAACAGATGCTCAAGTATCGGATCACGGACGGGGCGTGTTCCTCGGTGGGGTTTCCCGAGAAAGATAGCGCGGAAAACATCATCCGTCCCGTGGAGATCGACTTCACGCGGTTGGACAAGTACCTGGAGTTCAACAAGGACTTCCCGTGGATCAGCTTCTTCTATCCTCTCCACCAGTCGTACAGCAACCCGTCCCTCGACTGGTTCGGTACGGCGGAATGGATGAGCGATGAATACAGGGCGATAGTCAAGGAATGGGTGACCAAGTTCGTCGGCCGAGTCAAGCAGTCGGGGCGAGACTATGACGGCTTCTATTTTCAGTTCTTCGATGAGACACTCGACAGCAAGGTGGCCGAATTCTGCCGGCTGGTAAAGGAGGCCGACCCCAAGGTTAAGATCATGGCCACGATCCCAGGGGCGGATGCAGCTTCCGTGCGGGAGTTCGTTGATGCGGGGATTGACATTTACGTCTACCACGGGACCCACCTGAAATACGATCAGGTCGCGACCGGACACGGGTGGACGGATGGTTTCGAGCTGCTCACTTCGGGCGGGAGGAAACTGTGGGTATACCACGCGGCGGATTCCTTTTTCGGTAATGGGCGGGAACGGGACCCGCTGAGCGTGTACCGCCTCATGCACTGGCTGGCGTTCCGGCACGGGATTACCGGCGTCGGGTTCTGGGATATGCTGCACAACAACACGCGGTCCGGCCTGAACCCGTGGGAGGACCCGCTCTTCTTTCCTATGGTCGATACGATCAGCAAGAAGACCCCGGCGCCTGCGGACGTGAAGACAGCCGAGATCGTGATTCCGACCCGACGCTGGGAACACACGCGCATGGGCATCGAGGACTACATGCTGCTGAAGTTGGTCCAGGATGGAATCGCCTCTACCGGGCCCGCACGGCGGGCGGCGTATCAGCAGCAGCTTGACGCCATCCTGAAGACGGCGCTCTCAAATCTGCCGGACGCCAACCCGTCTATCGAGACCAGGCGAACATTCAGATTGAAACGTCTGGAACTGATCCGGTTGGTGGAAACGCTGAACGCAAAAGGCGAAGGTTGATACGGAAAGACGACGGGAGACGGCAACCACAGTAGTGACAGGCACCACAACGACATCCGACAAGCTGAGGGCTTCGGGAATCTGATAGAGGTCGCGCCGGGACAGATCGCCGTCTTTCGCCGACCGAGCTTCCTGCACGTGGATGAGACGAGCATCACGCGCGAACGACTGCAGCCGGACATCATCCCATGCCGGCACGGCATGGGCCGGCGATCGCGACCTGATGCTGCGTTACGACTTCCGCACGGAGTCGTTGCGCGCTGCCGGCGTTGTCAAGGATGTCAGCGGCACGAGGTGTGTCTTGTCCGGTGGCGACCGTGACGACATGATTCACCGGGAAGGCCCGTTCCATCGATCCGCCATGGCTCGGGTTGCCCGCGCAATTTCCTCGCGTGTCGCCTTGTCGCGTGAAGAACCGATCTCGAAAGTCCACGGGCCTGCGTAGCCGATTTCTTCCAACGCAGTGCGGACGGCGTCCCAATCCGTCACGCCGTCGCCCGGCATCCAGTGACAATCCTCGGTGCCATCGGTATCCTGGAGGTGTGTACCCCACAGGCGATCGCCGGCCGCGCGTATCTCGTCGGCCGGATCGTGGCCGGAGATAACCGCGTGCCCCGTGTCGATGAGAAGGCCCGCTGCCTCGGCCGGATAGGGTTCGATGGCCTCCCGTAACTCGGCCAGGGAGAGCAAGGGATAGTCGCAGTCGTAAGGAAGGTTCTCGAACAGGAGACGCACACCTGCCTCCTGCGCGACCGGGACGAGCTCGTCAAGCGAGCGAACAAAGGCGCGACGCATCCGATCCGGGAGGTCGGAGGCGTCCGGATCGGACACGAACATGGGATTGGGCACGGGATGGACGACCATACCTTCGGCCGATAGCTCCGAGGCGCAGCGGAGATGGTCCACCAGGTTCACCAGGATCTCCCTGCGCCACTCCTCGTCAGGTGCGCCGGGAACATTTCGGCGCATGGGACCGTGAACCGTTCGCACGCGCAGGCCGCAGCGCGCCAATCGCTGTCGCAGCGCGGACAACGCGGATCCGGTGGGCGGCGGGTCCATATGCGGGCTCTCTCCCACGATCTCGGTTTGTGCGAAGCCCGCAGACGCGACGGCGTCGAGCGCCGCGAGCAGATCCCGATCGCTGAACCCGAAGGTGGAATAGCTGAATTCGTTTCTCATGAAATTACGATGCCCTTCCCGCCAGCGCTTCCACCATCTCCACTAGCTCCTTGCGCTTGGCGCGAAAAAGGCCACGGTCCGCTGCGCGGTTGGTGAGCACGGTCCGGACCAGCTCGTCGAGCTGGTTCCGGTACGCCGCGCCGTCGTCGCCCAGCGCGTCGATTCTCTCCCGCGCCATCTTCAAGAGCATGTAGTCCTCAATGCCCATCCGCACGTGCTGCCAGCGGCGGCTGGGGATGACGGTTTCCGCCGTTCTCACATCTTCCGGCGGCTCGGGATACCCCGGCCCCAGGCAGTAAACCATCGGGAAGTACGCAGCCCCCACCGGCTCTTCGGTCCAGACCGGCGACCTGCCGTGGCTCCACAGCATATTCCAGAAGTGCACGCCGGTGGCCCCATGATAGAACGCGGTCCAGTGCAGGTAGCGGTAATAACCCAGCGGATCGGGCTCCTTGCCGACGCCGTGTGCGGCATCGGCCGCGTTGTAGAACCACAGTTCGCGCCCGTCCGAGGCGAGGACGTCCATCCCTTCCGGCGCGTTGTCGTATTCCAGGCGCGGCGCGTGGTAGCAGAAGATATTCATGCCGGCTGCCGTCAGTCCGCTGGTCGCCTTGCTGCTGGCCTGGGGCACCGTGATCATCACGCGAACATTCGGGTCCGCCGAGTGCGTCAATTCGCAGAGCTGCTCCACCTTTTCATCCAGGGTTTCGTCAAAGTTCATGAAGCAGAACTGGTCGTAATCGCGGCCGCTCGCCCGGATGCGGCCGATGATCGCGCCGATCCACTCGCGGAAGATCTCCTTGAACTCGTCGCTCATCCATTCCACCGGCCCGAAACGGTCGCGCTGTGGAGGTTCGACGTGCTGGTTGAATCCGAAAAAGAAGCTGATCTGCGGGAAGTCCTTGTGGAATGCCAGGGCCTTGTCCAGGTCGGCGAAATCAAGTTGCAGGGGGCGGATCACGCGGCCCTGGTCGTCCCTGGCAGGCCACGGGTAGGACGTCATGGCCCCGACCGTGATGCGATGCGAGAGCATCGCGTCACGGACCTCGCTCAAGTTACCGAATGTAGCGCCATCGCCGGTGTTCAGATCGGACCAGTTGCCGGTCGACAGCGGGGTCTCGCGGCTGAGCACGACGTCGTGAACCTGAACCTTCAGGGGGATGAGGCGGGTCTTTTCGCCGACATGCACGCTTACCTCGTAGTTGTACAGGCCGGGTTTGGCCCCGCTGCTTTCCGATTCCAGCCAGATGAGTTTCGATTCACCCGAGGGGATCACCTGCGGGCAGTCGTTGGCCAGCAGTGCGTCGGGGACGTAACGGGCGTTGCCGGTCACAAAAAACCGGCCCACCCGAACGGTTATCCGCGGGGCGGCGTTCTCGCCGCCGCTGAGCGAGATTCTCAGCGGCAGTTCCCGATCCGTGAGGTTGGCGGCGCCCAGGGCCGTGGCCTCCAGGGCGCTGATGACCGTGTGGATGGAGGCCGATCGCCGTGGTTTCAGCTCATGCGGCAGGGAAAGTGGGGTGAACGCATCGTCCGGAGTTACTTCCCACACCAGCGTCTCCGATTCGTACACCTCCCGGGCCCTGTCCCGATGGCCTGTGGTCAGTTCCGCCCGGAGCTTGTCGTACTCCCTGAATTCTTCGATCGCCCGGGCTCGAAGCGCTGCGAGCTCACGCTCCTGCGCCTGCGCGTGTTCCTTGGGCCACTGCCGGATGTGCCGTTCGATCGGCGCGACCAAGCTATTCAACTTGTCCAGTCTTCGACGCCCCCCCGCCAGCGTCTGCTGCAGTTCCTTGGCACTGCCGCCGGGTATGCCCGGCTGAATAGGCAGGATGGATTTCGGATCGGCGGGAAGGACGCCCATGAGTTCAATCTCATCGACGAATACGAAACCATAGGGATCCGGCGCCATTGCTGCTACCGCCACGTACCTCGCTTTCGCGCCGTTCAGCGGCACGACCATCTGAATGCTGCGGCGAGTTCCCTTGTCCGCTTCGGCCGCGCTCGGGGGCTTTCGCTCCCCGATAGGTATGTAGTCCTGGTTGTCCAGACTGCCATAGATCCTTAGCCCCACGTCCACGACTCCGGCGCCGCCGCCGCCAACAGTATTGAATCGGAGTTCCGACAAAGTCGCCGCTTCGCCCAAATCGAACCGGACCACCACCGGGACGTTGAGGCCGGCGCTCCAGCCGACGGTCGGCTTGCTGCCCCAAGCCGCTCCGCCCGCGACACCGTCCGTGAGCTGAACCGCGTCCCCGGCGTCCGTGCACTCGTTGGGTCCGCCATAGGCCGGTACCGGCCAGTAGTCGTACGGCCGGTTCAGGACGAGGTTCTGCGGTTGAGCAACCGCAGAAACCGCCAGAATCATTGCGCAAAGAAACGACAGGATCTTCCGTCGAGACATTTTCATCTCCTTTGAGCCGGCAAAGTGAAATTTCGTTTGTAGGTTGGCCTTCCAGGCCGACCAGAGCAAGAAGAGATCATGAAAAAAGAATGGGTCGAGCGTGCTCACACAATTCACTATTTTATGGTCTTTCCTTGCCCAAGCTCGGGCTGGAAGCCCAAGCTACGGCATATTGCAGCGCCAACGCCAATGGATAGGTTGGCCTTCCTGTTTGGGACGGAGAGAAATGAGGAAAACAAGACAGGGTGCGCTCGCGGCGATGTTCCTTAGCGCCGCATTGGCGGTGTTTCCTTTTGCGGCATACGGCGAAGAAAGCGGCCTGAAGCTGCATTACGATTTTAGCAGGGAATCGCTTACACCATTCGGCATGGTCCGGGATGTCAGCGGAAACGGCAATGACGGGCAGTTCGTGGGCGCAACCCTGGTGCCTCGCGGAGACGGCTACGCCGTACGGTTCGACGGGCCGATGAGCTACGTGGAGTGCGCGAACCCGGGCTTCCAGTCGACGAATGCGCTGACGATCGCATTCTGGCTCCACATGGAAAATCTGCCGATCGTGTGGGACCCGTTCGTGGCGCGGGAGGGTTCCTATACCCTGAGCATCGACAGAAAAGGATGGATGCAGTTCTACCTGAACGGCCAACGCGGGAACGAAGAGACCGGCGTGCTCCGTCCGATGGGAATCTGGCGCCACCTCACGCTGGTGTTCGACGCCACCGGTGAGGAAACGGAATTGAGGGTCTACGAGAACGGCCGGATCCTGCCGCGGCGGCGAATGGACGCCACGGGCGGCGCGGTCGACACCAGCATCCCCCTGCGGCAGCTAGCAAACGGCGGAGCCCTGCACCTGGGCTGGAATAAGAGTGCCACCGATCCCCGGGATCTTTCGCCGATCGAAATGACCGACTTCCGGATCTATAACCGCGCGCTCACCGTCGACGATGTCGCGGCGTTGTTCAAGGCGACGGCCGTCCCGCAGATCGAAGTCAAACCCTACGTCTACAGGTTCTCCGATGAGTTGGTCCTGGGTCTCCATGGCGACGCGCTCCTGCCGCTGCCATCCGGGGCCACGGCGGACATATCGATTCGCAAGAAGGGTGAAGGCAAAGCCGTCATCCGCGAAACCGCGATTCTGGATTCAGATGCTTCGATCTCGGAAGTGCCCGTGTCCATGCAGCGCATGCCCTCTGGCGATTACGAGATTGACGTCGACGTGTCGGGCGCAGACGGAGAGCGCATCGGGCACAGATCGATCACCTCCTTCCAATGGCCGGAAATGCCGTCCTGGCCCGGGGTGGAGAATGCAAAGGTACTGAACGCACTTGTAACGGAGCTGATGAATGTCCGCCCCAAACGTAAGATCCCGAATACATACCGATTCGTGAACCCGCGTGACGGATGGATCTACGTTTCCGCCACGGCCGGCACGTCAGGGAACGGCGGACTCCAGATCACCCTGGATCCCTCTCCCGCCGGTCGAGCAACCCCGGTCATCATCGAACATGACGGCCGCGCGGGAGGCACGGAGGAGGCGATGCGCCTGCTTCCGCGGGGAGAGTACAGCCTGCGGATGGCCGCGGAGGGTGGTTTTAACCTGGACCGCCTGGTGGTGCGGGCCATTTCCCAACTCGGTGACGGCTTCCCGATGACGCCCCACACGATGAAGGAATACGGTGAGTACGACTGGGCGTTTATGGAAAAGCATTTGACCGCGCTCAACCTTGCGTTCCATACGGCCGACGGGCACGGTAAAACGGATTACGGCGGCGGCGGGGAAGGCTTCCGTGCCTGGCAGGCACAGGGCAAGCTTTCATGGGGCGGAGGTCATATGCCGAAAAGCGCCGACACGAATGGGCTGTCCGATATCCTTAAAATCCTTCAATCCCCAAGCTGGGACGGGATCCGGTTGGATGAAGAGGGGTACCCGGCCCACCATCCGGAACTGGCGCCCGCGCTTCGCTACCTCGCGGAGAACCACGCAGAGCTTTTTGCGGCGGGCAAAAGCGTGAATGTGTACACATACGGGCAGGGGCACATGTTCCAGAGCACACCAGACCGCGGTGCGCGGGAACTTCTCGATGCCATCCTGGCATGCAACGGTCACTACATCTCCGAGATCTACCTTTCCAGCAACCGGGACAAGGCAACCGCCCGTGCCGCACTGGACACCGCCGTCACTTCGTGGATTGTCGCCGCAAAGCGCTCCTATCCGGATGCGCAGACGTTCGTCTCCGCGCTATTCAGCACCTGGATGCATCCGACCGTGCTCAACTCGGACATGCACGCCGACGTGGACTACAAGGCGTTCATGGAGATGCAGGTGCGCTCGCTCGCGTTGAGCGACGTCTGTTTCGGCATACGCGGCCTGGGCATTTTCCAGGCCGCGCATATCGACGAAGAGACGGCTCGCTGGTGGGGAAAACTTCTGCGGCACTACGGGATCGAGGGCCGGACCGACTGGTTGTGGAAGGGCCCGTACAAATTGTCTCACATCAGGAATCCGCACTTCGAAAAGGGGCTGGATGATTGGAAGGCCGACCCCGTGGAACCCGAATCGATCTTCCTCAGCGGCGCCGAACAATGCGGCATGCTGATCACGCACTGGTCGGAGGCCTCCAACGAAGTAAGACTGCCTGGCGCAGATGTCGTGGTGATGCGACAGAGCCCGAACGGGCCCAACGCGTTGTCACAGGAAATCGTCGGGCTCGAATCCGGCTCGCTTTATTCGCTGCGATTCACCACCGCCGACTACGGAGACATGGTCGAGGCCAGGAAAGCGGGACGTCAACCGAAAGAAACCCCCGCGCGCCCGGCGGTTCTTTCGGCCCGGCTGGACGGGGTGGATGTGTTGCCCGAAAAGAGCTTCAGCCCCGGCACGCCCCAGGGGCCTAAGAGGGATGAGGAAAGTCGGCTATACTGGGAAGTCGTGGAAACGGGAATCAACTTCCACCGGATCGTGTTCCGCGCTCAATCCAACTCCGCCCTGCTGACGTTCGCCGACAAGCCGGCCGACGGCGGGGAAACACGGGAGAACCTGCTGATGTGGGTCTCGGTCAGACCGTACCTGGAGGACTGAAGGCCGGTTGAGGAGGTTTCGGAGTTGATCGTATTTGCTAAGATCGGCCCCTTTCCCGCGACATGAGCAGGACTTTGTGACAGAATCCCGCTAATCAGACGGCCGGTTCGGCGAATCGACAGCAGAGTCGATGCGACCGGCAGAAAGGATTTGTAGTGCAGAACCAGGGAAGTACCAACGAAACCGGAAGCAAAGGCCAGTCTAACGAATCGATGGCAGAAGCGATTCGGCAGGCAAGCACACTCCAGACGGTGAAGGCCACGGTCATCATCCCACCCAAGGGACCTGCCGACCTGAAGCCGGATGCGAAGATCCTGAACAGGGTCCTGCAGATGGACGGCGAGAAGGTCGCGCGTGAACTTCCCGCGGAACATCAGCTCATTGCCGATGGATGGAGAAAGGGAAGCCTCTGGGGGCCCTACCTTGTCTACATGCCGGAGAAAGATCGTTTGCTGCTCTTGTACAATACGGACTATACGCAGTTTGGAGGATCGACGCACCCGGTCCAGTCGCCGGTGTTGAGCTTCAGCGATGACCATGGGCAAACGTGGAGCCGTCCTCGATACCTGCGCGATATGGGATTCTGCCCCGAGGGGAGTCCTCAAGCCGGTGATGAACTGGGTAGCGGGAGTGCACTCGCGTATCTCGGCGACGGGAGGCTGATTGTCGACACGGGAGAATTCATAGCCGAGCAATACAGGGGATTCAGCTCGGACTATGGAGAAACATGGACCGCGGAGCCTTTGCCCAGGTCTTCCGGGGGATTTCGAGTCACGACGTGGGACCCCATGTGGGTCGACAAGGATCCGGCTACGGGAGAGGTGCAGCGTTTGTGTGAGCCGAGTTGCTCGAGCGGCATGGAAAGGATGTTCGACGGTGCCGAGAGGATCGTGGTCTTTCCCTGGGAGTGGCATTGGAAATACGATCCCGAAGACCGGGGCATGCCGGAAGCGTGGTACGAAGATGAATCGTTTGACCAATGGCCACGCATGATGCGAATCGACAAGCACTGGACATACCAGGGCGAACCGGGCGGGGTTGGATGGTACGCAACGGGCTTCGAGGCGCCGGAAACCGACGGTGCCCCTCTTGCGATACTCTTCGGCGCGGTGGATGGTGACTGCGATGTGTTTATCGACGGCAGAAAAGTCGGCGAGCAAAAGAAGCCCAGTGCGGACATGTGGTGCGTCCCTTTCCACGTACGTCTTGATGAAGGTTTGCCGGCCGGCGCGCACAGGATGGTCGTCCGGGTGGAAAAGGAATGCGAACCACCGGACTCGAATGCCGGTATTTACAGGCCTGTCTGGATCGTAAGAATCCCCGGCCCGGGCACGCCCGCAGTCGACATTCCCTCGCCGAAAAATCACTTTAACGCTAAACGAATTCTTCTTCGCTTCAGTTATGACGGCGGACATACGTGGCCCGAGGAACTGGAACCGCCGAATTGGACCGTGGGCAGCGGCGTTTCCGGGAGCGAGGTCGCACTCTGCCGCGCGGCCAACGGGACCCTGGTTGCCGGCTGCCGAATCAGGCTCCCGAAATACCAGGTCAACAACCTCATCGACCACTATGCCGGGCTGGGCGTATCGCTCTCAAAGGACAACGGGTATACCTGGACGAAGATAAAATTGCTCTACGAGTACGGGCGTATGCACCCCAGCATGGCGCTTCTACCCAACGGCGACATCGTGATGACATACGTCGTTCGCACGGGTTGGCTGGCGGACGAGGAGCGCCAGTTGGACGAGGACGGCTATCCCCAATGGGGAATTGAAGCGGTGATCAGCCGTGACCACGGAGAGAGCTGGGACCTGACACACAAGTATGTCCTCGCGAAGTGGTCGGGTAAGAGCCATGCCCAGTCGACGTCCACCGTGCTCATGCCCGACGGGTCCCTGCTGACGGCGTTCAGCTCCGGGTATCTGAGCCGGCCGGCTGATCAAGGACTCCAGCCCCAGGAGCAGGAGGTGTGTCTGGTACGCTGGCGTCCTTGATCAGGAGGAATCCCCCAGGATCTCCCGCACCTTCTCTTCGACCTGGCGGACGAGTAAGTGGTAGTACGCACCGACCGCGGCGCGATCGATCGTCTCCACGGCGATCGGCGCCGCGGCCTGGATCGCGGCACGGCCTTCGGCAATGCCGCGCTCATAGCAGGCCCGGGCCTCTTCGAGAAGTTCCCGGGCTTCATCGGTATCGGGCACATTCTTTGCCTTCGCCAATGCCTGTTGGCCTGTGTTCACCTCGATGATCTCGTGGATCGCGTGGATCGAAAACGCGAGCCGGCCGATCCAGTATGCAAGGCGCCGTTTCGCGTCTTCCGTCGTCGCCGCGGCGCGCATCTTTTCGAACAGTCTTCGGGCCTGCTGATAGCACGCGACCACGTGATACATCTCCGTCCGATTCTGCTGCGGGTCGGGGTGCTCGCACCGGTACGTGATGATCTCATCCGCCGGGAACAGAAAACCGAGAAACGTCGTGTCAAGAAAGGTGGTCGCATCGGTCAGCAGCCACATCGCGTTGCAGAATGTCTCGGCCGCGTGTTCTCCGAACGCGTGCGCGGCGTAATCCGCGTGGGCCTCTCGCGGGGTATAGGTGGGTATCCATGACGACCGGGCCAGGTGCTGGACCGTCGGATCGAGATCGCCGATCGGCCAGTAGCGCGTCGTATATCCCTGCCAGCCGGCCTGGTGCCCGGTCTGCAGGAGAATGTGATTGCTCTCCGCCTCGAGGGTCGGAACCCAGCCGACATTGTCGTCCTGGAGCGTTAGATCCTGGCGGGCGCGCACCTTGTCGGTGTCGATTTCGTGCATCAGGTGCAGCCGGCGCACGGAGGCCGAAGAAGTGTAGTCAAGAATTGTGCTGACAACGCAGCCCGGCCAGAGCACCTCCCCCAGAATGCCGTAGGCAAACCGGCCGCCGCCATCCACGGCGACACCGACATCGATGCTCTTCCCGGCGGCCCGATCCAGGAACCGGGATTCCTCGAGGATTTCCCGGATGAACCGCAGCATCGAGATGCTGGACTTGAATTCGCGTACGGCCCGGTCCGTTCCGCCGACCTGCAGGTTGTCGGTGGCCGCCCGGTGCAGCATCCTTTCCACGTTAAACCGGGGTTCCAGCCCGAACCGCTTCGCCATCACGCCCCAACTCTCTTCGAAGGTACGCGCCGCATACGGATGCTCGGGCAGCAGGATCAGAAACTCATCACAGCGGCTCCACGTTTCGAGGTGGGCCTCCATGACGGCATGGAACACCTTCCGGTGTTTCGGATTCATCAGATCCGCCTGCTCTGCGCAGGTAAGCGATCCCAGTTGAATCGAGTGACGGGTGGGATCTTCAAGGAGCGGCGCGAACTCGACGGGAAATTCCAGGGGCTGGAAACCGAGCGAAGAGTTCATTTCGTGGGCGTCGGCTTCGTCCATGATCGCATGAAGGTGACCCTGTCCGGCGGCCAACCGGTCCGTGTAGGCGGTTTTTCCAGCGAGCCAGGGGGGAAGCATCGGGTCCCCGAAATCTTTCAGCGATTCGTAGCCCGGTGTGTCCGGTCCAAGGCGAAGGATGTCCCGCTGCAACGTATCGGATGTCCGCTTGGCGATGCCTTCGATCTCGTAGTGCACGAAGGGCTGGGCCGGCCAGATCGAGTAGTGAATGCTGTTGAACTTGAGCTTGTGCAGTTGCCGTATGACCCGCTTGTTGTCCTCGAGGGTCCACATCACCGGGCCGTACGGCAATTCGCACAGGAAACGCCAGGCGCGCAGTTTCTGGACCGGCTCGAGAACGAGGTCGACGCCGGGTAGAGAGAAAGCGCCCGGTTCTTTCGGCAGTACATCTTCGGACAGCAGGAATCGAACACCGTAGTGCTCGAGCAACTCATATACCGCCCATGCGGTCGATGCATCGCTGCCCCCCGCCAGCAGCAGGGTCCCCGAATCCACGCGGCGCAGGAGATGTCCCTGCTCCGACAGGCGGGGAAGATCTGTTGACGTCGCCTGTACTTGCGCATCGTCAATACGGCCGATCACGATCGACGGATGCGCATCGTTGTCCTCAACGGTCACAACTCCGTACATTTGGGAGAGATAGGACTGAAGGAGGCCTGCCGCTTGCCGCACGAGGTGACCGGCAGAGGGGCTGAGGATTATGGATATTTGAGTACTCACGGGTGCCGAGCAGGTAATCCGGTGGTTGGTTGGTGGAAATTTCTTCTCTAGAAAGTAATCCTGCCTGCATGAAGAGATCAAGTTCGCTCTTCCCCAACCTCTTGGAGCGGTCCCTCCGTACGTGTGCATGCACTGGTTGGGCCATTTCTTTTCATTGCTGGGTTCG
>CAUZEO010000113.1:0-14069 GCA_963578625.1 Kiritimatiellia bacterium | reverse complement strand
AAATCGAATCTTCGAAGGAGAGGACCGGCAGGACGTCACAACCGTCCAACGCGGTTGCCATGCCAATGGATGCGGGATCTGTGGGCTGGTCGCACCCGACGGTCGCATCCGCCGGTGCCGTCAACTCCGGGGCTTTCGTATCGACGACGGTGATCACTTGGATCTCGCTCGCGGCATTGCCGCAATCGTCTGTTGCGGTCCAGGTTCGTGTGATTGCCAACTCCTGTGGGCGGACGCCCGGACCCACCGCATCGACAAAAGTGATCTTCGGCGCGACACAGGAGTTATCTGTCGCAACAGATTCCCCGGTTTCCGCTGGGCTGGTGGACTCGCCGCAAATCACGGTCACATCGCCCGGACAATGGACGATCTTTGGTGCGACGATGTCGACCCGGGAGATCTTTTGGATACAGACGGCGGATTTCCCACAGGTCGCCGTAATTTTCCATACTCGTTCCAGGACCTCCCGGGCAGGGCAGGTAGCCTCCACGGTGCGATCCGTAAAAGATCTTTCGGCAAGCACACAATTTCGAGCCAGTGTAAACTTAGGCTCGCCGGTCACTGATGGGTCGATCGAAGCAGCCAGATCCAGTTCCACATCGGGAGGGCGGGTAATTTGCGGTGCGCACGAACGTATTTTATCGGCGGTACTGATGGCCGTTGATTCACTGTCGGGGTCACTCGCCGGGATTTCAATCCCGGTCGCGCTGCCTGAGGCGTTCTCCGAGAGCAGAACGGGCTTCGCAATGATACACGTGCCCTGGTTCTTTTCAGATGCCGTGGCACTGAATGCGACTAACCCAAACACCAGAATCGAACCGGCCGTTCTCAGGCTCCGAACTCCACCTCCGCTCGTTTTCACTGGTACTCTCATGTTCTGCTCCTTTTCACCCCGTTTGGCCTGTAAACGGGGCGCATTTATTCGTTGGCTTCAGCGTCAGGCCCGGCGACGGACTCGAATCCCATCGATCACGCAGTCTTGATCCTCCTGATGAAATAAATTTGCGTGATTCTTCATTACAAAGTAAATGGTCATTCGGTATGAATTGGCGTTAATACACGTCACTATGCGCCGTTGCTAGCCTTTTGTCTGGGTTTCGGCACTTTTTTTAACCGGGAGGATCTCTTTGGAATGGTCTTCACGCCGGTAAATAGGCTCTGGTATCTTGTAAACAACTTAGGTATAACTATTTACGTAAGGAGAAATGACATCATTAAGATGAGCGATCGGAATATTGACGAGAAAGTTTCGGAGGTTCGAACCGAAGGGTTCTGCATCCTCCAGGGATGCTTGCCGGTTGAAGTGATCGACGACTGCAACAGTGCGTTTCAGCCGGTATTGAGGGACCATGCGAAGGCATTTGCCGAGAGTCCGAATCGCGGGCCGATGCGCCACTATATTCCCTTACGGTTTGAGCCACCCTTCTATGACAAGCGAATTTTCGAAAACGAAGCAATCCTTGGAATCGTGGGGAAGCTCCTCGGCGATAACACGGCGATTTCGGAATATTCTACCGACACGCCCCTGAACGGATCGGTGCTTCAGGACATTCACCAGGACCTTGGTATCCTCTTTCACGAGGATTCGGACTTCGTCCACCCGCCGGAGATTATCGCGGTAAATTTTCCCTACGTTGACGTGACACCGGACCGTGGTCCATTTGAAATCGCGAGAGGCACACACCATCTGCCGTACTCGGAAGCACTTCGAGGCATCGAGGAAGGAAAATTTCCCTTGGAACCTCTTTTCATGAACCGGGGGGACGTCATGATTCGCAATCCCCGGTGTCTTCATCGGGGGACGCCGAACAAGACGGACACGCCGCGCGTGATGGCAGTCATCGGATTCAATCGCTGGTGGCTCGACCGGAGTAGAATGGCGTCGCCAAGCCCGATGAAGCGTGAAGTCTGGAACGGACTTTCTGACCGGGAGCGTAATTTACTTCGGGTCTATGCCGGCAATATAGTTGAGTAGAGCCAGCCCATAAAAGAGGGAAGCAACCTGTCAGGACGAGGAGACGCAACCATGAGTACCCCACGAATATTTCTCGACACTGCGGAGCCGGATCAGATCAGGGAGGCGGTCAGCACCGGGCTGGTCGACGGGATCGCGACCAACCCGAACAAGATCGCCGAGAGCGGCAAGACCTATCGCCAGGTGCTGGACGGAATCCGCCGGTATTTTGACGGGCCGATCGCGTTCCAGGCGATGGGGGAGACGACCGAGGCGGTGATCGCTCATGCCCGCGAGGTCCATGCGATGGACCCGTTGCTCGCGGTAAAAGTCGTCGCGAACAAGGTGGGCATGCCCGCCATCAAGCCGCTGGTGGCTGAAGGCGTGCGCACCAATGCGACGCTGATCTTCAATCCAGCCCAGGCCTTGTTGGCGGGACTGGCGGGCTCACCCTATATCAGTCCCTTTATCGGCCGCGCCCGGATGGTCGGCAGTGACGGGATTGAAGCGATCGGTACGATGCGCAGGTTGTACGATGCATGGGGAATCGATGAAACGCTCATCGTCGGTGCCAGCATCAAGGACGTGCAGCAGGTCCTCGACGTCATTCTCGCTGGCGCACATTGCGTGGCGGTGCCTTTTGCTGTCTTCGAAGGCATGATGAATCATCCGCTGACTGAAGACGGGTTCGAACATTTTTCGTCCGAGTTCGCCACGGTTCAAGAAAGAGAGTAGGGGAATGCTCTCGATCCGAATGTGTTAGCATGTCGCCATGACCGCGGGACGACGATTTTCAGACGGTGGCCCGTATGCGCCATGGCAGGCGTTTTCGCGGTGCTCCCGTTCTCGCTGGTACGATTGCTGCCGGCAACGACGCCGGCCCCCATGTGGTGCGCGTGGTTGACCGGGTACTGAATCCCCAGTTCCGTCATCCATTGCGTGGGGTCCTTTTTGGGAATGACGGCTTCCCGTTTGTCGGTCTCAATCTTGATGGCGCGGTCATTCTCGCTAACGTCAACCCACTGCAGGTTGAAATCTGATTTCTTGTTATTCAGATCTCCTGGTCAGTTATAAAAACATGACTATTCGGACCCGCTATTCGACCCCCAGTGATTCCCAGGTGGGGGTCAGGTCGATGATTTGGCCTTCGCGCGCGGATTGATCGATCGCCAGTGCCACCACGGCGCTGCGCAGTCCCTCCTCACCACTGCAGGTTGGGGGAGCGTCGTTGGCCATCGTGTGATAAAGTTCCTTCATGATGAAATCGTCCCCGCCGCCATGTCCGTCCGACCCGAAATCGATCGAACGCACTGCCTCGTCCCCCATCCGCCTGTATCGCAGCGAGCTGCTGTAGAGTTCGACGGTCGCGGTGCCTTCGCTCCCGCTGACATAGATGCGGCGCTCCGGCATTGCGTTTGACATTGTGGCCTGGAATTGAGCCCGGATTCCGTTGCGGTATTCCAGGATCGACACCAGGTTGTCCATCAGGTCCGAGTCGTCCGTGAAGGGGGTGGCTCCGTCGTCGCGGTGGGGGTCCGGCCATGCGGCGAAATGATCGGGTCCGTACTTCTCCACCAGGCTCGCATTGGCCGGCACGAAGAAATCGCGCCCGTGAAATGCCGCCACCCGTCCGGGCACCGAATCGGTGTACCAGTTCAGCACGTCGATATCATGGCAGCACTTCTCGAGGATGTGCGGGCCGGACAGCTTCGCGTGACGGCGCCAGTTCATCATGATGTAGCCGCCGTGGGAGGGAGCGATATTTTCGTTGGCGTCGATACTCAGCACCTGCCCCAGCGCCCCCTCCTCGATCAGCGACTTCAGGCGCCGGTAAATCGGTGCGTAGCGCATGACGAACCCGGTGGCGAAGTGCTTCCCGCTTGCCTCGTGAGCCTTGTGCAGTGCAACGCAGTCCTCAATCGATGTCGCCAGCGGCTTTTCGCTGAACACGTGGCGCCCCGCCTCGAATCCGGCCTCCACGTGCTCGCGATGGAAGACGTTGGGCGAGAATACCAGCACCCACGACACGCCCTCCATTGCGATGGCAGTCTCGAAGCTGTCGCAGATGTGCGCGTTGGGGCTGTCCCAGGCTGTCCGCGCGGCGCGGGACTGCGCGACGTCCGGATCGAATACCGACAACACCTCTACGTTACGATCCGAATCGCGAAGCAGGTTTCCCGTCACCTGGGTACCCCGGCCGCCCGCGCCAAGCACGGCCACCCCGATCCTCGTCCCTTCCTCAAGCATCCGCTTTTTCTGCCCGTCCGGGATCCATGAAGGCCACATCGCTGGCGTCGTCCTCAAAGCGGGTCATCCCGACCTCTTTGATTGTATTGTCCGGCACCTTCTCCAGTGGGGTGTAACTGGGATGGTTGACTTCCCGGTAGGGGTCATTTCGGGCGGCGTTGTAACAGCAGATGAGTGACCATCGCGACGCATCGGATTGGTTCTGGTCAGAGCGATGCAGGGTGTTGCAATGAAAGAAGAGGCCATCTCCCGGTTCCATCTCGCAATACACCAATTCAAGACGTTTCTCGGCCTCGGCGACCCGCTCCAGATCGGCTCCCGTTTGATCTCCGGTCTGCCCGTGATTTATTCGCCCCAAATGATGTGACCCCTTCAACACCTGCATACACCCATTCTCTCGCGTGGCAGGATCGACGGCGATGGAGACACTCGACAGGAGTGGGTAGAGAACGCAATTGTCATACCAATACCCATAGTCCTGGTGCCAGGCCCAGGCCCCGCCGATCTTCGCGTCCTTCAAAATCATCTTGGAATGATAGTGATAGACTTCGCCCTCGAGGAGTTGCTCCATGGCGTCCACGATTCGGTGAGAGCGGGCAATCATGCCGTAGATGCTGTTGCCGGGATGGTTCCATAAAGTCAGGCGAACGGTGCCGCCTTCGCCGTCAGCGATTCCAATAGCTTTCTGATCGAGCTGCCGATCTTCGATGGCTGTTCGACGAAGCAGGCCCACCTCTTCCGCATCCAATAGCGATTTGACGATGAAGTACCCGTCGCGATGATAGGCGTCAGCTTGTTCCTGGGTGAGCATCATGTGTTTCCTTTATTCTAATGGGTCTTTCCTGAATTGCATGCTCTTACGCAGTGGCGCCTTTGTGCTGTCGAATATTCATCTTTAGGTTTCGAGTTTCAGTTTCGCCCAGTGTTGTCATACATAGTGCCTATACCGTTACTTTTACACCAGGCGCCATGGGAGAGCAAGTCGATCGAAAAGAAGTACGGCTTCCTCAAATCAACGGCCTGAGAATCTTGACTTGCAGACGGCTGCAAGCGAGACTTCCCTCCACATGACAGGCACTCACCGACGATCAGATTGCCCGGTTGGAGCGCGACGGGCTCCTCAACGCAGGACCCGTTTTGTCGGAGGAGGAAGTCGAGATCTTGTCGGCCGATCTCGACCAGATCCTGGAAATCGGCCCTGAGGATCCCCGGCCGATTCATTTTATCGACCTGAACCATGAGGCCCAAAGCGATTCCCATGCGAGTACAATCAAACCGGTCTGGCAGATCGGCAACATCTGGGAGGCCTCCGACATATTCAGGCGGCTCGTATACCCTCAATGGCGCCATCACCGATTCGGAACTGGCGGCAGTGACGCGCAACGCCTCCTCCACCTGGTGGATCCCCACCACGATTACGATCAGGTAAACAGGAAGGATCGGCTATGCGTGAGCTCAGGATTGGCCTTGCCCAGATCAAACAGACGAACGATTTGGAGCAGAACGGAGAGGCGATTCTTCGAACCCTCGAACAGGCGGGGCGGGGCGGGGTACAGATCCTCTGTTTCCCGGAGACGCAGACGGCCGGATACCGCGTCGATATCACCTCGCCCACCGCCCCGGTACAAGTCGATCAACTCAATGCACTGCATGACACCATCACCCGGGCCTGCGGCAAATATGGAATGGCTTGCATTCTGGGCACCGAGACACCGCTTGAAACGGATCCATCCGATGGCAAGCCGTACAACTCGGCCCTGGTGATCTCGGAGCATGGCGAGATGCTGGGAACTCACCACAAATCGAAGCTGACACCACTGGACGCGGTTGCCTACACCGCCGGCCGGGAGATCGAGACATTCCGGCTGTTTGGTGTGACCGTGGGCGTCGTGATCTGTTTCGAGGGATTCCGATTTGCGGAGACCACCCGGGAATGTGTGGGCCAGGGTGCGCAGATCGTATTCCATCCTCAGAACAATACCACCCGTCCCAACGACTGGAAGATTCCGATCCATCACGCGATGCTGACCACGCGGGCCGCTGAAAATACAATCTGGTTCGCCTCCTGCAATTGCGTCCACGTTGAACATCAGAATTGCCGGACGCAGGTCGTCGCGCCCAATGGCGAAATCCACGCCCAATGCGAGATGAAGAAGGAAGAACTTTTGATTAGTGACATCGACGTCGCTCTGGCCACCCGAGCCATGTTCAATTTCGACATGGCAGGATGCGCCGATGTTCTCTTTTCGGACACCGTCAGTCCGGACGAGTACGCGTCGGCGATGCCGGGCGACATCTAATCCACTGCCAACCGTAGCGCGGAATTTATTCCGCGTCCAGGCGTTGCGGTCTTCAGTCCGCAGTGGAGAAATTGGTCTCTAAGGCCCTCCGCTCGAGCCGCATCGAGCAAGGACTCCGTGTGGGCCCGGGGATCAGCCAAGGGCATGAGACTGCTGATGGCCAAGACCGTCTCATCGCTTTGCTTCCCTGCTCCTCATCGTACTCGTGCTCGTCGTCGCAGCTCGATGCGGTTCGAGCGGAGGGCGTGAGAGGCGGGGCAAGTCCGACTACGCGTCCTTTCCGTGGGTCATCTCCGACTCGTCGTGAGCCGATTGGATTCGCGAGTTCGCTTAGCCCGCTTATCTCACACTTCTTCTGCTACGGGCGCTCTATGCTCTCGCGCCGAAAATGTGTGAGATAAGCGGGTTAGAAGGTAAGATGAACCTACTCGCCGGCCACGACGCCGGGATCACGGCAATAAACTCCTCGAGAAGATCTCGAAGTTGCCCTTGGTCTTGGCGTGCATGAGCGAGCGATAGACGATGGTGCTGTTCTCGACCGTACGTTTTAACGGATGGTGGGCGATACAGGACTTGAACCTGTGACCTCTGCCGTGTGAAGGCAGCGCTCTAGCCAGCTGAGCTAATCGCCCCGGAGAAAGGATGCTCTTATCATACGGAGCCGGCGGGCCCTGTCAAGCCACGCTCGCGGCTGCAGCTTTTATCTTTCGCATCAATTTCTTCTGGTATTGGGACTGGACGATGTCGGTGAGTACCAGGATGCTGATGACAAAATAGAAGCTCGCTTTTGTCATCGGAGTAATTTCGTACCCGAAGAGCTTGAGATGGGCGAGATGGCCTCCTTCGGTGATAAGCATGATGCCTACCACGAAAAGAATGAAGAGGCCCAGCACTTCGTACATGCGGTTTTTCTCCAGAAATGCCGACACTTTGTCGGAGAGCCAGATCATGAGTGCTCCGCCGATCAAGATCGCGATCGCCATCACCCAGAACTCGTCCGTCAATGCAATCGCGCTAAGGATCGAGTCGAAGGAAAAGACAAGATTCATGGCCACGATCCAGAAAATGATCATTCGCACGGAACCGGTTCCCTTTTTCCCCTGGTCATCTTCCCCCAAGGTGAGCATGTGGATGATTTCTTTCGTGGCGGTGTAAAGAATAAAGACACCTCCCAGCAAAACAATCAGGCTGTGCACCGTGAAATTGAACTGAACGATGCGTGAATTGGCAATGCCCCAGAACGGTTCTTGAAAATAATCAATGACCTTGAGAAGCGCGAACAGCAGGAATATGCGAAAGCCAACCGCCAGCCCGATCCCAAGGCGCCGGACCATCGCCTGCTTGTCCGCCGGCGCCCGCTTGGATTCGAGCGAGATATAGAGCAGATTGTCGAATCCGAGCACCACTTGCAGCAGAATCAACATCCCCAGAGTCAGGATATGGTTTAAAATTTCCATGACTCATTCCTCCTTACACGCGGGACGAAGCGTAATGCGAGTCTATTGTTATGTCGAGGGGGCACTGCCCTCAGTTTTTGGGACTAAGGCTAGTCGCGCCACTCTTATTCAGAGCTGAGCGCAGATCGCCGGAGAGCGAAAGACCTGCCGGAGCCCTCGTCAAGGCGATCACCCCGTCGATTTCAGGCATCTGCGGAAACACAACCGCGGGGTCGAGCCCGTCAATAGATTCCGCAATCTCCGAGTAGGACAGGCTCTTCCCTTCGATCGTCAGAACCGTAAGCACCGCGGCACATCCTTCTTTATCTATCTGGCGCAGGGCCGCGCACTTTCGGATCGCACGGAGTCCTTCCAGGATGAGCCGGGGTCCAAATGCGAAAATGTCCACGGTTGCCGCCGCAAAGGCTACGACCGTGCTCGGCGCCATTGGATTGATGGATAATCCGCGGGAAATCGCTGATGCAATTCCGGTCGAGGGATTGTCGAACGCGGCTCCTCCGCTGACCGAGTGACCATCCAAGTCCCCCGCATTCGTTTTCGAGGCCCTGCGAAACAAGAGGAGAATGACGAAGGAGGCCAGGATCGCAAAAATCCAATCCCGGCGTCCTATCCACGGTTCGACCCAGCCCCGGAGCCCGAACGCGATGTTCCAGACGACAACGACCAGGACGCACCCCGCAAGGATATAGACACCCCGCGCCGAGGAGACGATCGAATGTTTTTCGCCGAATAAAGCGATCCAGCCAGTTCAGGCTGGTTTCCAGTGTGATTCGGTCCTCTTTCATGGCTATGTGGATAGGATGGCAGGGCGCCCGTATCGCTGCCAATTACTCCGTGGGCCGGGATTTGTAATCAGGGTCCCTTTTCAATGGGGCGTCTGACTAAAGCTGCCGCTCTGATGTGGCCCTTTCATGACCTATGCATTCACCGTACGGCGGGGACCGCCGGATCCTTTTTTCTCTTCAAACCACTGGAGACGGCGGTCCCCGCCGTTCTCTAGAATGAATTGATCATGGCCAGACGGAACGTCAGAGGCCAATCAAGCCGGATTCGCCAAGAGCGCGAAATCGCCTTTTGGTGCCGCTCGGATCTGTGTAGTGTCCCTTTCGCCATGCAGGAAAGACCCGACGAACTATTACAAACTATCACCGAACTTTCCCACGAATTCGGCACCCAGGATTTCGTCAAAGGGGGTGGGGGAAACACTTCGGCGAAATCGGGTGATCTGCTCTATATCAAGCCATCCGGCACCACCCTCGGCAGTCTCGCCCCGGACCGGTTTGTCGCCCTGGATCGGGGACTTCTTGGTGCCGTTTACACTGCGGATATTCCGTCCGATCCACACGAACGGGAGGCGGTCGTTCTGGACCTGATGCTGGCGGCAGTACTTCCCGGACAGGACTTGCGCCCTTCGGTAGAGTCGCCGATGCACGATATCCTGGACAAGACCTTCGTGGTTCATACCCATTCGGTTCTCACCAATGGAATGACCTGCGCCGTGAACGGGCCCGCGGCCGGAGCCCGTCTTTTTCCGGACGCTTTGTGGGTCCCGTATATCGATCCAGGATTCACGCTTTGCAGGGAATTGCGTGAACGGGTCTCGGTTTTTATCCGTGAGCATGGTCGGACACCGACCACCCTCTTTCTTGATAACCATGGAGTAGTTGTCAGCGGCAATTCCGCGGAAGAGATTCGAGATGCTCACAATCACTTGATCGATACGCTGAAGCAGGAATATGCAGCGCTAGGCATATCCACGGATCTTCGCTTCGGAAGCGCCGGAAAAGATGCGGAAATTGTGCGCACGCGCAATGCAATTGAGACCTGTCTCGGGGAAGACGGCGCCTTCGTTTGTCATGACCGGATTTGTGCTGTTGCCGAGGGTCCCATCTCGCCGGACCACATCGTATATTCCCAGGCGTACCCTTACCTAGGTGAAGTGACCGCCGAAGGTGTTGATGCATTCCAAAAAGAGCATGGGTACAAACCGCGGGTATTTTCTTCTGAACACGGCGTGTTCTCCGCTGCGGCGACAGAGAAAAAAGCGGTTCTGGCGTTGGCTCTCGCCCGGGACGGCGCACAGATTCAACAACTGGCCCAGGCGTTTGGTGGGGTGGAATTTTTAACGGACGCACAGCGGATATTTATCGAGGAGTGGGAAGTGGAAGCGTTCCGCGCAAAGCAGTTAGGTTGACCGCGGACCCTGTAGATCAACGTAATCGTTCTCTTTTTAGGTCGAGTAGATATGCCATCTTTCATAACGAAGCGAGGGGTTGAGTTCGCCCAGACGGATATGGCAGGGTTTGCCCACTTCTCGGAGTTTGCCCGGTGGATGGAGTCGGCAGAGCATGAATTATTCAGATCTGTCGGGTTGTCGGTGACGATGCGGATCGATGGCCGGCACGTCTCGTGGCCGCGAAGATCATGCTCTTTCGAGTTTTTGCGCCCACTGCGATTTGAAGATGAGTTCGACATTTCGCTGTGGATCAAGGAGATTGGAAAGTCCTCCGTGACTTGGGCCGCGGAGTTTTTGCGCGAAAGGACGATTTGTGCCACCGGGACCTGCACCACGGTATGTTGCGACATCCCGGTGGACGGGCCGGTGACCGCGATATCCGTTCCAAATGAGATCCGGGAGAGATTGGCGCCATTCCAAAACAAGGAGACGGAATCGTGATGATAAGGAAAGTTGCCGCGTTCTTTGCTGCGCTGATCCTGATGTGGAGTTCAGCCGGGGGGTACGAGAGTGGACACTGGCGGGGACCGGAGCAGGACGGCGTATTCGCCTCCGACGGTCTGCCGGAAACCTGGTCGCCGGATGGGGAGAACCTCTTTTGGCATGCGCCGTACGGATCCCGGTCATCTCCCCTGGTCATGAACGGCCGGGTTTACCTGATCAATCGGGCTGGTGAAGGAAGCGAATTACAGGAGCGGGTGATGGCCCTGAGCCTGGAGACCGGCAAATTGGCCTGGGAACATCGATTCAACGTTTTTCTGACCGATATCGTGGCCCACCGCGTAGGCTGGGCCAACCTGGCGGGAGACCCAGAGACCGGAAACATTTATGCCCACGGGGTGCAGGGCCGGTTTTTCTGTTTCGCCCCGGACGGGAAGATTCTGTGGTCGAGGTCTCTCACCGAAGAGCTTGGCCGGATTTCCGGGTACGGCGGACGCACCAACACGCCGACGGTGGAAGGGGACCTGGTCTTGATCAGCTTCCTGAACAGCAGCTGGGGGCCGCAAGGCAAGGGCCTGCATCGATACCTGGCGATGGATAAGCTGACCGGCGAGGTAGTCTATTGGGCTGCGCCCAGCGGCAAACCGCTCGATACGACTTACGCCGTGCCTGTTGTCGTCTCACTGGACGGCCGCCGCGTTCTCCTCGGCGGTCTTGCCGACGGAACACTATTCGCCATGAATCCGCGAACCGGGGAGCGCCTCTGGCAGTCCGAGTTGAGTAAACGCGGCATCAACAGTTCCGTGGTGTACGGGGAGGGCCTTGTTTACGGAACGCACAGCGAAGAAAACGTCGACAGCACCTTGATGGGCGCTGTCGTGTGCCTCGATGCCCGCACCGGGAAGGAAGTGTGGAAAGAGAGCGGATTGCCGGCGGGATACGCGTCCCCGATTCTTCACGAGGACCTCCTGCTCGTTCCCGACAATTCGGCCAATTTCCATTGTTTTGACGCGAAGACCGGCGATCACCTTTGGGATTTCAACTACGGAACCGAGGCGAAGGGGTCCCCGGTTTATGCCGATGGAAAAGTATACGTGGGCGAAGTGCGCGGGGCGTATCACATCCTCAGGGTTTCCCGCGCGGGTTGCGAACGGCTGGACGAAGACCGGTTTTCCGAACCGAGTGGAGCGCCAATCGAAATCTTTGGCACACCTGCCATTGCGGGCAACAGGGTGTTGTTGCCGACGAGAACGGATCTGTACTGCATCGGGATCAAGGGTGCGTCGACCGGCGACGGCACAAGCACACCGGTTGCGCAAAAAGAGGCGGGTGATCGAGTCGTAACCGGCGAATCCGATCATCTTCGCTTGCAACCGGCGGAATTCTGGCTGGCGCCGGGCGCGTCCCAATCCCTTTCCCTGGTCAACCTGGGCGTAGGCGGGAATCCGTCGGCGACGTTCGAGGTGAAAGGGCTTCAGGGTACCGTTGATGCGGACGGAAGGTTTACCGCGGCGACTGCCAACCGAATGCAGGCCGGCGTGATCACCGCGACGGCAGGCGAACTTTCGGCGTCCGCCCGGGTACGCATCGTTCCTCCGCTCCCCTATAAAGAGAATTTCGAATCTCTTAAAGTGGGGTTGCCACCGGCGGGGTACATCACATCGAAGCTGAAGTGCCAGGTAACAGACTACGAGGGGGGGAAAGTGTTGCGAAAGCTTGCGGACCGCCCTGCGCCACCGTTTGCCCGCCTTCGCTGCTATATGACCCCGCCCTTGCCCGCGAATTATACCGTTCAGGCGGACCTGCTCGGGGTTTCCAAGAAAGGACGTTTTCTTCCGGATATGGGCCTGA
Source organism: Kiritimatiellia bacterium (assembly GCA_963578625.1). Classification (GTDB taxonomy): domain Bacteria; phylum Verrucomicrobiota; class Kiritimatiellia; order SLOV01; family SLOV01; genus CAUZEO01. Next base: position 1,583 of record CAUZEO010000113.1, on the reverse strand, counting down.
TCAATAGCCGGTATCTGCTGATTCTTACCGGCACATCCGAACGCGTTCGCAAACTTCGTCTTGTTACCTGGGCGCCGATTCCGAGGATTCAGCTCGATGTCGAATTTCCGTGGGAGCCGGACCGGTGGTACACCTCGAAACTTTCCGTGGACGTGGACAATGGTGTGGGAATCGTTCGAGGCAAGGTTTGGCCCCGGGGCGAGAAGGAACCGGAGAGCTGGAACGCGACCATGAAGGATTCGTGTCCTAACCTCGAAGGCAGCCCCGGTTTGTATGCCTATTCAGTAGCGATCACCGGCAAGTCCAAAGGAACTGAAGTTCTATTCGATAACGTGGAGGTTTTTGAGAATGAGTAATTCGAGGCGCAGTGCCTGGTTTCGTTGGGTTGGGTGCATTGGAGGGATCCTCGCGATGGCCGCCTCCGTGCCCGCCGCCGATTGGACTACCTGGGGTGGCGACCCCGGCCGGAACATGGTGAACACTTCGGAGAAAAATATTGTCACCGAGTGGGACGTCGAAACCGGTAAAAACGTAAAGTGGGTCGCCGGGCTGGGATCACAAAGCTACGGGAATCCCGTGATTTGCGGAGGCAAGGTATATGTGGGAACCAATAACGAGGGCTTCCGGGACTCGTCCATCAAAGGAGATAAGGGTGTCATTCTCTGTTTCCGGGAATCCGATGGAAAATTTCTGTGGCAAGCCGTGCACGACAAGCTGTCGGCCGGACGCGTAAACGACTGGCCCCTGCAGGGGATCTGCTCGACCGTACACGTGGAGGGCGACCGGCTCTACTATGTCAACAACCGGTGTGAGTTGGTCTGCGCGGATACGAAAGGATTTCTGGACGGCGAGAACGACGGTTTTCAGGACGAGCAGTACGAAGGCAAGGAAAAAGCGGACATCGTCTGGTCCTTCGACATGATCGAAGAACTCGGGGTCTTTCCGCATAACCTCGCCACCTCGTCGCCGGTCGTGGTGGGCGATCACGTGCTTCTGGTGTCGGGAAACGGGGTCGACGAAGGCCATCTCAATCTACCGATGCCGATGGCACCCAGTTTTCTGGCCATTCACAAAACAACCGGCGAACTGGTGTGGGAATTCTCCGATCTGAAGCAAATTCTCCACGGCCAGTGGTCCTCTCCAAGCTATGCGGAAGTCGGCGGAACGGGGCAGGCGATCTTTCCCGGGGGCGACGGCTGGGTTTATTCCCTTGCGCCCGAGACGGGAAAGCTGCTCTGGAAATTTGACGGAAACCCCAAAGACTCCGTGTGGGAGCTTGGCGGATACGGCACGCGCAACAATATCATCTCAACGCCCGTCATCCTGGGCGATACCGTCTATATCGGCTTCGGTCAGGATCCTGAGCACGGTACGGGGCTCGGTCACCTCTTCGCGATCGACGCCACTGGATCAGGTGACGTGACGAAAACGCATGTGCGGTGGCACCTGGGGGGCGGCGATTTCGGCAGGACCATGTCCACCGTCTGCATCGCCGACGGTCTTCTGTATATTTGCGACCTCGCCGGCTACCTCTACTGCCTGGACCAGAAAAGTGGGACGAAGCACTGGAGACATGATTTGAA
>CAUZEO010000112.1:0-14197 GCA_963578625.1 Kiritimatiellia bacterium | reverse complement strand
TCACCGCACTATATGGAGCCGATCACGAAGACCGGATCATGCCGGGATGGGCGGGACTACAACCTAATACGGTTCGGTTTATTTTTGTGAATCCGAGTGAGCCCGGTTTGAAGGGCAACTATCAAATCAATTTTGGCCCCCTGCTTTCCGAAGGCTACACGCAGGCTTATCGCCAATTTTTCTGCCCGGGCCAATTTCGGTGGGGGGCGCGATGAACGGAATCGATTTGGATCAGCAGATAAAATATATCGATACGGGGCAGTATGGAGTTTTCGTGACCGGAAAGCAGGGATATGCCTACTTCGGACGTCCGCTGGACGATATGATGGGGGACGACGGTGAGCCGGATAATGGAGAATTCTCGTGGATGGGCATCCATGCCGCATACCCCCAGGAACGCGCCGAAGTGAACGGCGGATTTCCCGCGGAGATGTATCGCCGGATTTTCGAAGATCACCCGGAGGTCGACGCATATGTTTCCTTGTGCGGCCCCCCATGGGACCTTCCGGACGCATCAGATCCGCTCCCTGAAATCGTGCCGCCCCTGATCGTGGCCCTGGGATTGAGCCCCGAAATCAACATCGAGCCGCTATTCGACCATGGGATCCTGGAAATGGCGGTCACGCTCCGGCCCCGGCACGGCCTCGACTCAAAGACGGCACCTCGCAGGGGGCGAGCAATGTTCGATTATTACTATCAAGTGGTTACGGCGGCTAGTGGAGAGTAAGTCGTTGGTAGTCAGCGATTTGAAAATAGTCCACGCTTGCTTCTTACTACTTACTACTTACTACTTACTTCTTCCTGTTTACTGAAAGCCGATTCATGACGAAATGGTTGTTGAAATCGTCTTGGAAATTGGAGAGAATGAGCTGTTAATTGCCGAGAACGGTAGCCATGAAAAACCACCAATCATCCACCCCTCCGTTCATCCACCCATCCAACGGGTCGTCCCGATTCGCCGCGTTCACGCTTATCGAGCTCCTCGTCGTCATTGCCATCATCGCTATTCTGGCCGCGCTGCTGATGCCTGCGATGAAGGGTGCGCGCGAGAAAGCATTGCGTGCCCTGTGCATGAGCAATGTCAGGCAGTTGGCGGTGGGGACGGCCTCCTATGCGGTGGATCACGATGGAAACGTCATGCCCGGTTGGGCGGGTTTCCACCCGAGCAGCGTGCGCATGTTGGCCCACATGTCCGCCCGGGCCCGCGTATCCATCAATTTCGGTCCGCTGATTTCCTACGACTACATGGGCGATCCGAGAGTCTTGTTTTGTCCCGGTCAGATGCGGTCCAGCGGTGTAGTCAGGCGTGACTACGGAGGCGATGTAAACCAGGCAATCAATCGCCAGACGCAATCGATTCTGGGATACGTATCGGGAACCTCCGGCTATGCCTACTTCGGCCGACCCGTGGGCGTCACCATGGGACCGAATGGCGTGCCGGATAACGGCGAAGACTCCTTTCACGCCGTGCACGCAGCCTATCCGCAGGAACGGGCAGTGTTCACCATGCATGAATACTGGTCACGCGTCGGCGACAGCGGTCCCGGCTTCTACAGCCAACCGACAAAAACGGTTCTGGCCTGCGACATGATGTATGACAACGCCGCATTGGGAACCGATCTGGGCGCCAACACCTACCACACCCTGGCGGAAGACAACGGCAACGTGAAGTGGAGCGGCCACGCCCCCGCTCCCTGGGGCATGACCGGCGGCAACGTCGCTCTGATGGACGGCCACGTCGTCTGGGTCCCCCGCGAGCTGATGAACTACCGCACCGGCAGCGACGGCTGGTGGCGCCCGCATTGGGAAGCGACAGTGCGGTATTGAGGGGGAGTGAGTAGTAAGTAGTGAACAGTGAACAGCGAACAATATTGCATCCGGACAGTTTTTGCCGCTTGAGTTTCCATAGCAAAGTGACTTACTGGTAACTTTTTACTTTTACTACTCACTGCTTACTGTTCACTACTTACTCCTCACTACTCACTAACAATGAACCCCAGCGACCTCTTCGACGACCTCGAACCCTTCGGCATCGCAGAAACGCAGGAAGATCGGCGCCAGCAGATTGTCAGGCTTGCCTCGGCGTTCTCGCATCGGGCATTTGACGAAGAGGGGCGTTGCGTGCTGGGTGATCCGCCTCCGCCTACGCGGGAGACCATGTGGCTTTGCTTCGGGTTGCTGGCCGGGGAAAAAGCCGACCGGGTGTTGGCGAACGCCATCCTGGGCCGGTTGGAGATGGAATTCCACATTCCCGCGCGCAGCGAAGAACAAGAGGAGGCGGCAGGCGAATTCGATATCTTCATCACGAATCACACTGTTCAGTTGCTGCGCCTGCATCGGGAAAAGCTGGACCTGCCGGTGCTCGAGAAGATGGAGAGGTGGGGCCGGGTTGGCCTTCGGGACTATAATGGGGACCGGCAGTCCGATTACCAGTTTCACGGCTACAACGACAACATGCCTTCCAAGGCAACGCTGGGGATGATCCTTGGCGGGGAACTGTTTGGCGACGAGGCAGCTGTTGCGCATGGCTTGTGGAACCTGCGGCAACTTCGGGATCTGTTGAGCCGGCGCGGAACGCTGAGTGAATACTCCAGCCCGACCTACAGCGCGCTTTCCCTGGCAAATCTCACCGAAGTCGCGACGCTCGCGGAGACCGAAGAAGCAAGAGCGCTTGCGCAGCAATGCGTCGAGCGCATCTGGGCCGAGTTTCTCGGGCGTTTTCATCCGCCCACCGGCATCCTGTCCGGGCCATATTCGCGGGCCTACTCCACCGACTCGATCGGGCACCTGACCTATGCGGGCGTCGTCTTCTGGTTGACCTTCGGCGACGCAGCAATCCTGAATCCGGCGGAAGAGCTCCGACAAATCCCGGCGCGCGTGGTGATTGCGGAGGCAAGTGATCTGACACGGTGCGTCGGCATGGCGGCATGGCTTGCGGCGGTCTCGTATCAGGCGCCCGTCCACCTGGTGGAATGGATGCGGGAACGCTCCTATCCTTACCGGATTCGCACCACGGCGGAACGAGGGGAAGGGGGGCAAACGTCCGCCACGGCCGAGATCCTCTGCACGACGTACCAGGAGGAAGATTTCGCACTGGCCACCGCGGAGGGAGAGACCTGGGAGCAGGCGGAGCCGTTCTTCTTCGCGTATCGACGACAGGCGCCCGCAACCGATGTCGCCCACATCCGGACGGCCCAGACAAGATTCCTGATCAACGATCAACGCCCGGGAGAGATGGAAAACGCGGAGTGCGGCCCATACCGGGGCGAAGTTATTTTCCTCCATGACTATGGATTGACGCACACCGTCCAGCAGAGCCGGGTGGCGATGGTGCTTACCCGGCCCGTGCTCCGCCTTGCGGGACAACCCGTCACCTCGCTGCGATACTCCGTCATTTTCTCCGCTCACTACGGAGAGATTGAGGACGTGTCGTATGCCGATGGCCACGTGTTCCTGAAAGACGGCCCGATCTATCTTGCCTTGCGACCCCTGAACGCAACGGATTGGGGAAGAAAAGATGCCGTGCGTATTGAACCCGTGAACAAATACCTGGAGATCTCCTTTTCCAACTACGAAGGGGAGGAGCGCACGTTCAGCGAGGAGGAATTGAGTCGAACCTTGAACGGAATGATCGCCGTGGTCGGCCTTAGCAAGGAAAAATCATTCGACGAATTCAAGAATGAGGTCTGCAACGGAGAGCTGCTCGATTACTACATGTTGGGCATGCGCACCGTGCGGTACCGGCTCGGAGATACCACCCTGGGAATGTGCCATGCCGTTCTCTCCGACCGCATCCGCTTCGCCACCATCAACGGCCGCCCCGTCCCCCGCCCCATCTGGGAAGCCGACGGCCTGCCGCCGGAACGGCTGCCTTTCCTGTCCGGCGATGCGGAGGTAAACAGTCTTGAGTTTCCCTACGAGCACCTGCGTGTGATCTGGGACCCGGAGCGGCCATGGCAGATTGTATCGCGCGGCCGAGATTTAGAGTGAAATGATCCATTGGCATTCGACAATCGGCAATCACAACTCACCTCTCACGAATCACAATTCGGCACTCTGCATTACTCTGGCCGCTGCAGTTCTCGTCTCGTCCGCTTCGTTCGCGAACGCCGGCCTGACGCCGGCGGAGCGTATCGTGCTCAAGACGACGGCGACCATCGGGCCGGTTGAGATCGTCTATGAACTTCCCGATAAAAACTACGTGACACTGGTCGTGGAGACCAGAGAGGGCAAGCGTGTGCGAAATCTTATTGCGGACACGCTGCGACCCGGGGGAAGAAATGCTGACTATTGGGATGGCGCAGACGACGAAGGTCGGTTGGTGACGCCCGGGGAGTATACCGTGCGCGGCCTGACGCATGGGCCGTTCGATGCTACCTATCAGCTCACCTTCGGCATGCCGGGCGATCCTCCCTGGGACAGTGCGGACGGGAAGGGGGCGTGGGTTTCCGATCACCGCCTGGTGGAGTCGGTGGCCGCCGATGAAGAGCAGGTGTACCTTGCCGCGCCGCACGCCGAAGCCGGCAGCGCGGTGATTGCGGTGGACTACGAAGGCCGAAAGCAGTGGGGGGTTCATCATGTGCGCTTCTACAGTCTTTCCGGCGTAGCGGTTGCGGTGGATGACGATTACCTGTACGTGCTGGTTGATGCGTGGCGCGAACCCATCAAGCAGACCTACCATGAGAAGTATCGGCTGGTTCTCTACCGCGTTGACAAGAAGTCCGGGGATTACGTGGAGTTCGGGAGGGAGGAGGTCCGGCACGTAGGCAGCAGCATGCACGGCGCACACTTGCGAGACGACAACTTCTTCCGGGTGGTGCACATCTACGACCGGAGCTTGCTTCCTGCGCCCCGTCTTCCCGAAGACTGGATTGCCGCCGGAGACCATAATCCGGATTGGGCCCGGTGTAATGTCCTGGGTATGGCCCACCGGGATGGGACGCTTTACGTCTCCTGTTATCTGGAGGACAAGATCCTGGTGATCGATGCCCACACTGGGGAGACCAAGGGCGAACTGGATGTTCCCAGCCCTCGGGGTGTGGCGGTGGATCCCGCGGGCCGTTTGTTGGCGGTCAGCGGACGGGAGGTTGTCGTTCTCGATCCGGCGAAGGGCCCGATTCAGACCGTGGTTTCGCAAGCGAACGGTGGCTTGAAAGCCCCCGTGGGACTGACGGCCGATCGGCAGGGAAACATCTTCGTCTCGGACTGGGCAGATCAGATGTGCGTCAAAGTATTTGCCGCTGACGGCAGTGCGCTGCGTCAGGTAGGTAAAACCGGCGGCCGCCCCTGGGTGGGGCCCTGGGAGGAGAATGGCATGCTGCTACCCACGGCGATGGTTGTCGACGGGCGTGACAGGCTCTGGGTCGCTGAACGGGATTTCTATCCGAAGCGCACCAGTCTGTGGAGTGCCGAGGGAACGTTCCTCAGGGAATTCATCGGCGGACCTTTCTACAAGAACGTCGGCACGCACGTAAATCCGTTCGACCGAACCCAGGCCCTTCTCACTGGAAGCGATATCGAGATTGACTGGGAGACCGGTGCATCGAAGCCGGTGTCCACGAGCTGGCGCGCCACGCATCCCCGCGCGCTTTTCGGTCCGAACCAACACGAGCACGGCAGCTACAGAACCATCCGGATGAATGGACGCGAATTCCTGATTTCCGCCTCGCGTCGGGTCGTGATCAGCGAGCGCAAAGGCGATCGTTACCAACCGCTCGCAGCGGTCGGTTCCGTGGGCGACTATGTGCATCGCGCCCAGTATCAGGTCCCCAATCTGATCTATCGTACCGACCCTCGTGTCCATGTACCGCTCATGTCGGAGAAAATGGCCCCACCGGAGATCCTTGAAAAAATCAAAGATCCCGAGCGTTGGGAATGGCGGCCGGAGTACAAGACTAACTACTATTGGGCGGACAGGAATGGGGACGGCCTGGTGCAGGATGATGAGATTTCCTTCTTCGAGTTTACACCCGGCGACCTGGGTGCTGTGGGCTGGGAGTTCTTCTTCTCCAGCCCGGTGGACGAAGACCTCACCATCTATCCGTATACTCTTGTGGGAACCCGGGAATACGTCTGGCGATGTCCGGTGACGGGCTGGACGGAATGCGGTGCGCCGCTGTACGAGCCCGGGCAAGCAGAACAGGTGGTGAACAGGGCGCTGAAGCATGTGAGACATCAGACCTCCGCGGCGTCCTGGGTTTTTTCCGGCGGGCGAATTCTGTCCACCGATGCGCCTATGGCCATGTTCGATCGGAATGGCGAGACCTTGTGGACCTACCCCAACGACTTTCTGAGCCATGGCGGATGGCAAGCGCCCGCGGCCCGGCCGGGGCTGATGGTAGGAGTGCTTTATACGCTCGGACAGGCCGACCTGGGCGGAGATGTGGGTACTGTCTTCGCCCTCCGCGGCAACACGGGTCAGGACTATCTGTTCACCGCCGATGGACTTTACGTGGCCAGCCTGTTTGCAGACAGCCGCACGGGACCCGACCCCTACCCGTCCAGGGCCGTGCGTGGGGCCTCACTCAAAGGTGTTGCCACGTCCCCGTCCGGGGAGTCGTTCGGCGGCAACCTCTTTCAGGATGCGGACAGCGGAAAGGTCTACATCATGATCGGCAACCGGGCGCCGGTCATCTGTGAGTTAACCGGGCTGGACACCATCCACCGGCTGCCGCGTACGGAGGTGCAATTTACGCTCGATCACTACAAGGAAGCGGAGCGTCTCATCGCTCAAAAGACAACCGGGGAAGAACCGCGGGTTTTTGGACTGGGCCTGGCGAAGCGTACGCCCACGATGGACGGCAATCTCGATGACTGGACCTGGCGGGACGAAGCAGCGGAAATCTTTCTCGATCCGCACCACCAGGCAAGAGCCTGGGCTGCTTACGATTCACAAAACCTGTATCTCGGCTACGACGTCAGCGATTCGATGGTGCTGGCTAACCGTGGCAAGGACTGGACACTCCTTTTTAAGTCGGGTGGTGCAGTAGATTTCCGATTTGGAGCGGATCCTTCCGCCAAACCCGGCCGGACCAAGCCGGTGGAAGGGGATCAACGAATCGTCATCGCACCGTACAGGGGGGAGTTTGTAGCCGTACTCTACCGGTATGTTGTTCCGGGGGCCGCCGACCCGCAGAGCTTCACTTCACCCGTAGGCACGGTGACGGTGGATGAAGTGCTCATTCTGCGCGAAGCAAATCTGGCCGTGAAAAAGGGCCGGGACAGGTACGTACTGGAGGCCGCCGTGCCGCTGAGCGCGCTGGGTCTCGAGCCGAAATCGGGCGAACTTCTTCGGGGAGATTTCGGCGTCATCTGGTCGGATGCCACCGGCCGCCGCAATGCTGCACGATGCTATTGGGCGAACAAGGCGGCCGGCATCGTCTCCGACCTGCCCAGCGAAACCCGGATGGATCCCAGCCAGTGGGGGGAGTTCAAGATTGGCGAATAAGCCGAACATCGGAGGAAATCTTTTGAGAGGCATTCTCACTTGGATTTTGACCATCGTCGCTGCCGGCGCAGAGTGGGCCGGGGTTGATGTTGGGCACAAGGAGACCCTTAGCGGTGTTCATTTCTACGACACAGAAAATGGCGCATGTTGGAGTGGAATGTTCCTGTGGCAGACTAGCGACGGAGGCGTGAGTTGGAATAAACTCTCCGTGGCCACCGTCGATGGCAAAGGACTTACAGGAGAGGTCCACTGGGTGTCAGTGCGCCTGGTGGGTCCTTCTGAGATGTGGGCTCTTGCCGGATTGAAGCGGGAGGGTGAGACGAAGCATGCGGTGCTTCGCTCGCGGGATGGCGAATCTGCTTGGAGGGATGAGACACCGGGAGACCTTGGAGCATCCGTGCGCCTAATCGTGCGTGAGTCGCAGTGGTGGATCCTTGCCAACGGCGGCAGCAGCGCCTACGTGAGCCGCAACAAAGGACGAGCGTGGGAACGTGCCCACTGGGGTAGCTCAGACGGGGTGGTGCGCGACGTTGGATTCCCATCGGAACAGTTGGGATTCGCCGTTGGGCAGAGCGCCGACAACGGAGCTCGTGTGTGGAAAACGGAAGACGGCGGTAAGAGCTGGCACGACCTGGCCGCACTTGAAGGAGCGAGAGATCTTCTGCGCTGTTCGTTTCCTTCTGCTCAGCATGGGTGGGTGGCGGCTGAAGAAGGACAGCTCTTCCGCACCCAGAACGGCGGTGCCACCTGGGAGAAAATCAAGACCCCGTTCCGTACGAATCAGCGGATCACCGGTCTGACGTTCTTCCCCTCGGGCAAAGGCTTTGTCAGCGCCCGTGTGCCATTCATTCAGGGCCGGCTTGGCGCGGAGGTCGCCATCGCCCATACCGCGGACGGTGGCAAAACCTGGACTCCACAAGTGAAGGGGTGGAAGTCGATCGAGGACATGTTCTTCCTCGACCCCGGCCACGGATGGGCATGCGGGGGAAATCCCGGTTGGATCTCGTATGGAATCATGTTGTTGTTTGTGAGTGAAGAGTGAGTAGTGAACAGGAATGCCTAATGGGAGGAATGGGTATGGCTATGGAGAAGAAATATGCGGCGAATTTTTGAGATCTGATCGTTTATCGGAAGGCGAAGAGCCTTGCGAAAGACCTTTTTATTCGATCCGAAAAGTTTCCGAAAGAAGGAATGTATTCGTTGACCGATCGGGGGCGCAGATCGCGGAAGCCTGGGGAAAGCGTCGCTCTGAGGCACCTTTTGCGAGTAAACTGACCGACGCCGATGCCGAGCAATATGAACACAGCATTGGATCAAGGTCGTCATGGATTTCGAATACTTGACGGAAGCCCGGGCTTTTGTAAATTGTCTCGAAGAAATCAGCAGAATGCTCAACGGAATGATTGAAAAGTCAGACTTCTTCTGCAACCAAAACTCAAGACCCGTACGAGAAGAAACAGCCGAATATTTTGGAGGACCCCAATGAGAGCAACATCTTCCCGCACACCGTTTTCCTCGAATTTCTCACCTCGCGGACTTTGCAGCTTACTACTCACTACTTACTTTTTACTAGTTACTGTCCCAGCCCAATCCCAGCAAACCAACAACCACGAACTCCGCGCCATCCCCGCCGGCACGCCCGTCGTTCTGGACGGGAAGCTCGACGAATGGGATCTCTCGGGGGAGATCCTGATGTGCTACGACCTGGCGACGCTCCTGGATACCCATTCGGTTCGTGTCGCGGCCATGTACGACGCCGATTCCCTGTATCTGTCGTTCCGTTTCAAGGATCGGCGTCCCATGGTGAACAAGGTCGATCCCGATACGGAGCACAACCGCGGCTGGCGGGCGGATGCGGTGCAGCTCCGGTTCTGGACCGATCACGAGAAACCCGTGGGTCCGGGCGGGGCGCGAATGACCCATATTGATTGCTGGTACGCCACCCTGAAGGGCGCCGCGGTGGCCCAACTCGCCCATCACGACATTTCGCAACGGGCCGAGGGATTCGAAGGAGAAATCCGCGAAGCTATCGGCAAAGGCGTGGATGCGGCTTTTCAAAAGGATCCCGACGGGAAGGGATACACCCAGGAAATGCGGATCGCCTGGAAGCTTCTCCGGCGCGACGGCCGGCCGTACGTCGCCGGTGAGACCCTTCGCATGGGCATCGAGGCCATGTGGGGAAATCTCTCGGCCAACACGTATCCCATGGAGCACCGGTACGCCGACCTGGTAAACCCCGAACACCCTTCGCGCGAGTTCTTCTGGTCGAATCACGATGCGTGGGGGCAGGTGCGATTTATGGATCACGGCAAACTGGCGCCTTCTCCAACCGTGGAGTTGGCCGGCGCTACCCACCGTCTCCAGGAACTGTTGTACAGCACGAGCGGTCCGCTGGAGATCACGTACGAGATTCCGTCCGACGGCTTCGTCACGCTGGTGATTGAAAAGCCGGACGGGACCCGCGTGCGGAATCTCATCTCCAACTATCCCCGAAGGAAAGGGAAGAACACCGATACCTGGGACGGCGCGGACGATACCGGGCGGCTGGTACCCGCCGGCGAATACCGGGCCCGGGGACTGTTTCACGAAGAACTGGATGTCACCTATGAGTTCTCCTACGGCAATCCGGGGAATCCGCCGTGGGACACGGCCGATGGAACCGGCAACTGGCTGTCCGATCACGTGAATCCCATGGATGTAGTGACGGATGACGAGCGGGCCTACCTGGTGGCGCCGCACTCGGAAAACGGCAGCACTCTTATCGCCCTCGATCATGACGGAAACCGGCTGTGGTCGGTGGCCCGCCGGCAGGGAGGCTTCATGGCGAAACTCGGCGACTATATCTACGTCGCCGCCGATCGCGGCTCGTGGCCCGCCTATCCGATCCAGGGCAAAATCATGAAGCCCATCAAGTTTTACAAGGTCAACGCGAGAACGGGCCGCTTCGGGACGTTTAGCGATGGACAAGGGACACATGATCTCCTGGAGTACAACCGCATCGAAGAAGGATTCGCGCGGCCGCCGGAAGGCAAGACCGTTGCCGATCGATCGCACAATCCCGACTGGGCCAACATCATGGCGCAAGGCATGGCCGCGCACGATGGAGTTCTATTCATCTCCCTCTACTTCCGCGACAAGCTCATCGTCGTCGACCCGGAAGAGGGATGGATCACCCGCGAGATTCCGCTACACCGCCCGTCCGGCCTGGTGTCGGACGGGCGGCGGCTCATCGCCATCAGCGGAAGCAAGGTGGTCGAGGTGGACACCGGGACCGGTGCGATTACGGACCTGATCAACTCGAATCTCGCGGCGCCGATCGGCCTCGCCGTCGACGCGCACGGCAACCTCTACGTGTCAGACTGGGGCGACCAGATGTGCGTGAAGAAATTTTCCGTCGACGGCCAACTTCGGCAAACTTTCGGTAAAGTGGGCGGGCGTCCGTGGATCGGTCCGTACGACCCCGCGGGCATGACGTTGCCTCGCGGCATCAGCGTGGACAAGCGCGGCCGCCTGTGGGTGGCGGAGGACAGCGACACGCCGCGCCGGCTGAGTTGCTGGAATCCCGACGGCAGCCTCGCGTTCGAGAAATACGGAACCACCTGGTACTCCGGCGAGGGCTGTTACATATTTCCGGACAACCCGGAACGGGCATGGTTCAACGGTTCGCTGATCGACCTGGATTGGGAGCGGGGTCTGTGGCGCATGCGCGCCGTGCCCTGGGCTTCCACGCATGAAGACGCCCTGCTCGGACTAGACAGCCTCGCCCTGATCAAGGCCGTGCGCGAGGTGCACGGCAAAACGTACGTTCTTCACACGGGGGCGCGTTTCGGGATGGTGGCGATCAGCCGGCTGGAGGGTGACCGCGCGACACCCGTCGCGGCACTCGGCAGTTGCGCGGCAGCAATCCCGAATATTCATCACCGCAACCGTGGAACCATCAAACCTCACCCGATCTTTGCCGATCACCTGTGGACCAGTGAAAAGATGAATCGGGCAGTCAGGGAAGTTATCCCATGGTTTTTTGACAGCCCCAGCGGCGCCCACGCCCAGGATATCTATTGGAGTCATGACATCCGTATCGCTGCGGGAAGGGCTGGCTTCCCCAATATTCATCCAAACAACAATTTCATGTGGTCCGATCTGAACGGGAACGGCCGCATCGATCCGGAGGAAATCATCTACTATCCCACGCCCGGTTTGCCGGAGCCCGCGCCCGCATGGGGCACGTCCAACTGGGCGCGCAACGATGTGGGCGACGATCTTACGCTCTTCCTTACCACGCAACCGTACAAGGGGGAGCATCGCATCTGGCGGCTTCCGGTATCCGATTGGGTCGGGGACGGCGTGCCTGTCTACCGGATCGAAGATGCGGAAATCATCGTCAAGGATCGCCCCGTCAAGGACTACAGCTGTTTTTCCTGGAGGGACAGCAACGGGAATTTCCTCTTCCAGTTCCATCCCCTTACTCTGTTCAGCGCCGACGGGAAGAAAAAGCTCTGGACCTACCCGAATCCCTGGCCGGGCGTGCACGGTTCGCACACGGCGCCCAAGTCCAAACGGGGCCGCTTCATCGGTGGACTGAAAGTTATTGGCAACGTGGACCTCGGCGGTGAGATCGGCGAGGTGTTCTGCTTCAGTGGCAACCTGGGCCAGGCGTTTCTCTTCACGACGGACGGCCTCTACATCGGTGAACTGTTCAAGGACGCCCGGTCCGCTCCGGACACGCTGCCCGCTCAGATCACGCGCGGTATGTCGGTCATGAACACCACCTGCGGGGGCGAGTGGTTCGGAGGGCAGTTCTTCCGAAATAGCCGAGACCGAAAAATCTATCTCGTGAACCACCACAGTAACATCAATCAGGTTCACGGGCTGAACACCATGCAGCGTATCCCGGCCCAAACCATTTCCCTCGACGGAGATCTACAGGACGAGTGCGCCGATTTCATGGCTCAAAAGGTGGCCGACGAGGAGGAGAAGCATCAGATCTCCATTGCCTCGATCGCGAAGGAGCATACGCAGGGCGAGCTCCCGGCCGCCGGCAGGTTCACGTGGGGCGAGGGGCGCCAGGCGCAGTGGAACTTCGATGGAAACCGCGGCGCCAAGGCGACCTGGTCCTACGACGACACGTATCTCTACATTGCATTCGACTCCGTGAAAGACGCCACCCCGATGATCAACGGCGGAAAGGATTGGCGGCAGCTCTTCAAGACCGGTGACAGTGCGGTGTTCGACATTCGTACTGACCCGGATGAGGAAACCGGAGAAATCAGGCCGGGCGACCTCCGCGTGCTGCTCAGTGTTTTCGAAGGAAAGCCGCTCGCCGTGCTCTACCGGTACAAGGTTCCGGGGACGCTCAATCCGGTTGGATTCTCGTCCGGGCTCGGCACAACGCACATAGATAAAGTCCGCATCCTGGAAGAGGCGAAAGTCGTTTTTGACCGCCGGGCGGATGGATACACCGCAAGAGCCGCGATCCCCCTCGCGGACCTGGAGTGGGCCATCGAGCCGGGCAAGTCGTATCCGGGAGACTTCGGCGTCATTTACTCCGACCGGGCGGGCCAGGCCAACGTGCTGCGCATGTTCTGGGCGAACCCGGTCACCAGCTTCGTCAACGACATGTCCCTCGAGGCGATGATTGAACCGCGGTTTTGGGGGAGGTTTGAGGTGAGTAGTAAGTAGTGAACAGTGAACAGTGAACAGTGAACAGTGAACAGTGAACAGTGAACAGTGAACAGTGAACAGTGAACAGTGAACAGTGAACAGTGAACAGTGAACAGTGAACAGTGAACAGTGAACAGTGAAACGTAGTTGTGCGTTCGTTACTGTCAACTGTTTACTGTTCACTACTTACTTCTTACTCCTCACTCTCCCCTCTCCTCCACCACCTCGCGGGTGGAGAAGTTGTACTTCATGTTTCGATAGACCGCGACGTCGGTTACATCATCCGCCACACCTTCGGGAACAACTCGGTAGTTCGTAGATGCGCGCCACTGGGAGCCTTGGATGGGCAGGACCCGGTGCCAGGTGTGGCCATGGAGGAGGAGCAACGTTCCTTTTCGGGGTTTTACGATCTGTCGTCCCTCCAATGTCCCGTGCGGTTCTCCGGCCGGCAGCGTTCCCATGCGATGCGAGCCGGGAACCACGACAGGTTCTCCCCCGTTCTCAGGATCGATGTCGTGCGTGTACACCAGGCGGTTAAGGTTGAAATGCTCCGCCGTTTCCGGAAGACAGTCCTGGTGCCATGCCTGGCCTGCCGACCCTGACTTGGAAAACATGACCATGCAGCACATGTTCCGCCAGCTTCTACCCAAAATCTCCGTCGTCAGTTCATTCAGTACGGGATGCTCATGGATCCGGACAAAAGGCGAAACGTTTTCCTCCAACGGGTACCAGGAAACGACTTCCGTCTGGGAGGCGCGAACGAACGCGTCGCTGTGTTTGCTTTGTTGATCTACCCCGTAGTGATCCCGGATCGCGTCCGTGCAGGCATCCATCAGTTCCGTATCGAAAAAGTCATGCAACACGGCATAGCCTTCGCGCCAGAAATCGTTTGCGATTTTTTCCTTATCCATTTAGAGTATCATCCCATGTTCCGATCGCAATGAAAAGCCCACGTTTCGAGCTTGCAGTCATGCCAGTCCCCCTCAAAAATGACTCGGCGATCACGGTTCGCCGAAAGCAGCCGGAAGACGGACATTGCCTCGGCCAGATGCTGGCGGACTGCTCTGAACGAACATCCTATTTCTTCCA
>CAUZEO010000111.1:0-14288 GCA_963578625.1 Kiritimatiellia bacterium | reverse complement strand
ATAACATCACGAATCGGCAGCGACCCCACGTTGACACTGGCCCCGACGCTGACCGGCGCCGAATTGTCCGCATCCATTCACGAAACACCTGTCGTGTGGACCGAAGACAGTTACAGCGGGTTCGAGCCGTTCGATCACGTGCGCTACGACAGCACGGAGCCCGTGGCCTCGGTCACCGCGGATTTTGTTCTGACCTGGTAAGTTCCCATCAAGAGCGCGCGGCGGGTTTTAGAAATGGGGTGAGCGCAAGCCCGGCCAGGGCGACGCCGATCAGAAGCAGGAAGACGGGCTGGTAGCTCAGCGCCCGGTCAAAAAGGTACCCTGCCAGCACGGGACCGAAGGCGCCGCCGGCGGTCCCGACGAAGACCACGATTCCGATGAGAACACCGTGGGAACCGACACCGAACAGCCCGGCCACGAGCGGAGAAATAAAGGTGAAGAATCCCCCGTGAGCCAAACCGTAGATTATCGCGAACAGGTAAAGCATCCACAATTCCCCTGCGATCCTCAGCCACAGAAGACTACAAATCAGAAAAGCGAAGCACACCAGGATGGTCTTCGTGTTGCCGAACCTGTCGATGGCCAGACCGGATAGAAATCGCCCCGCCATGCTCACACCGCCGATGGCCGAGAGGATGCCTGCCGCCTTGATTGGATCCAGCCCGGTGTCCTGAGCATGGGGCACGATGTGAACCATCACGGTCATGAGGCAACCCACCATCAGGAAGTTTAGCAAACACACCGCACAAAACTGACGGGTTCGCATGGCTTCCCTGACGGAAGGACCCTCACCGGATTTCCCCGAGTGAGGTTTTCCGGGTCCACTGTCTCCGTCAGGAAAGAATCCCATCCGGCCGGGATCTCTGCGCAGGACCAGTCCCGGCCCCACAATGAAGAGGAGGGCGATGAGTCCGACGATCCATGAGGCATTGCGCCATCCATAGTGCAGGATGAGCAGGCTGGCCGTAAGCGGCATGATTAACTGTCCCGCACCGGTCCCGACCTTCACAAAACCCGTCATGGCTCCTCGACGTCGAACAAACCACCGGGCCGTCGTGGTCAGTGCGATGATGTCGATGGAACTCAGCCCGATTCCCACTACCAATCCGAAGAAAAGGTACAGCTCCCACACGGAGTGAACCCGGGAAAGAAGGCAGTACCCGGTACTGTAGAAAAGCCCGGTGACCACCATGAGCATTCTGGGGCCGAACCGATCGTTCAGGATCCCCACTACGATGCCAAGGGCTCCCATGAGAAGGAAGGCCAGGGAAGCGGCACCGGAAACGGTGGCCCTGGACCAACCGAATTCCGTGAGCAGGGGTTTGAAAAAGACGCCGAAAGAGATGTACGACCCGATCCCTACTCCCTGGAAGAGGAAGCATGCGATGACGATCCTGTACCCATAGAAAACCCCGGGGCTGCCCTTTTCGTTCATCCCAGGCTCGTATCAGCCCCCCGTCTCCCGGAGGTCGGCGACGACGTGGTTCAGTCCCTTCATGAGTACTTCAATGTCGTTCTCATTGTTGTACACGTGGGTGCTGATTCGAATTCCGTTCATTACGTCGCCGGGCAGCACCTTCACTTCCACACCGTAGTCGGCTCGAAGCTTCCCTGCCACTTCGGCGGCGGACTGTCCGCCTGCAAGCTCGAACGCCACCATGGGCGCCGCCATTTCGCCGTCCGGCGGGCTGGCAACACGGATCCCGGGTACGCTTTCAAGAGACTTGTAGAGCAGCGAACGGAGCCTGATGTTCCGCTTTGTCAATTTCTCGAATCCAAAGTAGTTCAGAAAGTCGATCGCTGCGCCGAGGCCCGCAATACTTGGCAGATCCCGCGTGCCGACCGCGCCGGTGTAGACGCCAAAACCATCCTGCAGCGCCATGGGTTGGATGGCATCCTGGACCTTCTTGCGAACATACAGCAGGCCGGTGCCTTTGGGGGCAAGCATCCACTTGTGGGCGCTGGTCGCATAGGCATCGCAGCGTAACCGGTGAAGGTCCACACCCATGCCTCCGGGCGCCTGCGCTCCGTCCGCTACCAGAAGAGCATTGTTCCCTCGGGCAAGATCGGATAGGGCCTCCACCGGCATCCGAAGCCCCGTAATGGAGGTCACGTGGCTTACGCTGAGCACCCGGGTTCTCGGTTCCATTTTTTCCTCGAACAACCGAACGATCTGTTCGGGCGAATCGGGGGGTGCCGGCAGCTCAACTTGATCGATGATCACGCCGTGGTGGGCGGCGAGATACTCCCAGCATCGGAAACCGCCGGCGTGTTCATGATTGGTGGTCAGGACTCGATCGCCCGGTTGGAGGCGGGCCCCCTGGGCAATCATGTTCATCCCTTCGGTGGTATTCCGGGTGATCGCTATTTCATCCACCGAACAGCCAAGAAACGCAGCGGCCTTACTTCGGACCTCGTCCGCCGCGGCCAACATCGGGCCGAATCCCTCGTGAACCGGATCTTGCTCCAACCGATCCCACGCGCCAAGTGTCCGCCATTTAACGAATCCCGGCGACGGTCCCAGCGAACCATTGTTCATGTAGATGAGGTCGTCCGGCAGAGAAAATGCCTCCCGGACAACACTCCAATCCGGATCCGCGGTATCCGGAAACCCAGGCAAAGCGACGCTGGACTCGGACAAACGCTCAGCGGCGGTGTATCGCACCGACCATGCGGCGCCGGCGGACGCAAGAAACCCACGCCGGGTGAGGGGATTGAAGGGCATGGGGGGTATCCTACCTTCGAAATTGGACATTGGACATTCGATATTCTCCTCTATAATTTTGTGATTCCAATTCCGGCGGGGAATTCGGTACTTTTCGCTAGGTAAAAAGGAGTCCCCAATGAGTTCAGAACTATCGTACGAAATTAAACGAGCAACCGAACGCCCCCCCCTCGACGGAAACTGGGAGGCGCCGGCCTGGCAACAGGCAAACGAGCTCACCGTTGGGCAGTTCCACCCTGCCGGCAGCGATCATCGACCGGAAGTCCACGCACGGACGCTCTACGACGACAACGCGCTGTATGTTGGCTTTCGGGTGGCGGACCGGTACGTTCAGGTTATCAACACCGAATACCAAAGCTCGGTGTGCAGGGATAGCTGCGCGGAATTCTTCGTCCAGCCCGCCGGCGCGCCGGGCTATTTCAACTTCGAGATTAACGGCGGCGGAACCATGCTGCTTTACTATGTCACGGATCCGGCCGACCAGTCCCGGACCCAGGTGACCGCCGAAGACGCCGCCACGATGGATATCTTTCACTCGCTTCCCGACACGGTGGAAGAGGAGATCACGGATCCCATTACCTGGATTCTTCAGTATCGCATTCCCTTCGCCCTTTTCGAAAACTACGCGACGCCCGCGCGCCCCGCACCCGGGGATGTTTGGAAAGGAAACTACTACAAGTGCGCAGACCGGACCTCACACCCTCACTGGGGAAGCTGGGCCCCCGTTGGCGAACCGCTTAATTTCCACAAACCGGAAAAATTCGCGCCGCTCATCTTCGACTGATGCAGCGAACAAGAATTTCGGATTTGAGATTTTCGATTGTAGCGGTAGCCGCCTAGACCGCATATCTCACACTTTTTCGTCGCGAGAACGTGGAGGTTGCGGCAGATCATGGAGTTAACCCGGCGCGATGGGCGGCGAAAGTCAGGTCCCGTTTTGCAGGTCCTGCCAGGTTTGACGCATCCATTTCGCGCAGGCCATGGAGTGCTCGAAGATCGAGTACTTGTTTCCCATCCCGTAGTCGACACCGGGAATGAACTCGGTGGAAATCTGCCCCAGGGGACTTTTCTCGTTATCCAGATGGTACCGCATCAGGTGCCGGATTGCCTCTTTCCACGGCTCGAG
This sequence comes from Kiritimatiellia bacterium, assembly GCA_963578625.1. Taxonomy (GTDB): domain Bacteria; phylum Verrucomicrobiota; class Kiritimatiellia; order SLOV01; family SLOV01; genus CAUZEO01. Next base: position 10,437 of record CAUZEO010000111.1, on the reverse strand, counting down.
ATTCTTTTCATCCCAGTCGCTGTGGTACTCGCCGGGTTTCGGCTGGATGAATGGATACTGAATCCCGCGCCCCACTGTGCCGTCGGGGTTCTTGGCCCAGATATTCTTCGGGTTGTTGGGAACCGCCGCACGCGCATGGCAATGCCATACCCAGCCGCCGTTGATCCAATCATCGATTACGTTGCCATCTTCATAGGGGCTCAACTTAAGTTCGCCTGACTCCACGGAAGGTCGGATGTCGAGGACCTCCTGTTCCTTCGGATTATCGATTTTGAAGATCACGTGCGAATGATCCATCGTCATGCGGTACGGGATGCCGCGTTTTTCCACCAGCCCGGCAACTTCCGCAACCCGGCGGAAATCTTCCGACCACATGTTTACGTGAACCTCGAACGTGGAGACGCAGCCCACCTCTTCACCCACGTCGTAGGCGCGAAGGTAGGTCTCGGCAACTTCTTCGTTCGTAATAAGATGGCCGTCCTTGTGGTACATCGTGATCTGCGTATTGTGCATGCGGCTTCCCAGCCGGGCGCCGAGCCGAAGATTATCGAGGAGAAGGTCCTCGTTCTCCCCGAGCTGGTAGTACCAACCGCCGGTTCGAATCGGCAGATCATACTTCTCGCTGCAGCGAATGTACTCGGCCTCCTGGTCGGCGGGCGGGGTTTTATCAATATAGTCGTAGACGCCCGACTCCTTAACCATTCGGAATTTCGTATCCAGGTCGAACGGTTCGTCGTCGCTGGTGTGAATAACGCCGCTTTCGGTAATGCCTATGGGAAGGTCTTTCACGAGGTGGCTCCTTTTCTGGTTTCCGACAATTGCACGGCGCAAGATGCCAGATGCGGACCAATGAATTCCAGCCAAAACCGCTCGTGCCACGGCCTTTGCCCAAGAGTTACGGACGAAGAAGTCGGAAATAACGCAACATATTGCAATGAATCACCTTGCACAGCTAGATCGTAAGGAGCGTGCTTTGTAAATCGGCCTTGCGTCGGTTTTCGGCGTGCACCGTATGCGAGGATCTCGAGAGACGCCTGACACTGCGTTAGATAAAACTTCAAGGAGCCGCCGGACGAAAGTCCGGGCGGCTCCTTTTTTCTTGTTTGAGTGCTGGATCTCATCTCAGAATCCGCGTTCAATAGGATGTCATGAAGCTGCTACAGGACAAAATTGCAATCGTCACCGGCGCAAGCTCCGGAATCGGCAAGAGTATTGCCATCGCCTTCGCCAAAGAAGGCGCCACGACGGTGCTGACGGCACGGAACAGGAAACGGCTCGGTGCGGTTGCCGCCGAGATCGCCAGGGACGGCGGAACGGCCCACGTGGTGGCTGCAGATGTTACGATCGAGGCCGAGGTTACGAATGTGTTTCGCGAGGTTAAGGAAAAGTTCGGACGTTTGGACATCCTCATTAACAATGCAGGAATCGCGGAGGGCGGGCCTCCGGATGAAATCAGTCTCGATTCCTGGCAGCGGGTCGTGGATGTGAACTTAACCGGCCCGTTCGTGTGCAGCCGGGAGGCGTTCAAGATCATGAAACCGCAACACTCCGGACGGATTATCAACATTGGAAGCGTGTCCGCGAAAGTGCCGCGATTCCAATCGGCTCCGTACACATCAACCAAGTTCGGCCTCGAGGGTCTCACCAGGTCGCTGGCGCTGGACGGGCGCGAATTCGGAATCGCAGTTTCCATCGTACAGCCCGGCAATACCCAGAGCCGGATATGGGAAGGCAAGGAAGAGATTGCGAAAAAAGAGGGAGTCATGTCCGCGGACGAGCTCGCGCGAGTGGTCGTAACCATGGCATCCCTGCCGCCCGACATGAACGTACTGGAAGCCGTTGTTCTTCCCGTGTCGATGCCATTTGTGGGTCGAGGATGAAAGTAATCGTCTTGACCTCACCCCGTCATTTGCCGCATCCTTGGCCGCTCTGAGCAGTCTCATGGCTATCGAAGAAATCAATCGAACCGTTACCCAGAAATGGTACCGCAGCCCGATCGAACCCGGCACCCTGCGATCCCTGAATCAACGGAGTGACTTGAAAGGTTTTCTGCAGGCGATGGGCCACCTGAGCCTGATCGCATTGACGGGCGGGACGGCATGTTACGCCGCAGGGCGATGGCCCTGGCCGGTCGTCCTGTTAATTCTTTTCGTGCACGGGACATTCTATGCTTTTCTTCTGAACGGTTTTCACGAGCTGTGCCACAACACGGTATTCAAAACCAGGTGGCTGAACTCCGCATTCCTGCGGATTTTCAGTTTTCTCGGGAAGTTTTCTCATGTCATGTTTCTGGCCAGCCACACCAAGCACCATCAATATACTCTCCATCCGCCGGACGATCTGGAGGTGGTTCTACCGACGCCAATTACTCTAAAGGATTTTCTGAAGACGGCATTCGTGAACCCGATGAGCCTCTATGTCACGCTGAAAGGTCTTACCAAAACTGCATTTGGCATTATCGAAGGGGAATGGCCGAATATCCTGCTCCCGGAGTCGGACCCGAAGAAACGCCGGCAGCTTTTCAATTGGGCACGGTTTCTTCTGGCCGGCCACGCTGCCATCGCGGTTGTTTCGATCTACTTTGGGTACTGGATCATCCCGGTGGTAATTACGCTGGCCCCTCATTACGGCGGTTGGCTTCTGTTTCTATGCAACAACACCCAGCACGTCGGCCTCCAGGACAATGTCCCGGATTACCGCCTGTGTTGCCGGACCATCATCCTTCATCCATTCGTCCGCTTCCTCTACTGGCACATGAACTACCACACCGAGCACCACATGTATGCAGCGGTTCCCTGCTACAATCTAGGAAAGTTACACACTTGCATCAAAGACGATCTGCAGCCCTGCCCGAAAGGACTCGTCGCAACCTGGCGGGAAATCGCCATGATCCTGAAAAAGCAGAAGGAAGATCCCGACTACCAGTTCGTCGCGCAGCTTCCAAGCCATGCGAAATAATTCCCGCCGTTGGAATTCGAGTCTGTTCAATAGCGGAACCGGGGGCTACCGCACAATTCGCTCGATTTTCTGGAGTTCCTTCTCCTTCAACCGCCAGCCGCTGCCGCCGACATTTTCCTTTAGCTGTTGGGCATTGCGGGGTCCCACGATCGGGGCGGTGAGTTCTGGATGGCTCAGCAACCATGCCAGTGAAAGCTGTCCAACCGTCTTCTTTCTCGCCACGGCCAGCCGGCGCAGCTTTGCAACTTTATCGAAAGTCTCCTTGGTCAGGCGTTTTTGGAACCCGGGGTTTTTATAGGCGCGGGTGTTGGGCGCCGCCTTCCCCCCCGCCTTGTATTTGCCGGTGAGAATACCGCCCGCCAACGGGCTATATGGAATGATGCCGATGCCCGCCAGCCGGCAGAGCGGCATGAGATCATTCTCGATTTCACGGGACAGCAGGTTGTAGTGCGGTTGTACGCAATCGAATCGTGCCCAGCCTTCCCGGGCGCTGATTTCAAGCGCCTCGTAAATCAGTTCCGCCGAAAAATTGGAGCACCCGATGTGTCGCACCTTTCCCGCGCGAACGAGATCGTTCAATGCGCACATCGTTTCCTTGAGTGGCACATGCGGATCCGGCCAGTGAGCCTGGTATAGATCGATGTAATCGACCCCAAGGCGCCGGAGGCTCGCGTCGCAGGCGGATAAGATGTGCTTCCGGGACAGCCCCTGCGTTGTCGTCAGGTTCGCGCCGGCCCCCGACACTTTCGTTGCGATGACGATTTCCTCCCGGGGTAAATCGCGTAGCACCTGCCCCATCACTTCCTCCGATCGCCCCTCGGCATACGCCTCGGCGGTGTCAAAAAATGTCACGCCCTTGCGAAATGCGGTTCGGATGATTTTTTCGGAATCTTCGTCCGGAATATCCCCGCCAACGTGAATCCAGCCTCCAACGCAAATTTCGGACACCACCAGTCCGGTCCCTCCCACTCGTCGATACTTCATTCTCTCTAACCTCGCTTTGTAAAACCTCACCACAACCTCACGCTCAAGAGCGAAGGTCGATCAAGAGTACAACCAGACGGAACGTGCGACCAGCACGACACCGCCGATCCCTGCAAATACGAGAACCACGGTCCGAAGCAGCCCCGCGTCCAAGTATCTGGCGACCGGCCATGAAAGCGCAAACCCGGCCAGGGATCCGGGGAGTAAAATCAGCGTTGCCCACCACTCCGCCCTCCCGAACTGTCCGGTTACAAACAACGCGACAAGGACGCTTCCCGATCCCACCATCAGCAGGCAGGCGACGGTCGAACGCAGCCGTTTGCCCGGGGCGTGTTGATAGAGAATCCCCATCGGAGCACCTCCCAGTGCCGAGGATGTACCCATGAACCCTGAAAGTATTCCCGTCAAAAACAACGAAATCGGCGTGATGCGCACGCAAAATTTGCTCGACGTCAAAATCACCGCCGCAAGAAGCGCGATTCCGAAAATCAATGACATCCGGTCTTTCGGGATCAACCGGAGAAAATTGATTGCGATCACGATTCCGATGATCTGTCCGGGCCAGGCGATTTTCACGCCGCGAAAGTCCAGTTCGGACCGGTCACGGGCCAGGATCATAAAGCCCATAAGGAATCCAAGCGCCATCAGCGGCCCCGGCGCGAATACCGGATCGATGAATACAAGGACCGGCAACGCGATCAGCGCGGCGCCGAAACCGAGCGAACCCTGGACGAGTGACCCAAGCAGGATTATCACCGTAACCACGGCAATTCCCGCGTTCGTCATTTCAGGCATAAGAACAGACGAGAAAAACAGAAGAGGATTGGATCGGAAAGAGAATACTCAGAAACTTGGTGCTCGGGACTCGATCAGCGGGAAACGTTCTTGCTCCACCCGCCTCGATCCCAGATTGCCCCAAAAGGTAGTAAAAAATTCCCCCAGTAGGCAACCGAATCCTGCACGCGGCATCGCCGATTGCAGGATGAGGACGAGAAAATGCCTGAATTCCGGAACAAATCCGCGAAAACCGCGGTTCACTTTCCGGGGCCGCGACAGGCTATTTGGGGCCCTTCGGGGGCAATTCCGGCCACGACCCGAACTTTTTGAGGAAGTCCGCGAGATCACTTATGACGGCGTCCATCATCGACGCACCCTTTTCAGCAGTGGCTGCGCTTGGTTTTCCCATGCAACCCGGCCCGGTGAGGCGATGGAAACGTCGGAACACACTGACCTTTCCTCCGTAGTCCGAGTCGAACCACTCGCTGCCCAGAGCCAATTTGTTCTCCACGATCCGGTCCGTCCTGACCAGGTCGGGACGGAGAAACAGCATCATCGACGTTTCAATTTCGCAGGCATGTGTAATGCGCGGCGTTTCCAAACCGTGCCGCTCCGGCGCCAGACCGTCTACGGCCGCCTTCCACCAGGAAGCCAGAGCGAGATACGCGTCATCGGCCGCGTCGTCTTTTGCGATCAACTCCGTGAGTGCCTGGGTTCCCGGCGTCTCATTTCCGCCGTGCCCATTCAGAAAGAAGATACGCCGGAATCCCGCCCGGAGAATACTCTGCGCCACACTCGATACCATTTCGCTGAAGAGCGAGGGCACGACACTGATGGTACCGGGAAAGTCCTTGTGATGGTGGGAGCAACCCAGCCAGAGGCAGGGAGTCAGGAGCATCGCATCGCCCAGTTTCTCCTCCAACCGGCTCGCGACCTCGGTCACCTGGATCGTGTCCACGAATACCGGAAGGTGATGCCCGTGCTGCTCACAGGATCCTAGCGGAACCACCACCGGGATGTCCTTGTTCAACGATTGTATGGTCGGCCAGTTTTGCTCGTGCCAAAGCATGATGTACTCCCGAGGAATAGGTTTCAGGGTTCAGGGTTCAGGTTTTGTGTGTAGGGTGTCAAGCGATGAATCTACGCATCATGGGAAAACGAGAATGACAGGTAAGTTTCTGTTGTATGTCACATGCACTACAGGAGGCGCCGAGGCGTCTCTGAGGGCATTTCATTTTGAACCGGAAACGGGGCGTCGGAACTTTCCCAAGCGTCCAGCCTGTCCGACGGCCTCACCGGTCCGATTTTCTCTGCTTGCGATAACCGGGGCCTATTTCTGTACGTGGCCGACCCGGTTCCGGACGTGGACGGTTCCCCGGACGGCGCGGTAGTGTCTTTCAAAATTGATCGGGAAACGGGGGGACTGACCAGACTGAATCGCAAGGCTTGCGGCGGGGAAGTCCCCTGTTACCTCAGCGTTTCAAAAAACGGGAAGTTCATTCTGGTCGCGAGCTACGGAAGCGGCAGCGTGTGGGCGATGAAATTCAGGTTCTGAAACCTGTTTGGTTTACTTTCATACCCCGCTAGTCCGTGACGGAAGAAAAACGTGGAACCGGCACCTTGATTGTGCTTTAAATATTCACATTATGAAACCTATCGACGTCACAATCATTGGCGGGGGAATGATTACACACGATCAGATCCTGCCGTCCGTATATCACCTTCAACGGACCGGCATGGTTGGCAAAATCGCCCTGTCCGCGCTCAATACTTCCGCACTGAAAGCATTGAACGAAAGTTCGACTATCCGTGAGGCCTGTCCCGGGCAGCAATTCGAGGCCTATCCCGCACTGTCAGAGCCCGAAGACAAAAACTTTCCGGAGCTGTACAAGGAGGTGCTTGCCGCAATGCCGCCTCGACAGGCCGTCGTCGTAGCCGTTCCCGACCATCTCCACTACCGCGTGATCACGGACACGCTTGCAGCCAATCAACACATCCTCACCGTGAAGCCACTTGTGCTGGAATACGACCAGGCGGAAGAAGTCAGGCAAGCCGCCCTGGAGAAAGGGCTTTTCATTGGTATCGAGTACCACAAGCGCTTTGACCGGCGGGCCCTGATGGCCCGGCAGGAATATCGTGACGGTCGTTTCGGCGAATTCGTAATGGGCGAGGCGAAAATGATAGAGCCCTACTTGTACCGCAATTCCAATTTTCAAAACTGGTTCACGACGGACCAAACCGACCCGTTCGTGTACGTCGGCTGCCATTACGTGGACCAGGTCTACTTCATTACCGGTTTACGGCCGGTCGAAGTTTCCGTCTCCGGAGTAAGGCGTAACTTTCCGAATGGGAAGGAGGCCTTCATGTGGACGAACGCCAGGGTCAATTTTGAAAACGGCGCAATTTTTTCGGTGACCAACGGGCTGGGATACCCCGACGAAGGCGCCGGCGCCAATGACCAGGGTCTGGTGATGTTCTGTGAAGGGGACGGCAAATCCGGATTGATTCATCACGATGACCAGGATCGAGGAGTGAAACACTCCTACGTGAAAGGAACCGGCGCCGGGGGCAGCGTGTACAATTACGTGAGTCCGGACTTCTACCGGTTCGTGCCATGGGACGGCCCGGGCCTGAAGCCCACGGGATACGGCTACGACTCGGTTGAGGGAATTCTTCAGAAAATCCAGCAGATCGAAGACGATGTAGATGGAAAAAGCGAAGACGATGCGGTTTCCCGGCGCAGGCAGCTGATTCGGGCCGTCGACGAGCAAGGCTTGCTCGCGACCCCCGCCAACAGCTATATTAACGAGCTCGTTTCCGAAGCAGCGCGAATCTCCATCCTTCATGATGGCGACTGGGTGAAGATCATCTACGGGGATTCTCCCCGCGTCGAAAAGAGATGGAATTGAAAACGGAGTAATCCAGGCATGGCTGATTATGATCTCACACCGATCGACGTTCCCCTCGTCAACACCGAGCACCGCACAATCAAGACCGCTCTCCCGGTTCCCGAATCGCTATCGGTGTTCGAGCAGATGGCCACGTACGAACCCCGATCCATGTCGGGACAGCCCCCTATCCTGTGGGAAAAAGCGGAAGGCTCCACCATTACCGATCCGTGGGGCAACCGGTGGATAGACTGGTCGTCCGGGGTGCTGATCACCAACGTGGGGCACGCACACCCGAAGGTGAGGGCCGCGGTCGAAGAAATCGTTGCCCGGCCGCTCATGGCCACCTACGTGTTTCCCCACCGCGATCGCGGGGAGCTGGCAAAAATGCTCTGCGACATTTCACCGGATCCCGCCACCTACTGCGCCTTCGCGTTGAGCACCGGTAGTGAGGCCACGGAAAACTGCATCAAGCTTGCAAAATCCTATGCATTGGAAAAACACGGACCGGAGAAACGGGTGTTCGTTTCCTTTGCCAACGGGTTCCACGGGCGCACCATGGGCGCCCAGCTGGCTGGTGGCATGCAGGCCCAGAAAGCATGGCTGGTGGAATCCGACACGAACTTCATCCAGGTTCCGTTTCCGGACGGGTACAAGAATGAGGATACCTCGTTTGATTGTTTCCTGGATACGATCAGCGGGTGCGGCATTGAACCGCGTCATATCGCCGGCATCATGACGGAAAGCTACCAGGGTGTCGGTCCCGACTTCTTTCCCGACGAGTACATCCGGAAGCTGGAGGCGTTTTGCCGTGAACACGATATCGTGCTGATCATGGACGAAGTACAGGCAGGCTTCGGCCGAACCGGAAAAATGTTTACCTACCAACACTACGGCATCCAACCCGACCTGATTGCCTGCGGAAAAGGCATCAGTTCCTCGCTGCCTCTCGCCGCGGTGATCGGGCGCCGGGACATCATGGATCTTTTTCCGCCCGGATCGATGACTTCCACACACTCCGCTTCCCCGCTTGCCGTGGCCAGCGGGATTGCAAATCTGAAGGTACTTCAAGAGGAGAAACTCGTCGAACGTGCGGCCCGGCTTGGCGACTGGTTGCTCCCGGAGTTGGAAGCGGTTCAACAACGATACTCGGATGTGCTCGGCTGTTTCCACGGACGCGGCCTGGTCGCCGGAATTCAAACGGTGAGCCCAGGCACTCGCACGCCAGACCCCGCGCTTGCGCTTCGAATCAACATCGAATGTTTTCATCGCGGCCTGCTTATGTTCGCCCCGGTCGGCATCGCCGGGGAGTGCGTGAAAATCTCTCCGCCCCTGAATATCGACGAAGGGGCATTGCGCGAATCCGTCGATGTGTTTAAGGAAGCGGTCGATTGCGCCGTGGCAACCACCGCTCCTGTTGGATGATTCCAGGTTGCATGCCGAAAGAGTGTCCTCATGATCTATCGTAAGCTCGGCCGTACGGATATAAACGTATCGGCTCTTTCTTTCGGGCTTTGGCAACTCGGTGATTCGAAATATTGGGGCGAACGAATGACCGGGGCCGCGGCCATTCGCGCGGCGGTCGATGCCGGCGTCAATCTTTTTGACACCGCGGAATCGTATGGCGACGGCGAATCAGAGCGAAACTTCGGGAAAATAATCGGCGCGGACCGCGACAAGATTCTGATCGCAACCAAGATCGCTCCCGATCATTGTGGGCAGGGCGACGTCCGCAGAACATGTGAAGCCAGTCTCGCGCGATTGAACACAGACCGGATCGATTTGTACCAAATTCACTGGCCAAATCATGACGTTGCGTTTTCCGAAACCTATGCCGAGCTCGGAAAGCTGAAGGACGAGGGGAAAATCCGCGCCATCGGCGTTTCAAATTTTGGAATTCGCGATTTGGAGGATTGGCTCTCTGAAGGAGAGGCCGTTTCGAATCAGCTGTCTTACAACCTTCTCTTCCGGGGAATCGAAAAGGACGTACTGCCTGCGTGCAAGAGACATGATGTCGGCGTGTTGACCTACAGCCCCCTCATGCAGGGCATTTTGACCGGCCGTTGGAACACGGCTGATGAAATTCCCGCGCCACGGCGGCGGACCCGCCACTTTTCTGGAAACCGGGAATCGGTGAAACACGGCGAGCAAGGTCATGAAGAGGTCACGATGACGACGATAACCGGGCTCAAATCGCTGTCTGAAGAGGCTCAAATTCCGATGAGCGACATGGCAACCGCCTGGATTCTCGCGCAACCGGGAATTACCTCGGTCGTCATCGGCTCTACGGACCCGGAACAGGTTTGTCGGAGCGTACATGCCGCTACCGTCGAACTCCCCGACGATATTAAGGCAAAGATCAACGAGATCACCCGACCCCTGATGGAAGCGCTGGGGCCGAACCTGGACATGTGGGCAAATCAGGAGAACTCCCGGATCCGATAACTTCCGTCTCGGGTTTCGGATTTTGAGCAGAAGGCAGCGAAGAGTTTCGGATTGAACGCCTCCCGATGTATCGGAGGTCGCCAAGACTTCTGATTGGTGACGAACAAGCCGGACAAAGAAAATTCACCCGGAGCATCAAGACCCCAAAAAAGAACAGGCTGTAATCATAGGCTCGCGTCAATGACGGAAAACTCGAAATTGATCCGCTGGGGAATACTGGGCACCGCGAAGATCGCAACCAAGGTCGGAGCGGCCATCCAGCGCGCGAGCAATGCGCGCCTCGCGGGCATTGCCAGTCGAAGCCTGGAACATGCACGGGAATGGTCTGGCGAGCACGGCGCTGAACGAGCGTTCGGATCCTATGACGAGCTACTTGACGACCCCG
>CAUZEO010000110.1:0-14368 GCA_963578625.1 Kiritimatiellia bacterium | reverse complement strand
CAGAGCTGCTCCCGATCCAGGCCCTCTTCCCGGAAACGGGCATGAAAACTCTCGATATACCCATTCTGCCATGGACTGCCCGGATCAATGTAGAGCGTGCGGATCTCGGCGTCAGAAAGCCAACTCTGCAGTGCCCCTTCTATGAATTCGGATCCATTGTCGCTTCGGATATATGCAGGCGCTCCATGTCCTCGTATCAGCCGATAAAGTTGATTGAGCACGTCTGTGGCTCGAACACGCCGAGCCACATGAATCAGATGACATTCCCGAGTGTACTCATCGACTACCGTGAGCATCTTCAACCGACCGCCCCGCACCGTTCGGTCGTGGATAAAATCCCAGCACCACACATGCCCTCGGTGGGTTGCCTGGGTCGGAAGCCCCGTAGATCGGCCCGTTCTACGCCCACGAGGCTTGCGCCTGGGCAAGCGCAGGCCCAGTTCTCGGCGAATCCGCTGCACCTGTCTCTTGCCCACAGACCATCCATCGTTCTTCAATAACCGGGTGATCTTTACATATCCCCATTTGCGATTCTTCAGCGAGTAACCGCGAACTGCCGCTCGTAGCCGTTTTTTCCATGCATTCGGTTCTTTTGCCGCATACCGATAGGTCGAGCGATGTAGCTTGAGGTATCGGCAGACTTCTCGTCCGGAGCATCGGCCCCGGGCTGCAAGGCCCTCAGCCACCTGTCTCTTATGCCCCGGACTCACAACTTTTTTTCAAGGGCTTCCTGGAGGATCTCCATCCCCAGCACTTGATCTGCTACGATCCTCTTCAAACGCGTGTTTTCCGCTTCCAGTTCCTTCAAACGTTTCGCCTGCTTCACATCCAGCAGGCCGAACTCCTTCTTCCAACGGTGAAAGGTCTGTTCCGAGATGTTGTTCTCCCCACAGATCTCCAGGATCGTTCGTTCTCCGTCCGCTTGTCTCAATATGCGGATCTTTACTTCCGTCGTCCGGCGTTTTCCCTTCATTCGTCTGCCTCCTTGGTTAAGGTGCGCAGACTAACACCGTTCATGGGCCAGTTTTACGAGCCCCAACCACTGGGGCATGAATGACCGCATTCAGCCTTCAAGATAGGGAGACGAAGTCAACAGCTCGACAACCGCATGCCGCCTCGAGAACGGGAGATCCAACGTCTTTAGGCTCCAGAATGACTCTGCATGATCGATTCGAGACATGTGCTTCGGTTTCCATTCCAACCCGCAAACCCTATGAGAGTTTTGGTTCCTTTACGTCGTTACACCCTATATGGCGGGAGCAATCTTCGTGATACCCTTGCACGGTGATTCGATGGACAGGCCCAGGATCGTTACGCTGGCGGAATCGGAGTTTACCACCGAGAGTTATTCCTCATCCTGATGACAAGGCCTGCAGACTGTTTTTGGCCAAGTGGTTCGTCCAGTGGCGAAAGTCGAGGACCTATTGAGCAGAAACTTGCACGCGATACGCCGCCCGTCTTGTATTCTGTGTAAAATCCACATACGTGTTCTCTGGCGGCGTGGCGGGCAGATCGGATATTACCGTGGTAAACGGTTGAGTGAGGAGGTCGGGTGTTCGCTGGACGGTGTACACATGGTTGGGCGCGCTCCACCAAGAGATGACCACTGAATCGTTAACTCTGGACCGCGTGATGTCCACGGTCGGGGACTCGAGGGCGGGTTCCAACACAGACAAATTTGCAAGCAAGGTGACATCGCCATACGTGGCTGAAATCGTTACCGTTTCCCGGCCAGAAGACCCGCCATGACGATGAGCCACCGAAACCGGAAAATCGAAACGGTCCGTCCCTTCCGGAACGATAACACTGTTTGGAACGGACACGAGATACGGCATGCTGCTTTCGAGATAGATCGTCGCACCGTTCCTTCCGACACTCGTCGTCGGGTTGTTGAGTTGCAGACTTCCGATCACGGTTGTGTCCTCGGGTACCAGATCAGCATCCATTTCCCAGCCTTTTAACGTCGGACACTCCTTGCATTCTATCGGAACAGTAAAGAGGGTCCCAAACGACTTAAGACGGGCATTTGCCACGCCCGGGACAGTCATGACACGAACCGTATACGACCCGTCTCCATTGTCGGTGATGGGATATTCGCGGTCGAGTTGACATTCATCGGCCGGCTCGCATGAGGGTCTACCCCCCCATCCCGGGCCCAGGAAATTTTGGATCCCATCGAAAGGTTTGATTACTACTGGGGTCAGTAAATTGCCGTCGGGCTGGACGGTCCCCGGTTGCGGGTCGACATCGCTGAAATTCGGATCCACTCCCACATCGACATACACCGTATGTTCGGCCTCCCGGCGAAACGAGCAGCCATCTTTTGTCAGCTTGAAAACGGCGCGGAAATGATACGTTCCATCTACCGCACTTGACTCCTCCGGCATTCGAACGCTCCAATAGTGATCGTTTGCATAGCGGTCCCCGTTTGTTCCGTCATCGAACAAGGGGAACTTTTCCGTGATGGTCGGTATCTGTGTCTGGCGCAACAGCAACGTCGAAGTCCGGGGATCGATGGAGTCGCCCTTGATGACGGTTTCGTCACCCAGGCCCTGTTCGACAAGAAGATTTCCGGTCCCTTCGACCGGTCGCGTCACGAATACGTTCGCGTCCACCGCATCGTAACCGCCCATTGGCCAATAGGGCTGCTTGATACGAAACATGGGCACAAGAGGATGTCCGGTTTTCGGCCGAAAACTTTCCGCAATCGGTTCCACCCGGGCAGGTCCTGTCACAAGGGTGCTGATAAAGTAACGTTGATTCAAACCCGACGATTCAAGCCGAGTGGCTATTGCGGTCCAATCGTCAGTGGATTCACCCTGGTAGGGAAGTGAAATGCGGACAATATGAAAATCAGGGCCGATCACACTCTCCACGGCCGGGTCGCCAAGGTCGACCTTGTTGAGAGAAGGTGTGGAGACGGCAAGTCGAAGGCCTTCGCGGGAATCATTCCAGGATAGCACGAATGTAATTCTGGAATCACCAAGACACGCAGAGTAAATTACGGGGGGTGATTCGCGCTCATTCGGCTGTAGGATGCCAAACGGGTCATCGGCCAGGGCACCTGATTGTAGCGAAGCGAAACAAGTGACAAAGAATTTCTTTAGACCGACATTGTCTACGTCACCGGCTACATAAATACCTCCTTCGCGTTCCGTCAAACTGGCGAGAAGATCGGAGTCGAGTGTCCCTTCCGCGCCGAACCCAACGGCACAAAGTTGTATGTCGCCCACATGAACGCCGGATGAATTTTCGACCAGAAATTCCTCGGGTTCCACCATCTCTCCCGAACAGGATGTACCCCCCAAACATGGAGACGTGTTTTCCATGCCGTCCGTCAGCAGGAGAATGGCCTGGCGCTCGTTTGCCAGGCCAAGGGTCCGCCTGGTTTCGAGCATACTCAGCGCTTGACGAATCCCGGCCCCCATGGAGGTGCCGCCGTTCGCGGGAATGCCGTTAAGCTTGATGTCCAACGCTCCGTCGTTGGGGTTGGCTACATCTCCGAGCACCCCCGGCGCAGACATGAGGTCCATGTTCAGTGACGCGTCGGAGGCGATGGACGAATAGGAAACGAGCCCGACAAAATTCGATTGGCCGCTGGGAAACAACGCCACGAAAGTCCGAATGGCATCCTTTGCAGCCTGTAGCTTGGTTCCTCCTCCGGCGTGGCTACCGCTCATGCTTCCCGATCGGTCAAGAACAATTACCACATCGGCCGCCTGGAGCTTCTGCCAACTGGAATGGACGTCATCAAGGAGCTTGTGCGCTCGCCAGAACATGGGATCCCTGGGTGTGGTTGAAGAAGGTCCGGCGTCTTGACATCCGGTAGCGGCAACTGCGCAGTGGTAGGCAACCAGATGCCAGGCACCCAAGTCTTGCCCAAGCTGGTCCGCGCTGGTGTAGTTGTTCAAAGTGCCGCCCACCGTGGAATCACGGAACTGCAGGCCGAGCGGTTGGCAGCTGGGACACGGTACGCCTGAGCTTCGATTGGATCCATGCAGGCAGGCAGAGTGGCCAATCGGCATTGGATTGTAATCGGTGCTGGCTGGGTTGGTCACGTTGTTTACATCCCATGCCAGAATAACCGAAAACTGTCCCTTGTTTACTTGTCCGGGGCCCGTACCGCCCCAGCTTCGCTGGTCAGGGAATTGTCGCCACAGGTCATAGTCGAGAATGTACTGCTTGTGAAATGCGATGAACCGCTTCCCGGATCCTGTTCCGGTCATGCCTCCCGGCCCATGTTGGCAATGCCAGTTACGGTGTTCATCGATGACCTTCTGGTTCGACAAGACGCTCGGGTCACTGCCATCGTACAGAACATTCATGCTTGATCCACCCGCGCAACCTGACCCAGTCAAGCATTCAGCGCCGGCGGTCGGCAGTTTATCTCTACTCCCTCCCACACAAATCGCGCCACACAGCCAGGTGCTGGGGAAATGAGCCGGTTCGTTTTCGACATAATCGAAGCAGAGCTGCCCAAGTGCATGATCCTGGCACAGCAACGTCAACGAGAAGCAAAGAATAAGAATTCGAGAAATGATTTTCTTGATCCAAACGAGAAGACCACAAAAAGGCCCATTTCCAAGTAGAACCATTCCCGCTAAGCAGATATGACGCGAGAGGATGTCACGGAGCTTCATGATTCCACCTGCATATCAAGGATCTGTGGCCGGCAACAACTATATTTTCCGCCTGGCGACAACTGAAATTCCCCCTTGACCGGCGCCGCCGGAGATTCTTCCTGAAAAAGGAAAACTAGGAGGAACGCGGTGTGACGTCAAACCGGAAAGTGAGGAAATTAATGGAACCCTATCAAAAAACGGGGAATCTGGCGCAGGCACGCCTCTGCGTACAGACATGGACCCGAAATCTTGATCCTTCTGTCGGGTTTCTCGTATGATCCTGTCCTAAATCCGGGGCTTCATGTGGCACAGCAGAAATATCCTCCGATGCCCCGGGAAAGCGATATCCTATTGACCTGTGCGCGTTCGCTACTTGCCTGGCCTCGTGCATACGCGAGACCGATATCTACCGGAAACTGAACGCTATGTCTTTAGAACGAAAAACCGAGTACCTGGACTGGATCGTCTCCACTTTCGGTCAGATGTCACTATCGTCTCTGGACGGGCGATCCTGGTCGTTGAACCAAGCCCGACTGATGCTGGGTAGGGATGAGGCGATGGCAAACCGTTATTTCGAATCGGTGCAGATGACGGCCGACGCAGACTTCATGGGCATCCGCCTGTTGAAGACCCTGCTGGACTTCGGCGACTCGGGCCGGCTCGCCGACGGGGCGATCGGGCGACTGCGCTCAATTTTTGTCGACTGGGAGATGGAGCCGATCACCCGAGTCGCCCGCTGGAAGCCGTTTCACACGGAGAATCACGACCTGATGATGCTGACCATCGGGATGTTCGCCGAACAGTTTCGGGGGAACGACGTGGACGAGCATGTGCGGCAGTTGTGCCGCTTCCTGGCCTGGCGGTTCGAGCGGGGCTGGATTGAGTGGAACTCTCCGCGCTACCAGCTTCACTTCGTCAATCCTCTGTTGGTTCTCGTGGATCATGCGCCGGCGCCGCACCTGCGCCGCGGCGCCGCGGACTTGATGAACCTGATGCTGGCGGAGCGGGCGCTGTTGAGCGTCGGCGGGTACCTGGGCGGGCCGTTCATGCGTGGCTGGGATCGCCACGCGGTTCCCCATATCGACGGCAGCCCCCTGCAGCGCGGGCCGTCCGCGTACTTCGACAACAATCGCTACGACGCGTTCCTGCCCACGGTCTGGCTGGCTTTCGGGCTGGGCGAGCCACGTTTCGAGCTCGGGCAGGACCCGGACCTGGAGCCTGCCGGTGAGGGCTACGGTTCTGCTCGCGACGCGCGGCTGAATCAGGACGAGGGGATGTTCTTCGCCACCAGTCCCGCCGAAGTGCACCCGCGGATCGCGGCGCTGGCGGCCGAGGTGGCCACCCGCCCCTGCCTGATCTACCGGGGAATGCGGCCGAGTCGCTGGGTGGACGATCCGGCCTGGGAGAACACTCCGGATTTCAATCCGATCTACTACTACAATTCGCCGCACATCTCCATGGGCTCTCTTCAGTACATGGGCTGGAGCATCTCGACACGGTACAGCAACGTAATGTTCGCGGCTGATCCGTCCAAGAACCTGCGGATCGAGTTCATACAAAAAGGGATTGAACGGGGCCGGATGCGTTATGAGGTGCACGGGGAACTGGTGCAGCACGAAAACTGGTTACTCGGCCGCGGTGTTCTGGTGGAGGACGGTGGAATCCGGGCGGATCGCCGCGCGCCGTGGAATCTCTACCGCGTCGGCAAGGGACTGGCAGCCCACGTGGAACTGGACGGCGGGTATCATGTCGTGCAGGTGTCGGATCTTGACAGGTTCGACGACGAACAAGCCTTCCTCTCCGCCCTGCAGGTTCCGGTGCGGGATGGATTCGAAGTGCGCGGCGAAACGATTGCCGGGGATCAGCTTTGCGTCGATGTCCGTACCATGTCACTGACAATCAACGGCCGGCCCCGGGAGGGGTGGTTGGACATGCTTCACGATTCGCCGCCGATGCGATCGGTATTCGGCAGCGGTGTAGTAGAGATTTCCACCGCCGCCGGCGGATTAACGCTGGATCACAGCGAACTCGTGAAGGGGCTGTGACTGGATGGGATTAAGATCAGAGATTAAGACCGGAGATTAAGATGAAAAATATCCGGCAGGACCAGCTTCCTGCTCTTCATCTTCGGTCTTAATCTGAAGTCTTAGTCTCATTCCTCTCGTCCGCCGGCTCCATGTGCAGGCAGAAAGCGTACCAGGAATCGCCGAAGGAGCCGTTGGCATCGGTCGGCCAGGATGCCGGCCACGGTGTGTCCGGCGCTATGTCGATGGCCGGGCTTTCCCAGCGGCCGCGCTCCGTCTGGAAGCCGGGATGGCGGTCGGGAGATTCTTCGATGTAGCAGACATCGAGTCCCATGGACCCCTTCCAGGCGACCCAGATATCCGAATTTGCCGGGACCTCGATCGTTTCCGGCAATTCGAACCGGTTCCACCCCGCCTTCAATCCGCCCCGCTCGCCGAAATCGCAAAGCAGACGCGCAGGCGGATTTCCGTCCGGACCGTGCTCCAGGCTACCGCCGCTGTAAATGGCAAGGCGCAGGGTGGCGTCGGGGATGATCTGCAAAATGAACGCCGATGCCGCCGTGATCCGGACAGGGTGCCCGGGCGAACGGCCAGCGAGGGCCCGCGCTTTCCCGGCGGTGGCGCCCAGGCCGGTCCCATCGGGATTTCCCCACAGAATTCCGGCGTCGTCAGTGAGCGTTTTCTCGGTCGGCAGAGTTGCAGCGAACTCGGGGATCTCTGGCGACAAGAGCAGCAGGAATCCGCCCATGGCCGCGGTCGGTACCGGTGCGCCAGGCGGCAGCTTGCGAAACTCCTGGAGTCTTTTGACGGCTGGCAGAAACCATGTAACGTCGTCGGGGTTCAGACCGAGCGGGCTATAATCGATTTCGAGCGGGACGTCCACAGGCGTGTCGCGCCAGGACGCCACGGCGATCAGCGTAGCGCCGGACTTTCGATAGACCGACGCGAGGACGTCGTCCATGCCGGTCCGGACCGGGCATTCGTCGTCCCAATATCCGATCAACTCCGCTTCCTCGATTTCCCAGTCGGCGAAAAACCGCCGCACGCCGCCCACTGACTGGTGGCGGACGGAGCAGCCGGCGTAGAGCAACGGCCTGAACCGTGTATCGTTCAGCTGGTCGGTCACGTAGAACTCGTTGGCCAGACCGAACGGCAGGCCGGACAACTCGAGCAGCCAGTAGTCGGGATTTGCGCGGAATTCAAAACCCTCACCGAACATGAGCTTTGTGACATACGGAAGATGCTCCATGTGCCGGGCCATGGGGCAGAAACGGTTGTCTTCGCGGTAGCCGCCGTCCGGGAGCAGATTGCCGAGATTCCCGGTGTGGTAGACAACGCGGTAGTCGGGATTGTCCCGCGCCAGTACACGCGCCAGCCGCCGGGAGGTCCCCCGCCCGAAGCCAATGCCGTCGATGTAGATTCCCAGGTCGGGCATTCGCCGCTTCAGGTAATGGACACCCTCAATGTAGTAATTTAGCAGTCGGCCATTGGGATCGGTCCCTACGGCGGCATCCGGCGGGACACCCTGCAGGTCGTTTGCCCAGGCCGGACTGTAGCCGGATCCCAACTGTTCCTGAAGCCAGGGGTAGCCGCCTGCCTCGCCGGTAACGGTTTCACCTTCGACGCTATAGACCCACGCCCCGCGCGTGAGCAGCGGTTGATCAGGCAGGCTCCTCCAGGCGAACAGCTCCGGCGCGATGAAGCTGATCTCCCGGCAGGTGTAGTAGAGGTTGATCCCCTTCATGCCCTGCGCCTTGACCGCGTTGTGCAGTTCAACGATCCGGTCGGTGGTAAGGAAAGGATAGTTGAGATAGGGATTCGCCGGTGTCGCGTGATGCTCGTGTTTCACCGCTGCGCCGCTGCTGGCGGCCCCATGATCCTGCCAGTGGGAGCGGCCGAGCGGCTTGAACGGCGTGACGTACAACCGGAGCCGGAGGGTCCGCGTGCCGCGGTCAGCGCCGCCCAGCCGGAGCGGGCCGGTGAACGCCCGAATCAGGTAGACATCGTCGTTGCGGACAAACTCCATGCCGCCCCGGCCATTGTTGTACCAGTCCGAGTACTGGTCGAAATCTGCCCAGTACCGCATGTCCCACAGTTGCGGATCGCGCGGCAGCGGTTTCACGCCGAGCCCCGCCCGCACCCGGCCGATCCAGCCGACGTTGTGTACGGTGTCCGGGTCCCAGCGCCAGGTGTACGCCTCGGGCGCGGGTCCGGCCCGACGCCCGAATCCGATCATGTAGCGCGACGCGTCAACGCGAAGGGGAATAGCGACGGCCAGGTTGTCCAGCCTTGTCTCCTCCTTCGCCTCGATCCGAAATTCGAGATCGACGATGCCGTCAAAACCGGTCTTCGAACGAACGGTGACGAGACAGGCGCCGGCGCGCGACCGCGACTCGCGCGTCGCCGAAGACGGGGTGTTCTCCACCACCCGATCCTCTGCCACGACGGTCGGAACCGGCGCGGCTGTACCGGACCATTCGAGTCGTACCGGCCCGGCCAGCAATTCGTGGCCGAAGCTTCGGATCGACTGCGGCAGGCCGTCCCGACCGAACCGGATGGACCGGCGGAGAATTTCGACGCGATCATCATGACTGCGGACAGCGGTATAAGGCGGCGGCACTTCCTCCGGATTTGTCGCCAACGACGAATTCAGCCATCGCATCCGCGAATGCAAGTGCGGGTCGCTGTCACCCTGGTCGTCGACCGGATCTCCACTGATCTTCAGGGTCAGGTGAACCGGCCACGCACCGCCGTCGGCGGTGAGCACTTGCAGGGTCCCGCGGTACGTCCCCTCCGTCTCGTCGTCCAGCGAAATTCCGATCCACAACGGGCATACCTTGCCCGGCGCGAGCGTGAGTACCTGCTGAAAGGGGCGTACACCGGTCCAGTCGATGCCGCCCAGGTTGAAGCAGGTCAACCGCTCGGCTGGAATGCTTCGGTCGCCCGGTCCGCGGAGGTCCGGGAACTGCACACCCGCAATGGTCACCGGCGCCCGCGTGGCGAATGCCCCGATCTGGAACGTAAAGTACTCACGGGGCCGGGCCGCGGCGGAGAACGAGTCCGATGGCCCCGATGTCACCCATTTTTCAGGGAGAAACTCGATCATGCGAACCGATTGAAGCCGGTCTTCGGGGAAAAGGAGAAGGTCGCGGTCGGGGAACTTGTTCAACAGCCGCCGGGTCTCTTCCGGGCCGGCGATGACGCCCATGGGATCCCAGCGGTTGAATGTTCCGCGCGCCTCGAATCGTGTCACCTGCGCCAACGGCAGCTTCCGCCAGTCCTTTATCGACACGCGGTCGGCGAAGGACGGCGGCAGATCGAATCCGTACCGGTTCAGCCAGTCCCTGTCGGCGACATTCTCCGGGGGCAGGTAATGCCCGTTCCAGGTGCCGACGAACTCGTCCGACGGCTGGGTGTATGGCATGTAGTAGGCTGCGTACTCCCCCGGAACCGTCCCGGCCTGAAAGGCAAGGTCCGCGGAGACCCGGTCGGCGCGGGTGACGTACGCATTGACCACCTGCCCACCCGTGGTCAGATCGTACAGCAGCAGACCCTTGCGATCCCACTCCGGGTCGCTGCGGCGCCAGGGAATGGCGGCGCGCACATCGCCACCGTTTGACTCCGTCACCCGCAGGACGGCGCGCCGGTTGCCCAGTGGAGATTCAGGCCAGTCGCCGGTCCGGTAGGTCATGGAATCCTCGCCGGCCGTGAGTGACGCCGTAAGCAGGATCCAGAGGGAGATGGAAGGTGCGAAGCTACGCATGACGCCCAAGGGACTCATTCCCGCATTGGCTCCGCGGTATAGACGTAGGCGCCGGGGCTTCCGTTGCTGGACCCCACGTCCTCCATCTGGTCAAAGGGCAGCCAGGTGACATGCCCGTCATAAAAGCCGACATTGCCACCATCCACGTCGCCGGCCGAGAAACTGCTGAGGAAGATGAAGGAGGGATTGTTGCGTTCGCGTTCCGTGCGTGCCCCCAGGCCGTGGTTCAGGTCATACGTTGCCATGAGGGGACGGAATGCCGTGTGATCCTGGAGCAATGGGGTAAAGGCATTTGCCGAAGAATCGGCCAGGTGGGTCACGGTAGGCAGGCCGGTCGGATTGATCCGCCCCCCGCCGAAATAATCGAAGTTGCAGTAGAGTGAGTCGGGATTTGAATTGGCTCGGTCGTCGATGGGCGGCGCGGCGATCGACGGGCATCCCCATACGCGCATCGAAGAGAGGTAGGGTCCCAGCATGTCGCGCATGTCCCACCCCGGCGCCGCATTGAGAAAGTAGATATGGGGAGAACGCCCGATCTGGATCCTGTCGGCTGACGGAGGCAGGGCGGAATCATGGTCATGCGCATATAACTGAATGCCTACGAGGCACTGGTGGAGGTTGCTGGCGCAAACGGCTCGCAGGGCCCTTTCCCGCGCCTTGCGCACTGCCGGCATCAGCAGCGCCGCCAGGACCGAAATGATCGCGATGACGACCAGAAGCTCAATGAGCGTAAAGCCTCTCCTCGAGCACCTGGTACTTCGGGCTGCGCCCGGCGCAGCCTGAAGCTCAATGAACCTAGATGTCCGCAAATTGCTTGTCTCTTCCCTATACGGATTCAAGTTCTCCGCGGTGCTCCCATAGCCTGTACACTGCCGCAGCGATGTCATCTATGTCCTCTCTTCCGCCCAGCAGCATCCAGGTGGCCGGCAGGCCGACTGCTTCGTCGTTAAAACACCGTTCCGCGACCGGGCACTCGACGTGGGTGAAATCTTTCCCGGGAAGACTGAGTCCCGGAGATCGGTACGCCGGTGGTTGATGGGAAGGCGACGAGAACAAGGGAATCCCTTCCGCCTCCAGTGCCTTCATAAACGTGGCCTTCGGAACGCCGTTGAACACGTCTGCATCGTATTTGAATATGTACGAGAAGTAGTTCTGTTCCGGACTCTGTGGTAGCGGTGCAACACCTCGCACTGCGGACAATAGGCCTGTCAGGTATTCGGCATTCGCCGCGCGTTGTTTCTGCTGCGAGGCCAATCTGCTGAGCTGCCCGAGAAGCAGCGCCGCCTGTACCTCCGTCATCCGGTAATTCCATGCGTTCTCTTTCCGTCCTTTTGCGAAGACAGCGTCTCTCTGCTTACCCCCCTCGCCCAGAAAGCCGAACACAAGGTCCCCAAGATGCCGGTCGTCGGTGATCACCATTCCTCCCTCGCCCGCCGTCATGAGCTTGGATTTTTCGAAACTGAAGCAGCCGAACTGCCCCAGCGTTCCCGCAAGTTTGCCCTGGTACTTCGAACCATGGGCCTGGGCGCAGTCTTCGATGACGACCAGGTCGTGGCGTTCCGCAATCCGGTTGATCCGTTGCATGTCACAGAGATAGCCGCCGATGTGGACCGGGATGATGGCACGAGTTTTCGGTGTGATGGCGTCCTCGATTCGGTTGGGATCGAGACAGTAGGTGTCCGGGCTTACGTCGACAAAGACCGGCTCCGCACCCACCGTGAGCGGTGCCAGATTGGTCGCAACCCAGGTGGTGGGCGGCGTGAGAACCTCGTCCCCGGGACCGATCCCTGCATTTCGCAGGGCCACTTCCAGCGCCACGGAGCCATTGGTGACGGGCAATGCGTAATCCACCCCGAAACAGGCGCTGAACGCCTCCCTGAATTCGTCCACTTTGCTTCCCGGGGCGTCGCTGACATGCCCCCAGTCGCCGGAGTCGATCACCGCCGCCGCCGACCGCGCCTCGGCCTCGGTAAACACCGGCCAGGCCGGGAACGGCCGCGTCCGCACCGGTTCAGCACCGTTAATTGCCAGTCGTGCCATGTTCAATCCATTCCGTCAGAAGGTTCTTTTCTTGTCTACCGTAATCGTCCTCACGCAGTCGTCAAATCTTTCGGATCACGATTACGCGTGACGATTACGGATTACGATTGTTTTCCTGAATCCGAGAACGAACTCTCAGGGTAAACCCGATCCGTGATCCTGTCACCCTTTGTACATCGATCGCGCCAACTCGATTCCGGTCTCCGCCATCATCCCCGCAGCCGACGGGGCAACCTTGCTCCAGTAGGCGGTGGTGCATTCGTAGCCGCCGCGGGCGTAGTGTTCGGGCGGCGGGGCGTATCCTACCATGCCGTTCGCGGCGCCGACCACGAAAGTGGGATCCAACGGGCTCGCAAGCTTGATCTTCAAGCCGGTCTCCACGAAAGGCTCGGCCGGCAGCCCGATGAACGCGGCAGGTCCCAGGCGGATGACCTGGACTTCCGCCCGGGAAAAATCGCGCTCCCTTTTGCGTTCCGCCAGGCGAAGAATTGAATCCGCGTAGGCTTTGTCGCTTGCATACCGCTGAACGCCGGGCGGCAGCGGCACATCCTCGCCCGCGAGGGTCCGCCGGGCCGATGAAATCTCCTCGTCCGAAATATCGCGCAGCGGCAACTCCAGCAGACGGCTTGCGACTGCGATTCGTGCGTTGTCTTCAAATGTCATTCCCGAGACAACATTGGCAAGGTCGTCGGCGAGTACCTTGCCCATGTGCTCGTGGTCCTGTTCGTAATCCGGGTCGAACCCGTTGACCTGATTGATGTTTGCGAACGCGCCGTTCAGCACCAGGCAGGGGCAGTTTTCGCGTTTTTTCACTTCAGCCGCCAGCGCACCAGGCCAGCTGGCAGTGACGGTGTGCAGGTCATAGACATCCACCGGGTGGCAGGCCCAATTCACAAGATAGCCCATGCCCCCGCCGTCTTTTCGGCGAACAGCGACAACACCAAGCTGCGGATCGATGGGTCCTTCGTTGTAGAGCGCTTCCGGATTGGCGACGCCCGGTGCGGACATTGCGGTGCCGTCCCTCATCACCCAACGGCGATTGAACGAGATCCGCCCCTCGAACCCCACACCGACGCCGAGGTGCGCTTCGGCCAGGCGGCCCACCGCTTCCTCCGCCAGACGCGTCAGCTTCTCCTTGAGATTCGCTAGGTATTCCTCGTCGCGACCGAAGGTCCCGAGTCGGACGATCGCCGGACCGGCATGGTTATGGGTGGCCGAGATCATGATGTTGCCGGCCGGGATTCGCGTCGCCGCCTCCATGCGGCGGCGGATATCCACGACGTCACTTCCGCGAATGGAGAGAAGGTCCAGCGCCACGAAGGCCACGCGCTTCCCGTTCCGTTCGAAGACTGCGATCCGGGCAAACACGGGATCGTGGACGGACCGCGCCGGCCGGGCGATTTCCAGCCACCCGACGAGCTGGGTACCCATCGGGGGTGTGATGTCGATTTCAGCGAAGGAAGCTCGCACGGGTCACGCCTCCGGGTTTCCAAGCTTGTATGGCGTGGATGCCGCCCGCCCCGTTGTCGAGCATCGCGTCGCCGTAGACGTTCCTCAGAGCTCAACCACCACGCGATAGTTTTTCATTGAGGAGGTACCCGAGGGGTCGAACAGGGTCACGGGCCCGCCGCTTCCCGTCACGAAGGCACCCGTGTCGCTGTAGTTCGTTGACACCAGGTCCGGAGTGGCTTCCAGATGATAGGTCAGGCCCTCGTCGGTGTCGAATGCAATGCCCGCCGTATCGGCCACGACGACGTTCGTGATGACGATCTCCATCGGGGTCATGAGTTCGAAGTTGTCGAAGCGCGCGCCAAAGTCCGAGCTGCTGGCATTCCACGTTGCCAGGCCCACGCGAAGCGTACCCCCGTAGGGGTTACCGGACGTGTCGATGGTGTGAAGCGACTCCCAATTGGTGCCAT
>CAUZEO010000109.1:0-14400 GCA_963578625.1 Kiritimatiellia bacterium | reverse complement strand
GGGTCGTGATTGCATGAACCGGGCTCGCCCCGAATTCTTCGGCGAAACGTCCGATGCGGGATCGGATTTCCTTGATCGTTGCCTCCCGGCGGTTGGCGCGTTCCTTGTCCTTCAAGTAGTCATCGAGGAGGGCAGAGACCGTTTTCGGACCGCTTTCCGGCTCGACGTGATGGGCGTAGAAACGGACCGCGTCGGTGAGCGTGGCATTTCCCGGAAGTAGATCCATGGCGCCGACGATGTCAAGGCGCTGCCTATCGCTTAGATCGTGAACTGCGACTCTGCGATTTCGTCTATCGATGGTTTCGAGACGCCGGTCATCAAGGTGAAGGTCTACGGCAGTTTTGGCTTCCTGAATCGTATCGTATGAAAACTGCTTGCGCTTCCCCTGATGTGTCCCAAAGTCGACCTGCCATCGATCATCCCGGGGTCGGATGATAAGCCCTCTATGCTTGCGGTTCGCTGCCTGGGTCATTAATCTCTCCTGACTGATTTTGGACGAAGGAATGGTCAAACACGTTACAGAACCCGTTACTGGGGTGTGGTTCGCCATTCATCATCAACTGTAATATTAGCCATAATCAGCTTGATTGCAAGTATTTAAATAGATCTTGGAGAGGTGGCAGAGTGGTCGAATGCGGAGGATTGCTAATCCTTTGTACGCCTACTGGGTGTACCGCGGGTTCGAATCCCGCCCTCTCCGCCGATTTTGTACTCCGTTGATTTATAGGGTGTTACGTACTTGCCTATTGTAGGAAGTTCCGTAGTATTAAAGCTGAGTGCTCACGTGTTCCATGTTGTCCGCCGTGCGCACACCCGTCTTTTATCATCAACCCCTCAACCAACGAGTTGAATAAGGGGGGTTCCGAGGGGTATACCCTTACCCACCCCCGGCGCCTGCTTTGCACAATCATGTGTCCCCGGATTTTTTTGCCCCCACCGTGGACGTTGCCCGGGGACCACGCCGCATTACCCTCAGAGGCCTGCCATGAAAAAGATCACACGAATGACGTTCGTAATGCTTGTAATTCTGGTCAGCGCCTGCGCGGTGAGCATGGGCAAGACCGTGGTCGCCGAGGATGGGAAAACCGAGTTCCGAATCGTCATTCCGAAATATTCCGACCGGAGCACCATGGCGATCGCATTGGATTTGGCCGCGATACTGAAAGAGTCTACCGGCGCCCTATGTCCGGTTTATTTCGATGATTTCACCAACCCCGGAGGATACGAGATTGTCATAGGGGAGTACAACACGCACCATGACTTCATCGGGCAATTGGACACGTGGCTCAAGAACACGGATCACCTGGGGATGTGGGTTTACCAGGATTCAGGGGACGCGCCGATGCCCCGTCCTACGTTTGCCGCCATGCAGAGAAATCTTCGACTGTTCCGGGATCGCAATGTAAACCGGGTGAGCATCTCGATGGCGAACATGGTGTACAAGAGGACGCCCGAATCGGATGGCGACGAGACCCTGCCTGCGTACGCTGCGGCGGAAGACTACTACTCCCGGCAGGGGGAATACGGTTCCTGGGTTTTCAACTACGGATTCGAGCATCTCCGGGCGTATATCGGGGTCAAGCTGCTCTGGGACTCCGACTTCGACTGGCGTGAGGGTGTCCGCGAGTTCTGCGATATTTACTATGGGGCGGCCGACAAGGAGATCGCGAAATACGCCCTGAAGGTAGAGAATCTCGACGCCTACGACAAATAGTACAACCGTCCAGGCTTTGAGAAAGACGAGAACATTCTGAACTATCCCGGGATCCATATGCACTTCATGCCTGCGCCGCGGCTGAAGCTGTCGTTGGCGGAGGGCTTCGACACACCCTGTTCCGACGTGCCGAGGCCAAGGTCAAGCAGGACCCCATCCTGCTGAGGCGCGTACAAATGGGGCGCATGTCGGTCGATCTCTCGCTGCTGGTCTCCGCACCGCTTGATCATCCGCTGAGGGAGAAAGCCCTGGATCGTTTTTTCGCCCTGGCCAAGGAGACCGGACTTGCCCAGAATTACGCTGGCATCCAGGTTGCCGGCGGCGTCAGCACGTTTGTCTACGAACAATATTTCCGTGAATTGAAGAGACGATTCTCGGATCCTTCGTACAGGCCGCAATAGGCCGTGGAGTCGTCAGGTTTCAGGATCCAGGATTCAGGCAAGAAATCTGAAACCCGAACTCTGAAAGCCTTTCTTCGCGAACAAGCAAACAGGTGGAGGGAATAGTAATGTGTGGAGTCAGAATGGATCTATGCGCATTGGCGATCATCATCACGGTCGGCACGCTTGCCGGGCAGGCGCGCGGGGAAGAGCCGGATGCAGGAGACCGGGCCGGCGCGGAAAGAGAGACTGATGAGATGGCACAACTGCGCGAGGCGGCCAAAAACCGGAGTCGCCGCATCATCTACAACAACGACGGGGACGACATTGGCTTCGGCCACCAGTCCAGCCCCGAGGACTTCCTTTCCAAGCGGATCATTCCGGCGTTGAACACCCAGGTCGATACCGTTTTCTACGGCACCTTGGTGACCACGCTCTATACCTTCGACACGAACGTCGGCGAAAGAATGGATGATCTCGTCGATGCGATCAGTTCGGAAAATGAGCACGCCGTCGCCGTTCGTCACAACATGCGCATGCTGCGCAAGGCCGGCACCGACAACCTGGGACTGGTGGTGAAGACGTGCCATGAGGCAGGGCTGGAGGTCTTCTGGACGCAGCGGATCAACGACACCCACGACAGTGGCCCGGAATCGCTGCATTTACTGTCCCAGTGGAAACTCAAGCACCCGGAACTCCTGATGGGTACGCCCGAGGACACGAAAAAATACCCGCAGTCATCCCCCAGGTACTGGTGGTCCACCCTCGATTTCGAGAAGCCGCAGGTACGGGAGCACCTTCTGCGGATCACGGAGGATGTTGCCCGGCGCTACGACGTGGACGGGATTGAGATTGACTACCTCCGCTATCCCATGTTCTTCCGTCCGAACCTGGACGGGAAGCCGGCCACAAACGAGCAACTGGATATTCTGACCGGGTTTCAGCGCTCCATAAGGCAGATGACGGAACGGGAGGGCGCCAGGAGGGGCCGCCCGATCCTGATCGCGGCGCGAGTGCCCATGGCCGTTGTCAACTGCAGAAACGTCGGCATCGATATCGAGCGATGGCTGAGGGAGGACCTGCTGGACATCATGACCCTCGGGAACGGCGATGCCTGGCCGAACCTGCCGGCAGAAGAGCTTGTCAAGCTTGCACACCGGTACAACGTCAGGGTCTATCCGTGCCTCAAGTACTCGGGGCATGGCCCCGGCGATTATCGCGCGTCCTCTTCGCCCCATATCGAACCCTGGAGAGCCGCCGCCTCTAATGCGTACTGCATCGGCGCGGATGGGCTCTACTTCTTCAACATGTTTCCCTATACTCCGCAGCATCCGCTTTTCAACCAGTTGGGAGATCCCGGGGAACTCGCCACGATGGACAAGCTCTTTGCGGCAACCGACGTAACGCCCTACACGCACATCATGCTGATGGACCCCGCGCTACGGCATTGCGGCCTGGCGAATGTCCTTCCCGCGTCGATGGCGCTGCCGACGAACGGGGCCGTGGGCGCGCGGCCGACCGCCGTCACGTTTCAGATCGGCGACGATATTCCGGCTGCAGCCAGGCAAGAGTCTCTCGGCAGCGCCTCCCTGCAAATCCGGTTGGCCCCGCCCGAGGCCCTGGACGCCATGGAGGTCAAACTAAACGGCAAGCGCGTGACCGCCACAGCAAAGGATGCCGAAGAGGGATGGCTCACCTTCAGCCCGGAGCCGGACTGGTACCGCGTGGGAGACAACGAAGTCTCCTTCCATCTGGACGAAACCGGCATGGATGCGAAGGTTCCCGTCCAGGTGTTCGAGGTTCAGGTTGAGGTTCTGTATAAGTAAGGAGCGTTACGGAAACGTCAGGCTCAGTGTCAGCTCTTCCACCGTGAAGCCTTTGGTTGTCAGGTATAGATTGTCGGCAAAGACAAATCGGATCTCATTGGGTCCCCTTTTGATCCATTTCGGATTCACTTCCAAATCGGCCGTCAGCGTAGACGAAGGGCTTAACAGGCCGGCCGGAGGCTCAAGAGGCCCCTGGCCGTTGACGTAAATCTGGCCCTCGCTTACCTGGTCCATATCCTCAATCGTAAGAGTGAGTTCAGCCTCTGTTACTCGGCCCGGCAGATCAGGGACCTCCAGGATCACGCTCTTTTCCGTTCCCACGGGCACGTCATAAAGAACAAGGGGTAACGATCCCGGAGCCGGTTCAAAGATGTGCACCGTTGTCGCCGCCGGCAGATCGACCTGTTGCACGGTGGCGCAACCCGATAGGAGCGCAATGGCCATTGCCATACTACGGATCATGTTGGTTTCTTTCATCAGTCTATACTCCCGTTTGATTTTCGGTGTCAGGACCTGACACGTTGTGATGAGACCTTGTATCGAAAGGGGAAGGCGCACCTGGAAGGTGAATTGGCAATTGGTCAGGTCCATTTGTCCCGGGCTTCCTTGACCTGATCAATGGCTTCCATGAGATGTGCTTCGCAGTAGGGCAAGGTGAACTTCCAGGGGGTATGGAGGAAACCCTTCAGCCGCTCCGGTGCAATGGTCCGGCGGGCGAACCGGGTGGTCCGGATAAAATTCTCCGGCATGCTGCAGTTGCTGCCGGTGGGAATCTGATCGTATTTGTGTTCCTCAAGCTGATCGTACGCGCGAACCCGCGGGCTTTTCCTGCTGAAACTTCCATCATAAAACCAGTTGCTCTGCATGACACTCCGGGGCATTTTTTTGAAGAAGACTTCCTCATGGTGCCACAAGTAGTCGGACCAGACCCACGCCCGGCTTCCGCCGCGTTCAACCTCTTCAATCAGGAAGTACAGATCGTGCCACCAGAGGTCATACTGCCTCAGCACGGCATAAGCATAATGCGCCTGTGCTTCAAGTGATTCCTCGTCCATGCCCAGGTGGAACAACCTGGGGCGGTCAAAGATGTCAATGACTTCGGCGATCAGGTCGCGGCACACGCCGTAGTAGATGTCGGTCGAAACCATGCGTGCGTAGGGGCCCAGCCAGAGATCGTGCCCGGTGGAAAAGTTCATCTTCGGAATCGGCTCCAGACCCAGCCCGCGCAACCGTTTCAGTTCACGCTTCAGCCGGCTGACCGACCACGCACCGCGAACTGCGATCTCGGGATGGCTCCGGTAACGGACGCCGTCGCCCAGATCGATGACGACCATGTTGATGCCTGCGTCGACCATCCGATCGACCATCCTGTTCCACACACGATCGTTGAACCGAAGCTCGGGTTTCGCGGTGATGTCCCGCGGCGCGTTTTCCCACTCGGGGACCTTGCGGTCCGCCCACATGTTTGTTCCGAGATGCATTAAGTAGGCCCAGATCATGAGTTTTTCCCTCGTAACTGCTCCGCGTTATCATCCAGCGGGGCAGATCTGATGAGTGTTGGTATCCGAGTAGCAAATCCTTGCCTTCATTTCAACCAGAGATGCCCGATTTCGCTCGGGTTCAGCGTGAGCGCGAGAGAGTGCTGCTTCCGGCTTGTCCCTGTGATCACGTTGTAGGCCTCCGATACCCCTCTGGCCGGGCTCACCGAACTGGCCCAGGAGTTATGTTAGTCCGGGCACCAGGTTACCCCCAAGACAGCTCCCATGCCGTGACCGTGACCATGACCGTGTTTGTTTAGACGGCCAATTCACTGTAGTACAGGGGCTCAAGGAAGCCCACCGAGTGATAGACGTGCTTTACCAGTTCCACGAGCGAAGCCCTGGCGCGTTCGTCTTGTGTCACAGTTCCCATAACCCTTCCCGCAATTCGTGCCCCGTAGCGGTGATCCCCGTCGCTTCGAACTGCTCCCGGAAATCCAGATGCACCGGGTGAACTTCTTCGCTCGCCACGATGTCGCCGTCTTCGTCCTCCTCGGCACGTGACAGGATCATCTCCGATTTCTCTTCGCCCAGAAAGACGAACCAGCCGGGCTTTGACGTACTCCTCGTAGAGCCGCTTCGGAGTCGAGGCGAGCTTCTGCGCGTTGAGCGTCAGGACACCGCTGCTTTGCCGCCCGAGTCGACCATGGCAAAGACGCATTGCAGTTCAGGCTCGTAGTTGTTGATCTGCGCAATGACCTCATCTGGGAGATCGGCCTCCTGCGAGAACGGAATGTAGGCAAGAGCGGACTCGACACGACCGTCACCGTGAACGCGGAACTCTCTCTCCGTGACGATCACCGCGCTGAAGCCGTGCAGGATGAATGATCCGTGGCGATCTGCCGGTAGAAGTCGGTACCGCCTGATGCGTTGATGTGGTTGAGGGACTCCATAATGCCAGATGATGGTAGGCGGATCGGGCGGCGGGATCAAGAGAGGCTCTCCGGGACGGTGGAATGCATTCCTCGCCAACCGGGTCACCCGTGTAGCATGCTGAACCAGATTGAGAATGTCCAGTTTTTTGTTATGTCGCCACACTGCTTGGGTAGGATACCTGCAGGCTTTTTCCCCTGATCAGGTCTTATACTGGGCGACGAGCAAACATTGACAGACCGAGAAACGTGTGATGTGGCTGAGGGTTTGTCTGGAGTGATCGGGTTGATTTCAACAATGACCGACAGTACCGTCACTCGCGAAATCGATTGCGCGAATAATAAGGTTCGCCGAAAAAAGACAAATGGATGATATCGAGAAATACGAATTCGACCGGCTCGGCTACCTGGTGATTCCCGGTCTCCTGGACATTAACCAGATCGGACAGTTGTCGCGGGCGACCGACATGCTGCAGGCACACGCGGAGGCGCGGATCGATGAAGAGCCTCGGGTGATTTCTCGATGGGGCATGGAGTATCACCGCGACGACGAGCTCGGGTACCATGCCGACGGCAAGGTTGGCTACCAAGGCACGCTGATCGTCGAAGATTTCTTCAATGCGGATTCCGGTTTCGACTGTCTAGTCAACCATGCGAGGACGATGGTCTATGTGCGCGCGTTGATTGCCGAGCGCCCTTCGATCAACAACTCGGAATTGCGAGTGCGCTATGAAGGCAACCTGACCGGCACGCATATGGGAGGACCGGTCGGGACGAAGTACCGCTATCGCTATTTCAATGGACGGCTCGATTGCATGATGATCAGAATGGTGTATTTCATGCAGGATGTTTCGGCGCAACAGGGCGGGTTCTGTGTCGTGCCGGCAACGCACAAGTCCAACATGCCTTCACCGTACCGCTGTGACCCACAAGACGAACCGGGGATGATCCCGCTGGAAGTGAAGGCCGGTGATGCGATCCTGTTTACCGAGAACCTGCGTCATGGCGGTCTGCCGAATCTGTCGAATCAGATTCGCAAGACCTTGCACGTCGGCTACGGTCCGTTCTGGCTGAAATCGCAGAACATCGCAACGATGGACCAGGATCCATACATTCTGCCGCAGACGATGGAACGTTACGACGACGAACAGCGCGAGCTTTTCAATACGTACGAACTCCCCCGGAAGGCGAACAAGAGCATGCATAAGGTTCGCTAGCGCGAAGATGTGATGCTTCTCGTTCGGCACAGAGGACAAGATAAGGAGGCGTGGGAGTGCTAAGTGCAGTAGATCTGCTTGCTCAACTGAAGGATATCGGTGTCGCGCCAGGCATGGACCTGCTCGTTCATTCCTCGTTGAAACGTGTTGGCCCCACCGATGGCGGTGCTGACATGATCATCGACACGCTCCTTGAGGCAATTGGTCCCGGCGCGACGCTGATGATGTCCACGGTCTCCGGAAACGTGAACGCGAGGCAGACGGTCTTTCACGTCGCCCACACACCCTCGACCACAGGTGCATTGACCAATGTCTTCCGCCGACGCGACTCTGCAATCCGCAGTCTCCATCCTGTTCATTCGATCGCCGCGATCGGTCCCGGGGCGGGCTTCTACACCGAAGGTCATTTTGATGCTCCGACGCCCTGGTCTCCCCCAAGCCCGTACGGAAAGCTCATGAGCAATCATGGCTTTATCCTTTTCCTCGGCACCGACTTCAGCGCCAACACTTGCATCCATGCCATCGAGATCGAGGCACGGGTTCCGGGCTTACACACTGAGGCGACGACCTTGCTGCAAGCCATTGACTACAACGGCGTGCTGCACGAGATCGAACACCACTGGCACGCGCCGAAGCTTTGTTGCTACCCTGACCTGGAACACTTGATCGAGAGAGCCGGCGGACTGACTTACGGGCGGATCGGCAACGCAATCTGTCGCTTGGTGGATGCCGCGGTTCTGCGTGCGACGCTATTGCCGCTTTTCCGGGAGACGCCTGAACTGGGTGTCAAGCCTCTCGGGGACAGCGACTTCGTATGGGAGTAGCCGGCTGGAGATTTTGGACGCTGGGGGTCTTCCGCGTGCAAGGTCAAGGTGACGTGGATTAGACCGGAGCAAATCGTTACGCCTCGGTAGATCCGGTGCCTGGTCGCACGGAATTTCATTTCTCAATCACCTATTAACGAAGTTGAAATCCGACACCATTATCAAATGATCGCTGACAGAACTGTCCTCGGACTGGACTCCCAGCCGATCAAGTTCCTCCTGATTCAGTTCCGCCGCGTCCAGAACGAACCCGTTCCGTGCCTCCAGCGGTCCCGGCGTGAACGTCACCACATCGAGCAATCCGGGGGGATTTCATAGCCGCGCCACGTCATCACCGGTTCGCCAATCAGGGGAGGGGCAGAATCCATTGCCGGAAGCCCGCCTCCCCCAGCAGATCGACAGGCGTTCTGGAGCCAACGAGGTTGTAGTCGCCGGCGATGACTATACCTACGTTGGGAAAGTTCCGGCAGGTGTCGTGACGTCCCCGGATGATGATGTGTCCCCCCCGGTACAGTTATGCCGGCAAACTGTACCGGGAGGGATGATCTGTCATCCGGGCTTTTCGCGTCTTGCCCGTAATTGCTTCGTTATTTGTTCATGTCTCCCCCGTCGTCGGTATTGGCATGACGAATGCATAAGCAGCAGGGGCCTGACAATGGTCGGGTGGGCGGAGGTGATAAGAGCCCAAACACGAACGCATATACATGGAGAAAGAGATGATGAAGGCGATGAAGACAAATACAGATGATAACAAACCCAGCGGGATCTGGATTTGGATCCTTGCGGTCCTGATCGCCGGCGCGGTAACACCTGTGTCGGCCCAGGTCGTCACCAATATGTCCCCGCACTGCAAGCGCCTGTACGTGGACCCGGTGAATGGAAATGCCGCTGGACCCGGCACCCTGGCCAGTCCCTTCCTGCGTATCCAGGACGCGATATGGTTCGCCACACCGCCAGCCGTCGTTGTCGCCTTGCCGGGAACCTACTCATCCTCAACCAACGGTGAGTCGTTCCCGATCTGGATGCTGGAAGATATCTCCCTGCAGGGTAACAGCGCGATGAACACCATTCTTGATGGCGAGGGATTCAGCAGCGAGATCATCCGTTTCCTGCCGTTGGCCGCGTCAGACACGTTCAACGACGTGCTGATCGACGGGGTCATGATCACGGGTGGTGAGACCGGGGTATACATGGGCGACGAGTTCCACCCGATCGGCCCGCACTTCGCCAACTGCTTTATCGTGAACAACGGTATCGGGATGCACATCTTTGCGCTCTACGACGCGGGAATCTACCCGGCGTTCTACCCGCGGCTGATTAACAACACCATTGCTCACAACAGCATCGGTATCCTGGATGAAGGAAACTGGGTATCGTGGGATCCCGATCCCGACGGCCTGGTGGAGGGAGAAGCGAAACCGGCGATCGTAAATTGCCTGGTCTATCCCAACACCATAACCGACCTGGAGGGGGTTGATGGAACGGATATCCGGCAGTCGATCTTCTGCACGGTGGACCAGGCCGGGATTTCCCGGGTCAATGGGGGGATGCCGTATCCGGTCCCGATCCAGGGCTCCTGCCTGATCAACCCGGCGACCCTGTACGTGAACGCGGGGACCTACGACTACCGGGTGATGCCGAAAACCCTGCCGGTGGATGCGGGAACCACCGCGCTCAGCGTGCCGAACGGTAATTCGGGCAAGTGGGCTTTTCCCTGCGGACAACTTCTCAAGGACGCCGATGCCGAAGGATACGGCAACCCGCGTCTCGAGCGGGAGGCCATCGATGTCGGGGGCGACGAACAGGCACCCCTGCTGGTTGCCGGCTATGTGCCGAAGACGACGACCTTTGGTACCGACCCGGTTAGCGGTGTCACGTACATGCAGGCCTCGATCTTCCTGACTCCATTCCCCGCGCTCACGAATCCGGTCTCGGGCTTGACTTTGTTCGGCATGCCCTTCCAGACCGGCTCGCTCGCCTGGTCCCCGACGATGGTTCCCGGTACCCGCCCGGTCGGAACGTCCCCGGCCACGACGATTGCTCCCTACGGTAGCCTGTACGTCGATCTGTCCCTGTACTACAGGCGATTGACCCTGGGCTACCCACCGGTGGGCACGCCTCTGGTGCTGGGCCTGGGACCGGCTCCTCTCACGACCCAGATCAACATGCAGGTACTGCCGTTCAACCAGGCTGGTATCAGCCGACTGACGAACCTGCAGTCCTTTACCTGGGCCCAGTAATCTTTCGCCCGGTTCCGCACCGCCACGTCACGCGGGGCATCCCGAGATGCTCCGCCTCTACTTCCGCTACGATCGCGACCTGCTCAAGGACTCAATCAAGGATCTGTGCCGCATTGCCAACGAGTGTCTCGTCGAATACATGCGCACGACACTCGATCTGCTCGAAATGATCCCGGGAAATGTACATCCTTGCACTCATCGACGACCGCGAAGTGATCAAGCGTATCCTTCGCCACTTCGGCCTGTGGGCGCAGGGTGTACGCATCCATTCCGGCACCGACCGGCCGGGCGGAACGATCATCGAGCCTTGGTTCGATGACCCCTTTCCCGACTACGATGCCGAGCCGGTGATGGCACACTCTGCACCATAATAACGGTCTTTCAGGCCGGGATTGGCGGGCGCGTGCCCAACCCGACGGAAAAGCGATTTCTTGTCAGATCAGCCATTTTGCTCTGGACAACGAAATAATGTGGTTCATAATCCAAGTAGTAATTGCGACGAGATCTCAGAAAGGACGAGTCGCTAGTGAAACCACGCAAGAGAGACCGCAACATGATGCGAGTTTCGAATGACAGGACTTCCGACACTGTGCCGTCGTCGCGACGACGGCGGCTGTTTTGCTACACTGCGGATCGCGGATCCGCCGCGCCTCCAGTCGTATCTTCAAATGGGCTGATCTTTCCGCAAGAATCGGCAAGGTCAGCTTTCACCCTCATCGAATTACTCGTTGTCATGAGTATTCTTGCCGTGCTGGCAGCGCTTCTCGTTCCGGTTTTACGAACCGCCAGAGATTCGGCTTTGGCCGTCCACTGCTTAAATAACCTGCGGCAATTGGGGATTGCATTTCCGATGTACGCTGAGGATCACAATGACCGATTGCCGCCCGCACTCATAGGCCGTAGGACCGCGGGTGACTGGCTCTATCTTATTTCCCCTTACATTGGGTATACCCGTAGTTGGCACGAGAATGATGCAGCTCGAAATCGCGGAAACTCCGAACATTTTGGCCGCCATTACTTGCCCTGTCCGGTCGAGGTCGGTTCCTACAACGGACAGTTCACGGTATGGGACGCATGGGGTTCGGCCGGTTCATACGGCGTTAATTACGCCGGCAACGGCAGCAGGCCTTTTGGGTTCTGGGAATCGAACGAGGACGACGCGACGACGGGGCCGAAAAAGGGTCAGGGCAGCAAAAAAATCACCGCCGTGGCCTCGAGCGAATTTCTCGCAGCCGATGCGACACTGCCCTACATTTACAGTCCATCGTGGCTGTCGTTCAAGTTTGACCTCGATGGCGATGGCGTTCTAGACACATCCCGGTCGGCTGCAGGGCCGTGGCTCTACAACCAGTTGGAGCCGCGCCATTCTGGAAGTGCGCATATGCTTTTCGTTGATGGTTCGGTTCGTCTGATTCCCCTCAAAGACTGGTTGCACGGTGAAAACTACCTGTGGTGACCTTGCCGATCCGGGCCACCGAAGTAGGTGAGTCCGCACGCGTCGTCGTTGGAGGCGACGAGGTTGCCGTCCTGATCGAGCACGCAAAGGTAGGAATCGTAGGTCACTGACAAGGTCGGCTCACTCGTGGTGAAGTTGCAGTTGCCGCTCTGGCAGACTTCGAACATGTAACCATCCGGCGAAAAGGGTCTCACGCGACTCACAACGATGTTCTCTTCCACGTTGGTGACGTCGATCGCTCCGGAAATGTCCGGCAGATCTTACTTCTCATCTTCGAGGGTACTCCAATCCCATCCTTCGATAGCGAACCCCTTCGTGAACTTGTATCCCCTCTGCCTCCACTCTACCGATCCATCCTCGTCCACCAGAACAAACGTCGGTGTTCCACTCACTCCATGGCTCAAGAAACTACCCCGTAATTGATCCCGCACGATCAACGCCGGAAATGGATTGGCCCACTTTTTCAAGAACTTCTGAATGGTCTCCTCATCTTCATCGGTGATTGCCACTACTTGCACCTCGGCTTGTTCGCTCCAGGCAAGCATTTCGGGAATCGCCTTGTTGCACGGCCCGCACCAAGTGGCCCAGAAGTAGAGAAGGTGCCGTTGGCCAGCCACATCCAACACCGCCGGAACTGGCTGAATATCCGGGCCCTCATCCTTTGGTACCCTTGACACCAGGGGGAGTGGCCCCAGCCCCGGTGCGCGATCACCGACATCCGGAGGACCGGGCAACTCGGGCAGTTTGGTCGGATAGGGTTCAAGAGTAACCACGACCTCGGCTTTCCCTTCCGGCCTTAGAATCTCGAGGGGCAAAGGCTCACCTCGCGGTGATTGCATCGTCCATTCACCGATCCGCCTGGGCTCATCGAAAGGGTCCATGGGAGGCCCAATGACGATGTCACCGGGGCGGAAACCTGCCTTTTCCGCCGGAGAGTCGGGGTAGACTTTGCGAACCACGACCGCCCCACGACCAAGCCCCTTCTCCTCCCTCTGGTCATCGGAGACCGCCCGGGATTGAATGCCCAACCATGAGGGCAAAACCCTTTTCAGAGTGTCAAGATCCTCACCAAAAGATGCTAGAGGATCGACATCAGCCATCCAATTTTCAGACTTCCCGGAATGTCTGGCTAAACCAATCTCTGAGTCTTCACAGGCTAAAAGCCCCCTAAGTGCAGCCGCTTCATCTAAAAGGTCGTCATCTACGGGATCTCGTGATGGGTGCACGCCAAGAAGCTCTAGCCCTGCAATCCGGATCAAATAAGCTCGCATCCGCAATAGAGCGGCAAGCCGCACCTGGATACGGAATTTTGAAGTCTTCGCAGCATCCCATGTCTCACGGAGCCTGGTTAAGCGCTGCCACACCTCCTCCCTATCCTGAGTGAACTCCAGCAAGGCGGGAAGAAGGTAGCTAAGGAGCTTCTTCTTTGCTCTCAAATGAGTCTGGTCAAGAGCTTTCGACCCGAGACGAGTTTCCCAACTCGGATTTTCCTCAATGAAACGGGCCAGATTCTCTCGTTTCAGATCGTCGAAGGCGTGACTCCAGCGATGCTCATAGGTATCGAGATCTTTCGACAAGATCGAAAATTCACTGATCTGATCTTTGATCTCAGAGAGGGTCCTTGGACTGAATGTTCCGTAGATCTCCCCCAACCGGTCGAGCACACGAATCTCCGGTTCCCAATATGCTCGATCACGCCATGCCCGCCGAAGATGTTCATCAACAATCTCTTCGATCGGCAGATCCCGTTCGTCTTTTAGGCGCTCGAACAACTGTTCAAGGTAGAGATCGGACGTACGCAAAGGGACATCCGGCGTAGTATCTGTAATCAAGACTTCCTGGTGTGCACCAGCCATCGTCCGCTGACGCTTCATGGCATCGATGAACCGGAAAGCATGACCGAATCGATCTCGGTCCCGCCCTTCCGGGTAACACCCGTAGGCCCTCCGATCTCGCCTGGTGGAATAAAAGCCACAGACGTCACCACTTGGAATATCGGAGTGAAAGGGAGCCATGGCATCCGCGAAAGCACCGGAGTAACACTGACTCATGACATTCACCACGCGCACCCCAGGGCTGAGATGACTCAGCAAAGCTCGAAACTCGAGAACCGATAGAGACTCCTCCCACAACGAGATGAACCCGTTGTTCGCATCCTCTTTATTCCGTGTCCCGTGGTCGGTCACAAACACCAAGAGAACATCTCCCGGCTTAAGCTCATCGCTCATCTTTAGAAACCACTGCCTTAACGCGCCCAAACGAGCCGGATTAAGAGTGATCCCGTCCCAAACCGTATTCTTGAGCTCCACCCTTCGGAGCGCTTTTCCGACCCT
>CAUZEO010000108.1:0-14406 GCA_963578625.1 Kiritimatiellia bacterium | reverse complement strand
GCTTCCAAGGCGATTCAGAAAAACGATTGGGACGGCATCTGCGAATCCGTCCGCCGGAGCTGGCTTCTCAACCAGGGAATCGACGCCGGCACCAATCCGCCCGCCGTTCAGGCAATTATCGAAGCGGCCGGGGATGGTCTCGCGGCCGGCAAACTCCTCGGAGCCGGCGGGGGCGGGTACATGTTGATGCTTGCGCACGATGAGGCGGCCGGTGCCGCCATCAAAAACCGACTGCGAACGAATCCGCCCAACCAACAGGCACGGTTCGTAGACCTCAGCGTCTCCGAATCCGGTTTCCAGGTCACAAGAAGTTCGTGCTTGGCTAGGCCTCCCAAACGCGCAGACCCTGGCGGGAAAGATAAATTGAAAGAGGTGTGAACCCTTTTTCCGTGAGCGCCTTCTGGAGTTTGCGCTTCCGCGGCATGTCTCCGTCAGTCAGGATCGTCAACGAGCCGCCGTCCCCGCCGGCGCCATTGACCTTGCATCCCAGCGCCCCGAATTCCGCGGACATTTCTATCATCTGCTCGAACGCCTCGCACACCAGCGCCGGATGCAAATCGCGCTGTGCTTCCGTATTTTCGTTCATACACCAACCCAACCTGGCAAAATCCCCGGAGTAGAGCGCATTTTTCCCTTCTTCCGCCATCTCCCGCAAGCGTTGCATTCGCGGGTCGTCGCTGGCGTCGTCTCCTAAATCGGCAATCACCTTCTGGTGTACTTCCGACGAGCTATGAGGCGTGCCGATATAGATGACCATCAGCCGATGCTCCAATTCCCACCAGACATTGTTTGGCACCTGCAGCGACGAAACGCTCGCGTGGGGAAATTTGTGCATCTGCATGAAATTGATCCCGCCATACGCGCTGGCAAGCTGATCCTGGATTCCGCACTGCATCCCCAACATATCCGTCTCGATTGAATGAGCCAACGATGCAACTTCGTGCGGAGTAAGCTGCGTCTCGGCGAGACGGCTTAGCCCGCCTACCAGCGCCACCGAAACGGCCGCGGATGTTCCCATGGACGCTCCCGGCGGAGCCTCCGAAAAAATATTAATGGAGTAACTCCGGCCCGTCGGAACTTTCATCAGGTCGATCGCCGCCTCGATCATTGGGTGTTTATCATACGTAATGTCCTGCGGATTTACCGAATATGTGTCGTTGTAGTTCTCGACGTTGAGGACCACCGGTTGTTCCGGATCGGGGTGATCTTCGACGCGTATCTGCACTTCGACGTACGGATACGTCGCCACATTGAGTACCGCGCCGTGTCCCGCAAACCAGGTGTCGGTCCAGCCCCCGAGATCACACACACGCGTCGGCGCGATCGCATTGACGATTCTATTCATGGCCAATTTGTAGTCGTAACCGAACCCGTCACGCAAGCGAAACCGCTTACACATCGGGAATTCGCCGCGACTCTCCATTGTGCCGCGGACCGAGTCCAAGGATGAAAGGTGTGGCACGCTTTGCCCATACATCCGGCGTGTCAAATTGCTCCGCGCGCTCGGCGCCATAGTGTAACCGCAGAAGCTCCGTATTGATGACGCCCGGCTGCAGAGGAATAATCGCCATCCCTTCCGGCAGCTCCTTTGCAATGCTCTTGCTCAACCCTTCAATCGCAAATTTCGAGGCGCAGTAGGCAGACATCGTCTCGAAACCCACGACGCCTGCCCCGGAACTAATGTTTACAATCACCCCCCTGCCCAGCTCTGTCATCGCGGGAAGAAATGCACGCATGACGTTGGCAACTCCAAGTACATTTACGGACAGGACTCGCTCAAACTCATCCGGAGGCACGTCACAGAACCGCGCGTCAGCGTTGATGGTGCCGGCATTATTGATCAGCAAATCGGGGACGCCGTGCGCGAGCACAGTTCTGGCCCACGCCTCTACGGCCGGGCGATCCGTGACATCGACGGCATCGAACAGACCCGGCGGACCGGGATCGACACGCAGTTGTTCGACTTCGTTCGATCTTCTGCCACACCCCGCAACCCTGTGACCTAGTGCCGCCAACCGGATGGTCAGTGCCCGTCCGATTCCCCTCGTCGCGCCGGTGATCACGACAAATCTGACATGCGTAGCCATAAAACCCTATCTATAAGCGCGTCTTCCAACCATTGGGCACCGCATATCCACCCTTTGGACAGTTTCTCCGTGAGCCAAGTGTTACCCTGCCTTTTTTCGGATCTCTTTTGAAAAGATTTTTTTCGATTCAAATTTGGTAGATCCCAGTGTAACTATCCTTGATCGTTGGTTAAGGAGACGAGACGCAGAGACCATCGGGATCTGGGCCAACATACTCAGGGATGGATTACCAAATGTTTCCGGAAATTTCAGCAGACCTGCGCCTGCAACGACTCCAACCGCCGGAGGGGAAAATCCGCATGGTGCTGGATACCGAC
Source organism: Kiritimatiellia bacterium (assembly GCA_963578625.1). GTDB lineage: Bacteria > Verrucomicrobiota > Kiritimatiellia > SLOV01 > SLOV01 > CAUZEO01. The sequence continues at coordinate 12,002 of CAUZEO010000108.1, read as the reverse complement.
ACCTACAATGAAATCGACGATCAATTTGCCGTGGTGCACGCCCTGCTCTCGCCGGAGCGACTCGACATGGAGGCCATCTATGCCGCCCCATTCCACAATGACCGCTCCAGCGGACCCGCCGATGGGATGGAAAAGAGCTACCAGGAAATCCTGAGTCTCCTGGGCTTTATGGGAATCGAGTCTCAAGGCCACGTCTTTCGGGGATCAACCACGTACCTTTCGGATGCGGATACGGCCTGCGAAAGCGATGCCTTGACGGATCTGGTGGAACGGGCCGCGGTCGCACATGACTCACCACTCTACGTGGTGGCCATCGGGGCGATTACCAACGTGGCCTCAGCCATCCTGGCCCGACCGAAGATCATCGAAAACATCGTGGTCGTCTGGCTGGGGGGGCATGCCCGCTATTGGCCGGATACCCGTGAATTCAACCTGATGCAGGATGTCCTCGCCGCCAGGGTGGTTTTCGACAGCGGCGTACCCCTGGTTCACATTCCCTGTCAGGGCGTGACATCTCACCTCCATACAACCGTGCCGGAACTGGAGGCGCACGTGGCCGGGAGGGGGGCCATCGGCGATTACCTGGTGGAGATCTTCAAGGCGTACCACGAGGACCACTATGCGTGGTCAAAGGTCATCTGGGACATCGCCACGATTGCCTGGCTAGTCAACCCCGCCTGGGTGCCGACGGAGCTTGTTCACAGCCCTGTGGTCACGGACCAGCTCACCTGGAGCGTAGACCGCTCCCGACACTTCATCCGCTCGGCCTTCCGCCTCGACCGCGACGCCATCTTCCGGGACCTGTTCACCAAGCTGGATCGCGGACAAAAATGACGGAAGCCAAGGACACTCGACCGATGATCTATGTCAACGAGGACAATCACCATTTTTACGGCGCCCATCCGCCCCAGGACATGACCGTTGAGGGGCTGAACCGCCTGGTCGACTGTTACGCCGAAGGCACCCAGGTGAGACCGACGATCCCGGACTGCTCGCGCACATGCTCCGTCATATCGGCAGTCTTGAGACGCTGGCGGGATGCCGATTCCGCTGCGCGCGCCGGAAACCGGCGTCAAACTTCGGGCGAATGGAGGATCACATCACCCTGAAGATCAACCGTGGACCGAGACCGGATACCGGACCCGCCGTGCTTGTCCTGGGCTTTGGCCACGGCGTGCCCGCCGGCGCCTGCGACAACCTCGGGGTGCGGCTCAACACCCACCCGGTGAACGCGTGCAAGGAACCGGAGTATGACAGCATCTCGACCGCCTATCGGGACCGCCCTCGTCACGACTGGGAATACGACTTCATCGAGATCGCGAGCTTCTTCGACCTGCTGTTTGACGGGGACAATGTCTTCGAGTTCATCCCCCCTCAAGTCGATGGCCGCCTGGAGTGGGCGGAGGTACTGGTCCTGCCTGCAGACAGGTGCAAACAGGAGGCGTGCTTGCCGAATTGAGATTCGGACTGCAGAAATCCCAGACAGGCGGTCTTCTGCGCGTTGGGCGCCCTACTTCGGCAATAGCGTCATCGCGCTGTCAGCCTCTGCCGGCGGAGGTCAAAAAAACGCATGTCGCGGTGGTGAGCGAGGTCTTGGAAGGACCCCAGGAGTCGCTTCGGCGGCATCAACGGAACCGTTGGAGCAGGGCTATTGCCGTTCGAATGCACTGCCCCGCTGGGAAGCGACTGAATAAACTTATAACGTAATCACTGACCCTAAATGTACCTGTCGGACTCCTATTTCTACTTGTGAATTCGGCCACAGTGTTTATATTTCACAACTGTTTGGCCAAAGATCAGGACCCGTCCATGAGTGTTAAGATACGCATTGAATATTGCGCGGCTTGAAACTACGCACCTCGCGCCGTCAGTTTGACGGCCAAGTTGCTGGATTTCAGGCAGGATATCGCTTCGCTGGAGATTATTCCCTCCGGCGGCGGCGTGTATGAGATCGATGTCGATGGAAAACGGATCTACTCCAAGAAGGAAACCGGCGAGTTCCCCGACGAAGACGCAATCGTCGAGCAGATCCGTACCATGGTCTAGATCCGTTCTCCACGATTTCCATCGCCCGATTCGCCCTGATTCTGCGATCAACATTGAACGTTGGACGCTGCGCCCAAACCAACGCCCAATTTTCAATTTCTGGAGAGTGAAGGGTGCCTGGTGGTCCCCGCGGTCTTCAACACCGTTGTTTCCCGGTTTTGCCGGGAAAGGTAGGTTCGATTCCTTCCCTCTCCGCCACCGTACTTGCTCTCCATTATATCGGGGGAAACCGTGAGTGCGCGTCGCAACATTCCGGCCGTCGACCACGTGCTGGAAATGCTAGACGCCCATTCGCTGCCCCGACCGGTTGTCGTGCGTGTAGTGCGGGAGCATCTTGCCTCTCTCCGAAAGTCCGGCGAGATCCCGGAAGTCGACGGAATCGTTCGCAGGATAACCGAAAAGCTGGACCGGCTGGACCGTTCGAGGATTCAACCCGTGCTGAACGGAACCGGCGTCCTGGTGCATACAAACCTGGGGCGATCGCCGCTTAGTGAAACCGCGGCGCAATCACTGTCCGAAGCAGCCGTCTCTTACACCAATCTGGAGTTCGACCTGAACCATGGGAAACGAGGAAGCAGGGCTGAATATCTGGAGCACAACCTGGCGATCCTGTGTGGCGCGGAGGCCGCCACCGTCGTCAATAACTGCGCGGCCGCGCTGGTTCTCATTCTTCGCCATTTTTGCGGTGGAGAAAAGAACGAAGTCGTGATCTCGCGAGGCGAACTGATTCAAATAGGCGGCGGATTTCGAATTCCCGACATCCTGGAGTCTAGCGGGGCCCGCCTTCGCGAGGTTGGCACGACGAATAAGACTTCCATCGAAGATTATGAGCTGGCTATTGGAGACCGAACCGGCCTGGTGCTCCAGGTTCATCGAAGCAATTTCTTCATGGAGGGCTTCGTCGCTTCCCCCCCGACAAAGGATCTGGCGCGGCTTGCCCGGAAAAAGAAAGTTCCGCTGATCGAGGACCTGGGTAGTGGCGCCATGGTGGATACAGACCGCCTCGCGCCGATCGAACATGAGCCCACACCTGCCGAGTCTCTCAAGCAGGGCGTGGCGCTGGTCTGTTTCAGCGGGGATAAACTGTTCGGCGGGCCGCAGTCAGGAATCATCGCGGGCAAGAAGCGTCTCGTGCGAGCCGTCAAGCAAGAGCCATTTTTCAGGGCGTTGCGTTGCGACAAACTGGTGCTATCGGCCCTGCAGGCAACCGTTGATGCCTATCTTAACGGCGCCTCGGATTCTGATCGCGCGGCAACGATTCCTCTGCTGGAGATGCTTGCCGCTCCATGCGGCCCGTTTCGCACGCGCGCCGATACAATCGTGGAGTCGCTTCGCGGCCTTCCCGTCGAGGCGGGTGTCAAAGATTCATTCGCCCGAATCGGCGGCGGCTCTCTTCCCCGATCCCGGATCCCGTCGATTGCAGTATGGTTGCGTCCGGAGACGGAAACTGCCGCACACCTTTCGTCCCGCCTGCGACTCTCCCACCCTCCTGTCATCGGTTACGTGGAAAAAGGAGTACTGATGCTCGATCTGCGAACGGTTCTTCCTGGTCAGGACGGGAGCTTGATTCTTGCGCTACATGCCGCATTGGAGATTCGAACATGAAATGAAGGAGATTCGTCATTACATTTTAGCCACGGCCGGCCACGTGGACCACGGCAAAAGCTCGCTCGTGATCGCGCTCAGCGGCACGGATCCGGATCGGCTTCCCGAAGAGAAGAGCCGCGGCCTCACCATTGAGTTGGGATTCGCGCAACTGCTGCTCGAAGATCCCGGGGCCAGTATCGAATATCGATTGGGCATCATTGATGTGCCGGGCCACGAAGATTTCGTTCGGAACATGGTGGGCGGCGTGGGAAGCGTGGACCTGGCCCTCCTGGTCGTAGCCGCGGATGACGGCTGGATGCCCCAGAGCGAAGAACATTTTGAGATCCTCAATTATATGGGAATTCACAGGGGGATCGTTGTCCTGACGAAAATCGATGAGGTGTCGACCGAGGACGCGCTCGAATGTGAAGAGGATATACGCGGCCGACTCGCCGATTCGCAGTGGGAGAACGCCCCGATCGTTCAGACTGCCGCGCCGCAACAGGAGGGAATCGAGGCATTGAAGTCCCGCCTGTGCGACATCCTCGCCGAAACGCCCCAACCCGCCGACATCGGCAAGCCCCGCTTGTTCATCGATCGCGCATTTTCAGTGCCGGGTGCGGGCACAATCGTAACCGGCACCCTTTCGGGCGGATCGCTCTCGGTCGGGCAGGCGGTGCGCGTGGAACCCGGCGGGCGACAAAGCAGAATCAGGCGTTTGCAAACGCACAACGAGAGTGTCGACACCTCCCCGCCTGGAACGCGAACCGCGATGAATCTGCCGGATCTCGCGCCGGGAAAAGAGGTGAAGCGCGGCGACATCGTGACCCTGCCGGGAATAGGCGCCGCATCATCGACTCTCGACTGCACCCTCGGCATGGCATTGCGGGTATTGGAAATGGAGCGCGCGCATGTTCGCCCACTCAAAGATGGAACCCGCGTTCGGCTTCATCACGGTAGCGCGCACGTCCCGGCGACGGTTCAACTGTTGAATGTAAAGGAATTGTTGCCGGGCGAAGAGGCACTGGCCCAAATTCGCCTTGAACAACCTACGTTCGTTTTTGCCGGCGACCGTTTCATCCTCCGTGATTGGCAGGAACGACTGACCATGGCTGGAGGTATTGTGCTGGACTCCCGCGCATCCGCCGCGCGTCTGCACGCAGCCGAGCGAAAAACATTTCTTACGGCATGCGCTGCCGTTCCCTGGGATCCAGGCGCCCAGATCGATGCGATCCTTGAACGGGATCGTGCGCACCGGACCGACGAGCTCCTGAGGCAGTCCCGGTTTGCCTCAGAGGAAATTCGCTCGAGCCTCCTGGAGAGACAAAAGGCGAACCGCCTGGTGGAACGGGAGCGCTGGACAATTGTAAAGGAGATTTGGTCGGCATGGAAGCGTGACGCCGTCAGGGAGACAGAATCATTTCACGAGGTCCATCCCGAGCGAATCGGCGTGCCGATCGCGGATCTGCGAAAGTGCCTCGCCGGATGGAACTGCGTGGGTGAACTCCAGGATCTGCTGATTGCGGAGATGTGCATGGGGGAGTTCACATTGTCCGGGAGCGTGATCCACCGAAGCGGAAGAACGGCAACGCTTCCGAAGGAACTGGAACCCTCCGCGGATCGGATTCGCAGCGAACTGGAGGAGCACCTCCTGGAGCCGCCGTCGACCTCCGATCTGCTCACCGACACCGGCGCCAGGAAAGCGATCCAGTTTCTTCTCGATACCGGCGAGGCCGTGCAAGTCGGATCTGAACTGGTGATGGCGGCCGAGGGATACCGTCAATTGACGGAACGAGTGAGAGACCATCTCTCAAAACAAGGCCCGGCAACCGTCAGTGAACTCCGCTCCTCACTACAATCAACCCGACGTATCATGGTGCCTTTGCTCGAGAAGCTCGACAGCCAGGGTATTACGCTGCGTCGAGGTGATCAGCGCGCGTTGAAGACCCCGGGATAACCTCCCTTTTGATAGACATGCTCCAGGCAGATCCCATTGAAAAGCGAATCGTCCTCCTGGGCGCCGGCAACGCCCATCTACAGGTTGTGAAATGGTGGGGCATGAACCCGATCGCGGGCGCATCTCTAACACTGATTACCGACAGCTCGTCGACCCTGTATTCCGGCATGATCCCCGGCTACGTGGCGGGCCGCTACGCGCTCGAGGAAATCTCCATCGACATCAGCCGGCTCTGTGCTGTGTCGGGAGTGGAATTTGTGCGTGCGTGGGCAACCGGGATCGACGCTGAAATCAAAAACGTTCGTCTTCGTGACCGGCCCGCCATCGGCTATGACCTCCTGTCCGTGAACGTCGGATCGAAGCCGGGCATTCCTTCGTCGCCCTTTGACTCCGCGAAAGCGCTCATTCTCAAACCGTTTGAATTATTGCCGGACCGAATCACTCGACTCGACGAGCAGATCCGACGAGCCTCCGGCCCTTTTAAGATATACCTCATCGGGGGCGGCGCGGGAGGATTTGAAATCTGCCTTGCCCTTCGCAAGCGTTGGGAGGACCAGCCAAATGTCTCGATCGAACTCCTGACCGCCGGCGACCGTGTCCTCTCTTCCGCATCGGCAGCGGTGTCCCGCTACGGCGCGATGGTGCTTCGCAAAAGAGGGATCCGGGTGCATCTTCACTCTTCCGTCGTAGGCGGGGACGCCGAAAAGTTGATCCTGATGAACGGGGACGACATCCCGTACGACCTCTGCGTCTGGGCCACCGCGGCAGAACCCCTCGCCTTCCTTTCCAGCGCCGGCCTTGAACTCGACCCCAAGGGGTATGTGCGCGTACAAAACACCCTGCAATCCACCTCCCACCCGGATTTATTCGCCGCAGGAGATTGCGCGTCGCTTTCATCTCACCCTGACCTACCCAAGGCGGGAATTTTTTCGGTTCGAGCAGGGCCTGTTCTGTGGGAGAACATTCGACGCCACGGCACCGGGCGAAAGCTCCTCTCCTACAATCCCCAGTCGATTTACCTCTTCCTTCTAAACACCTCGGACGGCCGCGCGATCATGAACTACGGGAGCGCTTCCGGACTGGGCTCATGGGCATGGCAATGGAAAAACTTTATCGACCGAAGGTGGATGCGCAAGTTCCAGGACGCGTATGCCCAACCGATGGAGACGGATGATGAAACAGCGTCAATCACGATGCGCTGTGGAGGATGTGGCGCGAAGGTGGGAGCGGAAATGCTGCACGCAGTTTTGGCGCAGTTGGAGATTCCTACTCACCCCGATGTTTTTTCCGGAGTGTCTGACGGCGATGACGCATCCGTTCACCGCACACCGCCCGGACTCCTCGAAGTGCAGAGCGTCGATTTTTTCCGAAAGTTCATCACCGATCCGTACCTGTTCGGAGAGATTGCGGCGCTGAATGCACTGAGCGATCTGTATGCGATGAATGCAGACCCGTTCTCGGCCCTGGCGATTGTAACCCTACCCTACGCAGGGGAACCGGTGAGGAGTGAGCAGCTTCGGCAAGTCCTATCCGGATCACTTGCGGTATTCAAAGCACACAGCGTGACACTCACTGGCGGTCATACCTCGGAGAGTGCGGACTTTCAAATCGGGTTCTCCGTCACGGGGTACGCAAAGGAATCGGAGCTGTTTCGAAACGACAGTTTACGCCCCGGCAACAAGCTCGTGCTGACGAAACCGCTTGGCAGTGGCGCGCTCCTTCGCGCTCACATGCTCGGGCAATGTTCAGCCGCATGGTTCGACGAGCTGGTGACGGGTTTGAGGACGTCCAATCGCATCGCGTCGAAAATTCTGGCGGACCACGGGGTGACAGCGTGCACCGACGTGACGGGTTTCGGCCTGGGCGGACATCTTCTCGATATGCTGGATGCAGGACACCTTTCCGCGACGATAGAGAGCTCGCGAATCCCCGTGTACGCCGGATTTCGGGAGATTACGTCCAATTCCTCGAATCGGATTGTGAGTACGCTGCACGAGGAGAACTCCCGAATTCGAAGCAGAATTACCGGTTCAGACTCGGATCATCAGGAATGGTTATTCGACCCGCAAACATCGGGCGGACTGCTGGGGGGAGTCGATCACCGGCATGTCGATGCTGTAATCGGGGCACTGGAAAACGCCGGCTACGCGGAAGCAGGGTGTATCGGGGAAGTGAGAGAACCCGCCGCAAAGAGTGGCTCGCAGATTCAGGTGGTTTGAAGGCGGCGCCGTCCGCTCAGATGGTTTCGATTTCGCCGGCCAATGCTATATAGCACCTACATAGCATCCGGTTGATTCCCGATGCGCGCATGGCCTTACGACGCGACCGCTTCGTCCTGGAATCCTTCCATCAGCACCGCTGGATTCGAAACTTCGCCGAAGCGAACCAATCGGGCGCTGTTGAATACTACAATCAGGGAACCCGCGTTGTGAAGGAGAGCAGCGGCGATCGCGGTCAGGTACCCCGTCACCGCGATGACGATCAGTCCGCCGACAATAAAAACCACTCCCACCGCCAGGTTCTGGTAAACGGCGCGCCGGGCGGCATGCGAAAGCTTTAACAGAAAAGGTACCCGCATGAGATCGTTGCTCATCAGCGCCACGGTCGCACTGTCAATTGCGACATCGCTCCCGGCCGCTCCCATGGCAATTCCGGTATCGCTTGCGCTGAGAGCGGGAGCGTCATTCACACCGTCCCCGACAAAGGCGACCTGAAATCCCTGCTCTTTGACTCGCGCCACATACTCCGCCTTCTCCTGGGGAAGACACTCTGCTTCGAACTCACAGCCGCCCAACTCCGCGGCGACGAGCCGAACGACCGATTCACGATCCCCACTGATCATCGAAATTCGTTTCATCCCTGCATTTCGCAGTTCCTCGATTGCCTCTGCCGCTTCTTCTCGGATCTGATCGCGCAAGCCGATCCAACCAAGAAATTTCCCGGCGCGGGAAACGAACATGATGCTGAACGTTTCCGCATCTTCGGCTCTTGACGATTTATCGATCTCTGCCACGTCGACACCATGTTCCAGGAGCCACGCGGCACGGCCGACGAGGATGACGTCCCCTTCAACCGACGCGGTCACGCCCTTGCCGGGTTCTTCCTTGAAATCTTTCGCATTCGCGATCGGCACATCGGTTTCACGCGCAAGATTCAGGAGTGCAACCGCGGCGGGGTGGTTGCTGTACTGTTCAACGGCGGCCGCGGTGTGGACAAGATCCGCCGGAGACACTCCTTCCGCAGGAGAGAGGCGCTCGACGCCCAAGTTTCCCGTCGTGAGAGTGCCGGTTTTGTCGAACACCAAAGCGTTGATCCGCGAGGCACTTTCCAAGTCGACGACATTCTTTACCAAAATACCGCGCCGGGCAGCCGCCGAAAGCGCGGCGACCATTGCGGTTGGCGTTGCAAGGATGAAGGCGCAGGGGCAACTCATCACCAGGATTGCCACGACGCGGTCCCATTCGCTGGTGCCAAACCAGACCAGCGCAGCGATCATCAAAACCACCGGCGTATAGAACCCGGCGTACTTGTCGATGACTTTGGTGATGGGAAGCTTCGTGTGCTCGGCGGCGAGGATCAGTTCCCGCACCCGCCCGATGGTCGTGTCTTCGCCGACCCGGGTTACGTTGACCTCGATCATCCCGGTCAGATTCACCGTGCCTGCGAACACCTCTTCGCCGGCGGCCTTGTCGCGGGGCAGCGACTCGCCGGTTATGGATGCCTCGTTGATGGAGGTCTGGCCCAATACGATGGCGCCGTCCGTGGGAACGGTCTCGCCCGGCAGCACCCGGATCCGGTCGCCTGCGTTCAGCTCCGTGGCCTGCACTTCGCGCTCGCCCCCTTCCTCCTCAAGCCGGCGGGCAGTGGTGGGAGCAAGTCGCACGAGTTTCTCGATCGCCTTATGCGCGCCTTGTGCGGTCCTTGTTTCGATCACTTGAGAAATCAGCATGAAGAATGCGACAACCCCGGCGGTCCGGAAGTCGCCGTTGGCCATGGCCGCAAGCACTGCAAGCGCCACAAGTTCGTCCATGTGCATGTGGCCTTCCAGCAGGTCCTGGATGGCGACCCAGAAAATCGGCAATGCCAGAAGCACCGCCCCCAGCGCCGCACTGAAATCCCCGACGAGATTATTCTTCCCGTAAACCAGGTCAGAAAGGTACGCGGCAATGACGAAAACCGTGCCGGCAAAGAGCAACGGAAGACGGAACCGTTGCACGCCATGACCATGGTCGCGATGACCGGCTTCGTGTCCATGTTTTGCGGGTTGCACCGATGCTCTCCTAGTTATCCCTGGATTTCAGGGGACTTCTTTGTCGTGGTGTCAGAATGATTCGGTACTCGGTTTCTTTCCCGTCCGCGGGGCTGGGAACAAGAAAATTTTCGCCCACGTTCTGAGCCATCCTTGCCCTGGCCTCCCGCAATAGCAGCTCTTTTTTGAACGGATCCGAATCTCCGTCCAGGCTGCCGCGGATGTCCCGGAAGTAATCGGCCCGCGCTTCAAGGTCATTGATATAGTTGTCGGCGGTAGCGCGGGCCTCCTCTATCATTTCCGAAGCTTCCGCCTCTGCTTCGTTCAGCATCTGCGTCTTGTCCCGCAAGGCCAGGCTATAGACTTCAGCGCGATTGTTTTCCGCGATTGTCACCTGGCTGAACGCATCCGTCATCTGCAGAGGCGCACTTTTCCCAACCAATTCGATTCCCTGGATCAAGATGCCCAGGTTCAGGGCGTCCACACCTTTCCTGCACGTGTTTTCCACTGCCCGGATGAATGAGTCGATGTCCGTGCGGAGAGCTCGATCAATGGAAATTCCGGCACTCGCCCGCACCACCGCATGACGAAGCTCGTTGAGAAGCAGCTGGTCTACGCTTTGAAATGCGAGAGCATATGATTCGGCATTCCGCACCTTGTAGCGTAGCACCCAACGGGTATGAAGGAGGTTCACATCGCCGGTAATGGTGTATCCGTCGCGGGTCGGATCCAGTGTAGGACCGGAAGGAAAATTCCCCTCCATGTCCGGAGGCGTCAGGGGATCCACGAAGTACCAGAAGACACCCCTCGTATCCAGGACGCGGACTTGCTCTGTCTTCACCGGGACGATTTCCGCGATCGGCGCGGGCCACGTCCAGAAAAACCCCGGGCCCCTGACCCGGTCTTCACCGACGCCGCGTATTTTCCCGAATATGAGGACGACGGCCTTCTCGTCCTGCGGAACAACACGTATGCCGGAGAAGACGTATACCACCACGAGGATGACCATGACGAATCGCAGCACGCGAAAGCTTACTCGCAATGCATCCTGCAGCGCCGCCTCCCCGCCCCCCGGGCCGGAGGGTCGTTGCGCATCCTGATTCTGGATTGGGGCGTCTTCCATTTCGGTATCTAGTCGGCCGCGGAACCTGATCCATCATTCAACAGGTGAAAAGGAGCATCATCGGTGGTTCGTATAACCGTCGCGTTGTTATTCAGAACCTTTTCCAACGTTCTCAATTCATTGAGAAATATTGCAAGTTCGGGATCTTCATTGAAGGCGTCGAAAATCGTGAGTGCGCGCGCGTCCGCTTTGGCCATCGCCCGGATCGCCTGCGCCTCCGCCTGTGTTTTGAGCTTGGCGCTATCCCGCTTCGCCTCCGCCCGAATCTTGCTCGCCTCCTTATTCCCCTCCGCGCGGGCCCCCTCGGCGAGGGCGTTTCGTTCTTCGCGCATCCGGGTGAACACCGACTCGGTGATCCCCTCGGGAAAACCGAAACGGTGAATGCCAATGGTGGTGACGGCGATCCCGTAGGCATCCTCGGCGTCCAGGCTGACCTTGGAGAGAATCTCCGCTTCCATCTCTTCGAATTGAAGAGCTTCCTCGTCCACGTTGACGAGGCTCGACAGGGGATTCTTCCCGAGCACCTGGTTCTTGGCGTCCCGGATCAAGTCTTCAAGGCTCGATTCCGCCAGCGCCACGCCACCCAGGCCGCCACCCACGGATTGGAGAAACTTGATGGGGTTGCTTATTCTCCATGCGGCATACATGCCGATCAGCACGTTGTTCTGATCGAAGGTCACGCTTTCCTCATACACCGTATCCATCGTTCGTAGTCGGTTGTCGAACGAGTAGTTTTTTTGAAACGGCCAGGGCTTCCGCATGTAGAGGCCGGCCTCCGTATGGGCTTTCACCGACTCACCCAGGAAGGTTACGACAACAACCTCCCCTTCACGAACCACGAAGAAAAGTTGGACCGCGACGAACAGAATCACGATCAGCAGGCTAAGGATTAAAATTTCGGGTCGCTTGTTCATGGGTCACCTCGATCGTTCACTGTGTCATCTAATTCAAAAATGTCGGGAAGAATTTTCTCGTCGAATTCAAACTGAAAAATTTCATGATCGGGCCGGTCAATCACGTAGAGGCGAGCCCTGTTGAGC
>CAUZEO010000107.1:0-14434 GCA_963578625.1 Kiritimatiellia bacterium | reverse complement strand
TGTCGTCCGGTGTGGCGATTCCCGGGCTGCAGCAGGTGACCTCCCAGTCTGGTCCTTGGCCTATATCGTTCCTGGCCCATCCGCTGCCGCCGATGGTGGTGGGATCGAGATAGGTTCCGTCGGCGACAGAATAGCTCTCAAAATCCTCGATCACGTTGGTGCAGGCGATACCGGCCTGCGAGGTTCCCGCGACCATGCCCAGTACCGCGCAGATCGCGATGTGCGTAATAAACGGTGTTTCTACGGAATGCCTTTTCCCATGCATTTGTCTCTCCTTCAGGTTGGTTCTGCTCCGCGCTCCGCGAAGACGCCCCGTGACCAATGTTATAATGCTAATACTACCAAACTGCTCATTATAGTTCCCGAAGTGCCTGAAAGCCAATGTTTTTTGCAATAATTTTACTCAGCTTTCTCTCGCCAACTGGTGCCTTGGGGGATACATTGAGCGTCACTTTCCTGACTTTCAGGGTTGAGAATTCAGTCTGAATTCCGGACGTATTACTTTGAAAATTCAAGTGGATTTCAATAATTTGGCATAGACGAGGCTGGCAAGCCTTATTGGACATGAAAAGAAGATCCCAAATCCCAAATATTAAATTCCAAATTCCGAATTCCCCTTCCGCCTTCACCCTCATCGAACTACTCGTGGTGGTGGCCATCATCGCCATCCTAGCCTCCCTCCTTCTGCCTGCTGTCCGGGATGCGAAACGGCGCGGGCTCCTGGCCTATTGCGCCTCGAACCAGCACCAGATCGGGCTTGGCATGCGAATGTACGCGAATGCCAATGATGGATTGCTGCCGCCGCTCCAGCAGTTTCCGCCGTTGCAGGGCACGTCAACCAAGCCCTTCTTTGGTCGGCCCGATGAACCGTACAACGTCTGGTTTCACCTCGTCGGCTTTTATCTCGGAGACGACCTGGAGCAGATGTGGGACGGGGCGGTGATCTTCCAGTGCCCGGAAATCCCGCCATACTGGAAGAAGTGGACCACGAACGCCTATGGATATAACCACCAGGTGGTTACCGGTTCAGGCGATGGCGGGATGTTTATCGACATGCGGGGCCGGTTGAAAAAGAATTACCGGCAACCGGAGGATGCCATCACGATTCCACATGCGACCCTGAGCCATGCCGACGCCGGCTACGTCCGCGAACGGTACAGTCTTCCGCCGGAAGAGTGGGCCCCGATGTACAACAATCCCGGTTTCGGGGATGTCATTTTCCCGGGCAGTTCGAGTTGGCCCTCGTATCCGAGCAGCACCGCTCCGCACCCGCCTGTTCCCATGGCGCGTCACATCGGCGGCCTGGTAAGCTCTCTCTTCTTCGACGGCCATGTGGAAGCCCGGCCCATTCGTGATCTGCTCGACCACCGTCGCGGGCGTTCGGAATGCATTACCGACAACCAGTGAAGGGGATTTCCGATTTTTGATTTCGTATTTTTGCTTGGGGCGCCGCCGCGGAGATCGTTGGTTCATGCAGGGTGAGAATGAGCAATCGAAAATTAGAAATAAAAAATCAGAAATGAATCGTTGTTGTTGTGCAGAGTAAGGTTTCCCATTGGCGTTTTCCAAAAGTCATTTGATCGGTCTGGTCGCGGCAGTCGCAATTCTCCTGGCGGCGGGCAAGATGATTCGTACCTGCAAACCGGTGGAGAGCGATATCGATGTGGAAAACATTGGAGGGCCGGGAGGAATTGCCGCGAAATACATTCACGAATTTCTGGGCCCGGGGAAACGTGTGGCCCTGATTTTTTTCGACGAGTCGGCGGCCAGCATCTACGGCAAGGACCAATATGTCCTCGAGGAACAGCTCAAGCGGTACAAGTACAGGATTCTCGGGAAGAAGGAGATCTCCGCGGGGCCGTTGTTTTCGAATCCCCAGGCCGCCTACACCGGCACACTTCCGATAGCTGAGTATTTGCAATTCGCCTCCGAGCACGCCGGGGCCGATGCGATCATCTCGTTTGTGGGCCCCCCGGTGATTCCGGAAGAGGAGGAAGTGCCCGAAGCTGCCGGCCCGCCATTACTCATCGCCAGCCCAATCGCTCATCAAGCGACCTGGGAACTTCTGGAAAGCGGTCTCGTGGCCATGGCGATCCTTCCCCGGCAGGAGGATGAGGACGAAGACGAATTGCCTGAGACCGGGTATGCGGACCCGTACGAGGCACAATACGAAATGGTCACGTCCGAGACGGCGGGGGATATGTGATTTCGGATTTTGGATTTCGAATTGAACGGGTTTGTACTCACGAATTTCGCGGTTGAAAATCCCTTCATTTCATCGATGGAATGATGATTCCTCGTAAGATGATCTTCTGGCAGAAGAGGAAGATGAGGAGGGTTGGGATCGAGATCACCACGTAGCCGGCGGTCGCCAGCCAGGGCATATCCGCCCACCAGGAACTGTCCGCCTGGTACATCCAGACCGCCATGGTCCACATGCTCTTTTTCTGGCAAATAATCAAGGCCCACTCCCAGCTGTTGTAGGCCCACAGAAACGCCGAGAGCGATTGAATGGCGAGAATCGGCTTCATCATCGGCATGGTGATTTGCGCGAAGATTTGCAGTTCACCCGCGCCGTCGATGGTTGCCGCGTCATACAACTCGTGCGGCAGGCTGTCGAAAAACCCTTTGAGAATGAAAATCGCCATTCCGTTTGCAGCTGAGGGAAGGACCAGCGCGAAAAAAGTGTTGAGCAAATTCAAGTCGCGCATCAGCAGGTAGGCGGGAATCGCGCTCACCATTGCCGGGAACGCCATGGTGGCCAGGAAGAAGAGAATAATCTTGTCCTTCCCGCGCACCGCGAATCGCGACAGGCCATAGGCGGCGAGGGGATTGACGGTGAGCGTGGCCAGGATTGCCAGCGCCACCAGCAGCCCGGTGACCATGATGGCGCGGCCGCGTTTCGTGAGGAAGGTGACGACCCCCGAATAATTCTGCCGGGCCGGCGCCCACGCGAACGCGGTGTCGTTTTGGAAATAGGTAACCGCGTAGGCGATGTCGAAGGGCGGAAACGCCTCCTCAATGCGCTTCAAATTCCAGGCGTAGGTCCGGTTGATTTCTTCAATGTCACCGTACCGGTAGAGCAGCAGTTCCTGATACACCTGCTCGGATGACGTGATCCTTCGTTCCTCGAAAGGGACTGATTTCACGAAATCAAACCACACGTCCTTCAATGCGTCCTGGTCCCGATAATCGGAAGACGACGAGTGCAGCGAAATACTCTCCCAGGACTCGATGCCCATTCCCAGCATTCGGTTTGCATTGCCCGTTGTCTTAAAGCGCTCCCGCAAAAATGCCGTGTATTTTTGTCGCAGTTCCGGGGTAACCGACAGGGACGTCAGCCGCAACGGATACCGGGTTTCGACGAATCGGATCCACAGATCTCGAAGAGCCTTCGGCGCGTCCGCGGGCGGGGGAAAGGGGGTATCGAACATCGACGGATAGCTGGTGCCCGCGATTTGATTGTAGAGGTCAATGTCGAACTGTTCTCCGAGGGGGACTGCAAGAAGTTCGGAGACCTCTTCGCTTTGAAGGTACTTGCGCCAGACCACCCGCATCGCCAGGGGATTGCTCCGGCCGGCGGGCGCGTGCTCTTTCTTAAACGTCAGCCAGAGTTCGCGGATCGCTGGATCGGTCTGCAGATCGATTGGAAAAACATCGCGTTCCTGCTCGATCTTCACGTCGTTGCGCCGCAGGAACTTCAACCATGATTTTCGTACGCCGGGTTGGGCATACCCATTCCGAAGGGCGCGCGTCAACCATTCGTAATCGCGATACTTCGGAGTCTCCTGCGGAACCCACGACTGCTGCCAATAGGGGAGTCGTCCTTCGATCATCTCAAACTCAATGCCATAGACTGACTCGAGCGGCATCCCCCAGGTCTCCTCCAGTAGCTTGAGCGCCTTGGCTTCCAGCTTTCGGTTCGAAATCCGCTTTGCCTCCGCCGGATTGTTCCGCAACCAAAGCGTTTTGTATTTTTCCAGGAGCAGGGGCGTCGCCTCCACGTCACGCATTGCCGGCAGCATGTCTTCAACCGGATAGTGGTGCGCAAACTCGGCGTAATCGGCGGCAATGATCTTCCACTGCTCCAGCTCCTCTTTCGAGGGATTGAGGTAGGGTTCGACCAAGGCCTGCACACCGGGATCGTCCTGACCCGCGTTTGCCCAGGTGGACCAATGTTCCGGCATGGTCCGGAACCGGGCCCGCATCTGGTCGGGCCAGTCGTGATAGACATTAAAAAAGAGAACCAATCCCTTGGCAAAGCGGTCGGTCTTCGACCACAGGTACCGGGGCACCGCATCGAACCGGTCGTAATCAAAATCATTGGTAACCGATCCCGAGACCGTAATAAGAAACGGCACCACCATGGTGACGCCCATGAGAGAGAGGAGGGCATAGATGGTGACAACGGCGAAGCGGCCACGGAGGGTTTTTTTACCTATGTTGGCGAGGATGGGCATTGGGATTACTTTTGATTGCTACTGGAAGTCGTTGCCTTCTTGCTGATGTTCCGTCCAACAGTCTTTCTTGAGCTTGTCATGATCGCTGTGAGTTTATTCGCTTCTTTCAGGAGGGGTTTTACTCGCCGCGGATCCAGCATTTTCGTTCGATAATGGTCTCAAGCCAGAAAGCGCTTTCGGCGGCTTTTTTTCGACGATTCCCGGTTTGGAGTTGAAATCCGCTTTCGATCGCGCCCGACATGCGGCGCGATAGTTCGCGCCGACCGAGGTAACTGACCGCCCAAACTGATTCGCCACAATCCGCCCGGCAATCGTATTCGGAAGTTCCTCAATCAACTTCAACCCACGTTTCCCAAATTCTTTCGTCCGTTTCTTAAGCTCATCTTCAGTCATCGTTCGTCTCTCCTCGAAAGTTCTTGGCTTGCCCAATAACAGATTCAAAATCAAAAATGCCCTAGTCCCATTCCGCCCGCTTGAACTCCACTCTCCGCAGGAACCTTATCTGAAAATAGGTAAACGCAATCAACACCGCGCCCAATACCCAGGCCATGCTGGTGGCTACGCTGAAGCGGAGGTTGTTGTAGGCTTCGATCCAGATCCGCATGCCGACTACCATGGTGGCTTCGCCGGGCCCGCCGAAGGTGAGGAGGAAGATGTTGCCCATGTTCTGGAAGGTGGCTACGAAGGTGCCGACGAAGTTGATGATGATGAGGGGCATCAAGGTGGGCAGCGTGATGCGCCGTAACTTTCCAAACATCCCCGCTCCGTCCACGTCCGCCGCTTCGTAGATTTCCTCGGGGACACTTTTCAATGCGGCGAGATAGATGAGGCTGGCCATCCCCATGCTGGCCCAAACGGTGGGGATCACGCAGCAGATCATGGCCAGCCTGGGATCCTGCAGCCAGGACTGGACCGGGATTTCCACGAAGGGAATCTGGTTCAGGATCGCGACCATCTGGTTGAAGAACCCCTGTGGTGTCGGGTCGTACATCAGTTTCCACAGGAGCGCGATGACCAGCCCGCTGGTTACCTGCGGTAGAAAGAAGAGCGTTCGGAAGAACACTTTCCCCTGCGGTACTTCGGACAGAAGAATGGCGAGCAAAATGGGGGAAAGAAATGCCAGTACGACATTAAGGGCCACGAAGTAGAAGGTCCTCCCCATACTGGCCCAGAAGCTATTGTCGAGAGCCAGGTTGATGAAGTTGTCGAGGCCGACAAACGGACTCTCGCCCGCGATGCGATAGTCCTGAAGAGCCATCACCAGGCCGCGAAACAGGGGATAATATCCCCAGAGTCCGACGAGAATGAGCGCCGGCAAAAGCATGGCCCAGGGGAGCCAGCCCCGATAAACAGCCTGGGTGGTTCCTTCCCGGTCGGCGAACATCGCGCGTACGATCAGAACCACGAATAAGATCACCAGTGCGGCGATCACCGCGAATACCACCCGGGCGTAGGGGCGGTACTTCGCCATTTCCTCTTCGCTTCGCCCGAACATCGTCCCGGAGTTGGCTTCGAATTCAATTTTCTTTAATGCCGAGACATAATCGAAGTCGGCGCCCGTCTCGGAGATCATGAGACTCAGGAACTGGTTGTTCAGCGCCATGCCGGTGCCGCCCCAGGAACCTGCATAGGTCGGATGGAAGCCCGTGACCTCTCCGGAATCCAGTTCCTCGTAGTTTCGGCGGATGACTTCAGGTACGTCCCTGAGATAATCTTCGAATCCCAATCGTTCCAGATCCATGGGCTTCACGAAGCGAGCGAGGCCCGCGCGTACCCTTCGCTCGTACTCGGCATCCAGCACCCGGTCGTCGGTGACGCCGGTCATTACTTTCCATACCGCGTCCCGTTCATGTTCCGGCCGGTCGCCAACCGCTTCCACCATGGATGCCAGGTTGACGGTGATGACCACGCCGCGCGTTCCGCCCGGCCGTTTCGGAATGGGAAACCAACTCAGGAGGTCGGCGTCGATTCCCGTCTCGATCCCGGTTCCGGTGAGATCGCCGACCGACCACGTAATCATGGCGACTTCCCCCCGGCCCAACAGCTCCCACTTTCCATTGTAACGCTGTCCGGTTTCTGCGCGGGCTACGCCGCGGATCACCTCTTCCTCTGTAAAGTCAATCGGGCGGTCGTCGACCGTGACCTTCCCCTGTTCGATATCCTCGGGAGTCAGGCTTATCGGTTCGCCGGTATCCGGATCCTTGATCCATGGCATCCAGCGCAACTTGTGAAAGAGTTCGGCGGCGGCGAGGCCTTCGGGCGACGCGAAGTTCGCCCGCCAGGTGGGTTTCACGGTGGACAAATCCTCTCCCTCCGGGGTGAGGAATGCCTCTTGCTCAGGGAAAAATCCGTGATCGATGCCGGTGGTGGGACTGGTCCTGGTCTGCATTAGCGGGCTGCCGCCGGCGGTCTGTATCCACGGCAGCCAGGTCCAGGTATACGGCAGCAGCACGATCCCGCATTGGCCGCGCTTGACGACTGCGCCCGGCACTTGTTTGCCGGGATCGGTGAGGCGTTGGCACCAGTAGATCAACTCATCCCATGTCTGAGGCGGCTCGTTCGGATCTAATCCCGCCGCGCGAACAAGGTCGGTGCGGTAGATCATGGCGGCGTAATGAGTGTAGGCCTGCGGAATACCGTAGACCTTTCCGTCGACGGTCACGACCCGGCGGATCATGGAAGGGATTTCCTTCCACTTTTCCCAGGTGGTTTCGTCGTCGTCGATCAATCCGTTGCCGTCAAGATCCTCGCCGATCCACTCGTTCAGGGGATGAAGAAGGCCTTGTTTGACATCGTTGCGGATACCGCCCACGCCGGCCTCGATAATATCCGGGGCCGATTTGCCCGCGATGGACATGAGAATGGTGGAGCGACCGGAACTGCGCCGATGCCCGGTGCCCCCGATGGGGAGTGACAGCCCGCTCCACTGAACAATCCGGATCCCCGGATCTTCCCGCATGATTTCGATGGCCCGGCGTGTCGTGGGGCGAACCGGGTCCGTGGGATAATAGAACCGGGCGTAGACGGAGACTTCAATCGGCTTGGCTTCGGCGAACGATGAATGAAGGCAGCCGAAAACTGCGGCCACTCCGATGAAGATAGAGTTCGCCAAACGCACGTATAGCCCTATAGCACAGATTCTCACCAATAGTGAATACAGGTAGTTTTGCGTGCCGTAAGGCGCGCCAAATCATGGAGTGCGCCGACATTGGTGGAGCAAATGATTGGTCTTTTCGGGGTTTTGAGATACACTACCGTTCATTATAACGCAAGAATCAATCGAGTATTTCTCTGTTCTCGCGGCCCTCAGCCTCACGCTTGTAACGGGAGCATCAGCCGCAACCATCAGTGAAGATTTCGAGGACGGAGTCATCGACGCCGCGCTCTGGAATACGATCCTGGGGGATGCGAGCAGCGGCGTAAACGAAGGGGAAGGCTTTCTGCGATTGGCTTCCGGTAGGTGGATCAAGACCGTGGCGCAGTTTCCCGCGGCGGGCGGACCGCTGATCGTCACCGGCCGATTCCGGCTCGGCATCAATTCCGAGGACCGGTTCGCAATCGTATCGCGATGGGACGGCGTGGAGCAGGACGTGGCCTTCGCCAGCAACGGCTCCGTTCCCCTGCGCGGGCTTCAGATCGATCTGCGGCCGCGCACGTCTCCGAATCCGGACCCCAACGGGGAAGCGGTTTTCCTGGAGTTCAACGGGGATGACGGAACCTTTCTCGGCGGCAACTTCGACCTGTTGGGCAGTGGTCTCACACTGGAAGCGAAAGGGACCCACGACTTTGTCTTCAACGATGACGGAACCAATTTTTCGCTTACCGTGACCCACGTCGGTGGACCGGGCATCCACGACGCAACTGGCCTACCAGGAATCAATCGCCGCACCGGCTCTCGCCGACTACGACAACGGCGGGGATCTGGACTTCTGGGTCGGCACTGCCATCGAGGGCGGTTCGGTCGGCGATGAGAGCCCCGTGCTGTACCGTAATTAAGGGAACTGGAATTTCACCGACGTAACCGCCGAGGCCGGCTTCGGAAACCTGGGCATCTCCTACCAGTCCGCCTGGGCGGACCTGAACGACGACGGAAACCTCGATCTGGTGACCAATGGAAAGATCTTCATCAACCTGGGAAGCGGAAATAACTGGCTGAAGGTCAAGGTGGGCGGCATCAACCAGGCTAACGTGGGCCGCGATGCGATCGGCACCCAGGTCAAGATCGACCTCGGCGGCGGCAACCTTCTCGTTCGCCAGGTCGAGAGCGGCACCAGGGAGCATTGCAGCAACGACCTCGTCCTGCACTTCGGACTAGGACTCAGCACCAACGATGTCGACCTCGAAATTACATGGCTGAACGGCAACACCCAGACCGTCCAGGCTGTTGCCGTGGACCAGACGGTTGTTGTGCAGTAAAGCAGATCCGTAAGAAGCGAATGGATAGAGTTCGCTCAATTCATTCTTTTCCCATGATTCTCCCTTGCGCCGGGTCGGCTTTGGAAGGCCAACCTCCACGCTGCCGGCGCGCTGGACTCTTTCGCCGGGACTGGCGGCAATTGGCTGGGTATGGTATCATTTTACATTTGATGTCTTCACATTTTAGTCGAACACGTTTAATTCTGGAGTTGTTTTGCGTGGAAATGTTTGGTTGATTTTTGGTTTCCTGGTCTGGGCGGCCCCCGTGTGGGTGAACGCCGCGGGGACAGCGGGACCTGTTGTTGAAGATTTCGAGGGCTTTACCGTCGCGAACGGGTCGTACCTGGATCCCACCACCGTCCCCGGGAGCGGATGGAGCCGGAACGATCTCGGGTCCGGCCCTGACTACGAGGTTGCCTGTTGCAGCGGCACCGGGGGGATTCCCAACGACAATACCTTCGACGGGTCGTCCAAGCATCTGCGTCTGCGGCGCGCCAACAATACCCCTCGATTCCAATCCCACTTGCAGACTGATTTTGCTCTCGCCACCATGAGCGAAGGAACGATCACCTTCGAAGTGAACCCGTCCGGAACCGGGGGAGGCGCGGGTGCATTTGTGGGTGGAGTTTTCGATTCGGCGACCGGTAGCTACAAAGCGCAGGTTCGATTCAGGGAGGTCTCGAACAATTCGGGGGATTTCGAAGTATTCGGCAGCAGCATTGGCGGCACGCCCCTGGCGGTTTCTTCGGGTCCTGACGGTTATCCCGCATCCTTTGACCGGTGGTTCCGGGTCGCGTTTACGGTCTATTCCAATGGGACCTTCGACGTTTGCATTGATGACATTGGGCCAACTTCCCCCTCCTCCTCATCCGGTGGCGCGGCGCGGGGAAACATTCTCAATTACATCGGAGGCGCCGGCGTCGCGATCAGCGTCGATACCCTGCGCCTTGACGCGGCCGCCGGCAACGGAGGACTCAACGATGCGCAACCCACCATGATCGACAACATCACCCAGGACGTGATCGGCGGTGGTGGCGGCACTCCGGTCCCTGGCGTCGCCAACCATTCCGCGAAGACGGTCACGTTTCCGGCGGAGTCCGGAAAGGACTTTCAACCTCAATTCTGTGACGACCTGACCTCGGGAGTCTGGACCGACCTCGGGAACGTGGTGAACGGAAGAGGAAGCCCTGAGATGGTGTTTTTCGCCACGACCGGTCCGGTGTTTCGAGCATATCGGGTGGTGGAACTGACGGTGCTTCCGACGGCACCGATGCTCGAAGACTTCGAAGGGTATGGCGTCGCAAACGGTGGTTATTCGGACATCACAACGCTGTCGCCGGCGTGGTCACGGAACGACACCGGCAATGGGCCCGACTGGGAGGTCACCTGCTGCAGCCCTGGACATCTCGGCGCGGACGACACGTTCGACGGTTCGACCTCGTCTTTCGCGCTGCGGCGCGGAAACGACACGCCGTCGGCGCCCACCGCGGAACTGAACACTGATTTTGCGTTCAGCGCGATTTCGGATGGTATCGTTGAAGTGGAAATGAATCCCTCCAGCATTGGCGGGGGCCAGAACGCTTTTCACATGGCGATCCATGACTCGTCGACCGGAGACGATGCAGTGAGAATCCGGTTTCGCGAAGTCACAAACAACTCCGGCGACTTTGAGGTGATGAGCGAGGGCGGTACCATCCTGGCGACCGGAACCGTCCCTGACGGTTATCCCGCATCCTTTGACCGGTGGTTCAGGATTTCATTTCGTCTCGATGACTCCGGAACGTTCGACGTATCGTGTACCGACATCGGACCGACGTCTCCCAACCTGCAGACCGCGGATCCGGCGCGGGGCAATGTCCTTAGTCTGCTGGATGAATCGCTTCCGCTGGGGATGAGCTCGGTCGACACCCTGCGCCTGCTGCCCGCCGCCGGCGACGGCGGGAGTACTACCTACCGTCCTACGCAGATCGACAACATCGGCGCCGGTATGGTGATGGCCGCGTTCGGCGATCCGATCGGAGGCCTCGACCTCGAGGACGCAAGGGAGATCACATTTCCAACCGTGTTCGGGAGACAGTACCAGCCGCAGTACAGTGACGATGGCGGCACGACCTGGTTTGACATCGGCGACGTGCTGATCGGGAGCGGCGGAACGGATTCGGCGTTCGATCTCGCAGTGCCCGGCCGGCAGTGGCAGGTGCTGGAGTTGACGACGCTGGGGGTGGGTCCGGCCGTGCTGGTGTGCTCTCCGAACGGCACGGCTCAAGGATACGTGGATCTCGATTGGCTGACTGACCTCTTTCTCCTCGGATTCAAACCGGACTATCTCGATTCGCATCGGGATTTCAGCTGGAGCCGGATCAGCCAGTACAACGTGCTGATCCTTTATGGAAGCCCTGCGCCCGACGCAAGCCAGGCCATGGCATTCCTGTCGGCGGGACCGCGGCAGGCGGAGTACATATCCCTCATCGAGCAGTTTCTTGCCGCTGGCGGCGGGGTGTTCATGATGGTTCACACGGACAACGGCGACGAGCATGTCCGGCCGGTCATCGAGCCCTGGGGCGCGCGGCTGCCGCTGGAGTGGTACATCGAAACGGATCCTGCGAAAATCGAGCCGTTCCCCCGCATGCGAAATGACCAGGAGGCGATGTGCCTGGTGGACCAGGTTCTGCCGTCCCCGATCAGCAGCGGGACAGAAAAAGTCTGGCTGCCCTATGGCCTTGCCGGCGCGGATAATTCGTCGTGGACCGGTCCCATTTCGGTGGACGCGAATTGGCAGGTCGTCATCAAGGGATCGGCTACTTCTGTGACGGATCCCCTGGACGACCAGGTTCCGCCGATGCCGTTGCCTCCGGATCCCCTGTTCCGTCCGGGCGGCGTAGCGGAGCCGGAACTGATGGCGCTACGGCAATACGGAAACGGGCGGATCGTCCTGTGCTCGCAGTGGCCGGTCTTCACTATCGGGCAGGGGACACAGTGGCTTCACAATCGCCGGTGCCTGAGCCGGGGCATTGCCAGCATTCCCTCGGACTTTGAAGAGATTATGATCAACGCGCTGAACTGGTTGGCGGAGCCGAGCCTGGCCAGCGAAAACGTGGGCGGGTACCAGGCAAACCTTGCGCGGCTCGAGCCGCCGAACAACGACCCGGCCGTTCAGGCGGAGTTTCCCGCCACGCCGTGGCCCAGTTGGAAGCTGGACATGAGCCAGCCCTCGGATAGTCAGCAGGGATTCGTCGGGCTCATCGGCGCCCGGACAACACGGACCGGGGGCACCGGGTCGGTCCTTGACTATGCGAACGCAGCCAAGCAGGTGGGCCTGGATTTTGTGATTTTCATGGAGTCGTTCCCCCAGTTGACGCAGGCGGAGCTCACCAGCCTCGGAACGGAGTGCCTGCAGCATTCGGACAATTCGGTCCTGATGATTCCCGGCTACACCATGGATTCAAATATTGGAAATCACTTGTTCTTCTCCGGGCACAATTTGCCCTGGCCCACCCCACTCGTCCTGACCGGGCCCGGTGAGACCCTGCTGAATATTCAATTCCAGGAGGAGAACGGATCCTGGGGCGTCAACGACGCGGTACTCGACTGGATCCTTTCCAGTCATGACCGGTACAACGGTCAGATGGTTGGCTATTACAACTTCGACGACCCGCGGGCGATGCAGATGCCGGATTTGAAACTCTGTTCGGCCCAGGCAATTCGGTTCTACGACAACGGAACGCTGGTGGAAGACCAAACCCAGGCGTTCATCGACTCCGCCGAGGGGACGATCACCCAGTCCCCGGTGTCCGTCAATCTCGTCGATTCTCCCGCGGAATTGATTGCGGAAGTACAGTCGGGAAATTCACTGACCCACGCGCGGGCATCGTCGTTGAGTGCGCTGCCGGCCGAAACATTGCGCTGGAACGGCCAGTATGACGGCCCGAGATTGTATGCCTCGGATGGGCCGACGATCCACGCGTGGACAAAGACCGATCGTGCCATGGTATATGGGGCGGAACCGTTCGTTGTGAACCTGGAGATGATGGCGGCGGACCTGGACGTTTCCGCCCCCGCCGGTCTGCAGGAGATCAAGGTCTGGAACGGCAACCGTCTCATCCGCCGCATTCTTCCCAAGGGAGTCACGAGCTACCGCCAGATACTTCAGCTTCCGTCCGTGGTGCAGCAGAACCTCGTCCTGGAAGTGATCGACAACCAGGGCGGGAAAGCGGTCAGTTATCCCCGCCGCAGTTGGAAAAGCGGGTCCATGAACGTCGTGTTTTGCGGGGACCATGTGAATGACTGCGGACGCCAATACCTTTCCCGGGGAACGGGTATCTTTCAGTCCCACCGGTACCCCCTGTTCCAAGCCGGATATTCCTGGGACGGGGGCCCGCGGGGCGAACGCCCGGTCGTTCACTTCGGCCGGACTTCGCCCTCGCTGAACAGCAGCTTGGGCGTTGAGGGCAGTGATTCGCTCCACAATATCCCCATCATGGAATTCGCCGACGACCAGGCCATCGTGGTGAGGTCCACCCTGGACGAGGCCTATGATCCGGTGATTCCCCACGTCAATCCGTGGCATACGTACGGCCCCATGGATCCGTCCTTACTCCTGTCCGCGGTGCGGCAGTACACCGAGTTCAACCGTCCCCTGACCGGAGTTCGTGGAACGGGCTGGGGCGCGATCGGCGACCGGAGCGGAGCCGTACTTGCCAACTTCAAAAGCGATATCACTTTCAAACAGGCGCTGACGGTCAACCAGTTGGTTGTGATTCGATCGTGGTGGAATGCCTCGCGACCCAATATTTTCCTGATTACCGGTACGCCGAATATCGTGGTGCGCAACCTGGCGACATATCAGTTTAACATCTTCACCCTGATCCGAACCGGGGAGTGGTTCGGAATCTATTCATCAGAGGCGTACAACAATGTATTGTTTATTAACCGGGGTGATGATGTTCGAATTAACGTACTGCGGGGTGGGAATCAGGATTATTTGCTTCACGTTGACGCGGATCTGCAATCCCAGGCCGTTTCCGCCGGCGAGGAGAAACAGTACGAACTGTTTTCGATCAGCGATCCCCTGGATGTCGCAAGCTTCGGCCAGGGCCGGATCGAGGCGGTCATGGACTACCTTGCCCAGCCGGAGGGGATGGAGGTGCTGCAGGGCACGCGCCTGATCACTCCCGGATTCTTCGACGTGGAAACCTCCAACCCGGACACGCCCGTGGAACTCCGGATTCCCAGCCCAACGAATCCAATGCAACTTACGCTGCCGGTCCGGGTAAGCGGACTGTGTACCAATTGGAGCGCCGGCCTGCTCCAGATCGACGGACACACGACCGGCTATTACACCGACGGCGAGAACGAATACACCTCGCTTGGTTTTGACTATGACGGACGGGTCTATGCCGCGTTGTATCCGGACCAGGCGCCCTTGACCCATGTCGTCATTGGACATCCCATCGTATGCGACAATCCGGATGTGATCATCGAATCGATGCCCCGGGCCGATGCGGCCGGGAACCTCACCTGGCACATCGCGGTCAACAATCCGACCGACACGCGACTCT
>CAUZEO010000106.1:0-14450 GCA_963578625.1 Kiritimatiellia bacterium | reverse complement strand
TCTCATCAA
Source organism: Kiritimatiellia bacterium (assembly GCA_963578625.1). GTDB lineage: Bacteria > Verrucomicrobiota > Kiritimatiellia > SLOV01 > SLOV01 > CAUZEO01. The sequence goes on along the minus strand of CAUZEO010000106.1, from coordinate 14,441 downwards.
GAAGAGAAAACGCCTGCGCGGCGAACTCTTCGTAGTACCTGAGATCTTCGCCGTTTCGGAACTTGGCGGGATTGTTGTTCAACGTGGTCATCCGGGGTACCGAGAGCGTCCTGCCTTTCCCTGAAATGTCGAGCGCATGCAGCACCGCGGTGAACATCGGCTCGGTAAGGATACCCTGGTAGGTCAAATTCAGCCCCTGGTTCGCGGTTCTTGGCACGCCCTCGCGAAATTCACCAAACGGGCCTTGCGGGCCGAGGTCCGTTTGCCCGCTGCCGTCTGATGTAAACGGCGCGAATTTCACGCCGTTACCGTCGTCAATTACGGTGCGGTTCAGCGCGGTCTCCTGGCCATCCTGTAGCACCGTTTTCGTGCTGATTACCAAGGGTGAATCGAGAATCCATTCGAGACCGATCTCCCGCAAATCAGCGACGGATGTTTCAACAAACCTTGCTTCGATAAATACCTGCGGCGGATTGATATCCACCGCCTCGAGGATCCGGTCGATCGTTTTCAGGTTTTCCCAGGTGTTGCGCACGAAAAGCGTATGGGTTGTGCGGTCCAGATGAACTCGCGCATTCTCGACCGGATCGGTAAACATTTCGATCAACGTTTCGACATACGTTTTGTTCGTAGAAAGGACCGCAGCCTTGCCGGATACGGCTCGCAAATCTCCAAGCCCGTTGACCGTATTCGTGCCCCAGTCGCCGCCGTGCCACTGCAAGCCCTTCTGAAATTCGTAAATCCGGGTATGAAGAGGCACTTGCTTGCCCTCTCCGGGCGTCGTCACCCACAACATGTTCTCCCCGACGTGAAAATCGACGCCCATGTTGCGACTGATATAATCGAGGATTTCGCGCAGCGGGAGATTGTCGGCCTCGATATTTACCGTCTTGCCCACGCCGATGTCCTGATCCGCGATGATATTGATGTTCGTGTCTTTGGCCAGGTAGTCGATGATGAGGGGAAGGTCCGCATTCTTCAGATGAACATCGACGGGCGTATCGAGCGCCACGGCCATCGGGCTGTTCTGATCCAGAAATCCGGCCAGGGCTTCCTTTTCAGAATAGCGAGGGAGCTTGTAGGTATCCGGAACGTCCCCGACCTGAAGCGCTTCCAGCACCATCTTGTTTTTCGCCAATTCCTCCCGCTCGAACGCATCCTCCCAACGCGCCTCAAGGTGGGCCTGCATAATCCGCCGGCGCAACTCGTCCAGCCCTCGCGCACTGGGGTAAGTATGTGCCAGGTCAACACATACGATTAATGCTTCCGCATACTTACCGGCCTGGTACAGCTCCTCCGCGCGTAGAATGAACGCCTGAACCTCCGCCGACGATTCGATTCCCGGGATTTCCGCGGGCGGCGAATCCGGAGAAACGGTCCCGCACCCGCCGTAAGCGATCAGCAGTATGGACAGAATGAGCAGCCTGCACGAAATCACAAGCCAAGCGCTCGTGGCCGCCGGCACGATTCGTAACAAGTCCTGGCGAGACTGAGAGTCGGTTGCCATAAGTAAACGGCTGGACAAAATCCGGCCCGCTCTCGGTAGATAATTTGGATCGGCCCTGCGCTTTAGCTGCCGGGAATCGGCATGCCTCCTTGTTTCAAACCGCGGGTCGTCCGGCGTCGTCTTGACACTTGATCTACACGTCCATAGGGTCGCGTAAAGGATGTCACTCCGTCAAGGCGCTTTTCTAATGAACAAATATAGCTTCCTCCCCGTATCGTTGATTCTGATCCTTCTCCACAGTCCTCCATCCATGGCGCAAAACGCTATGCGCGGTCCGGACAAAGCGGCATTTACAGTGCACGATTCGCCGGGAATAGGGCTTGGAGCGCGTTTCCAGTTTGAGCAGCGTGAATTCAAACTGAACGGCCAACCGGAGGGCGTGAACAACCGTTTCGACGCCGATATCGCACAATTCTACGGGCGGGCGGGCGGAAATCCGGTTCCGTTTCTTCACCTGATTGGGGAAGCTGGGTACAGTTCGATCGATCTCGACACTGCGGACGGAGACGGCGGCTTCTCGTGGGCCCTTGGATTTCAGGCCGACATCCTGGACCGGGTCCTCGAGTCCTCTCCCGTCGTGGGCCACAAACGCGTCCTCAGTTTAGGCCTGGAAGGATGGATCCGCCAGGTTACCGCCGAATTCGGCGCGGACGATCTGGATTACAACGAGTTTCAGATCATGCCAACCTTGCGTTACACCCATAACCGACGAGGCAAGCCGCTGTCGCGGCCCTATCAGCCGACCGGGGTCACCGCGGAGCTGGGATTCGCCTATTCGTACGTCGATGGCGAACTTAGCTCCTCGGATTTCGAAGCTGAACAGGAATTTGGAGTGCTTCTGGGAACCTCTTTCCGCCTTGAGAGCGGCTGGATGGCCGATTTGCGAGGCATCATCTATGGAAACAGCGATTTCAGCCTGAGCTTCGGCCCGACCTACTTTTTCTAACCGTGGCACGGGCATCCGGATAATTACTCCTGCACGACGGTGGCGGTCGCCAGGGTTTAGGAGCTGTCCTTCAATTCCACGATATTCTGGCCAACCGCGCCCCCTTTTCGGGTGTAGTTGACGGCTGATTTGTCGAATTGGAGAAGGACCCAAGGTTCGGATCGATGATGGACCAGGAATAGGGGGGGGGGCTCCACCCACGACCGTGAACTGGACGACCTGGTTGGATTCGGTCATTACGACCCGTTCGGGCGTGATAAAAAGTCATTCCACGGCGCCAGACTGCGACACAATTGCCCGGGCCACTCGACCGATGGCGTCCGTACAGGTAATCTCATTGGCGCCTTTTGAGGAACCGGCTCGGTTATAATTCGCGATCCGCCCGGTGGTCTCGGTAATGGACCCGATCGCAGGGTCACCCACCGCCCACTTCATGGGTTTATCGCCGCCTGCCACGGAAAAAGTCGCAACAGATTGCCCTGTTCGCAGCGTGATCGACTTCGGCGTGATGAAAAAATCGCCGGGTCCACCGGGCACTCCCGGCGAGCTGCTGTCGCAGCCCGGCCCCAAGGTAAAACCTACCAGGCCAAGAAGAATGACAGCGAAAACAAAGAGAAGGCGTCCATCCCCGGACCGAACGGAATGATGCTGGTATTTCACAGTGGCAGATCGGAAGCGCATGAACCTGACGTTCCCCTGAAAATACGGCGCAATTACGATCCGTCAAGCCTGCCGACTCGGCGAGATTGCATTTCTGGTTCCCAGCATTCTAAATGTTCGAATCAGGGCGCGAAACAAAGCCGAAATGTTCATGAGATGATTAGAGTAGCGACTACGGTACTATGTGGGTTCGTCTGTTGCTCCGCGGCAGCGGAACCTCCCCGTTTCATCAAGAACTGGGACCCGGTATTTCGTGGAATCGAATATGCGGAACTCAGCGCCACCACCCCCAGGACCATGGTCGGCTGTGCGCTCCGGATAAATTTGCGCGATCCCACCGTTTCGTTCCTAGTTACACCTTCGAACGGGGACAAACCGGGTGAAACCGACGGGTTGAAAACCAGCACCTTTCTCGCGAAATACAAATGCCGGGCTGCAATCAATGCAGCACCCTACGACATCGTCCACGAACAGGAGGGAAAGCCCGTGGACGTCGTGAGCCTGAATATTTCACGTGGGGAATTGATCTCGGCGGAAACAGGTTGGTACGGCGGACTGATGATGACGCGGGACAAGAAGATCCGAATCTCCTGGCCTCCGCTGGACACCAACAGGGTGTTTCACGCGCTGGCGGGATTCCAGGTTGTCCTCAAAGACGGGGAAAATATCGGCGTGGACAAGGCCATTCATCCACGCACCGCGGTCGGCGTTTCGAAGGATGGAAACACTTTCTACTGGCTGGTAATCGACGGTCGGCAGCCGGACTACAGCGAAGGCGCTACCACGCGGGATGTCGGCATCTGGCTTGCCCGATTAGGCGCCAGGGAAGGGCTCAATCTTGACGGAGGCGGCAGCACGACCATGGTGCTGCAACAACCGGGCGGAAGTGCACGCATCATGAATAGGCCCATACATAACGGAGTTCCCGGCACCGAGCGGATCAACGGCAGTCACCTGGGCGTCTTCGCCGACGCGTTGGCGGAGACGGGTCGAGAGGCTGGGGAGAGCCGGTAGTTAAGGAAGTTCACGAAGAATATCCTGCGCATCAAAAATCAGTGACACGAGAGTTTCGCCGGATTCGCAAAATTTCTCCTCACCCCAAAGGTTCCGCAACCGTTCGGTTAGCTCGTTTTTTCCGAACTGGTCCGGCGGGTCATCCGTCCAGGCGCGGACCGCGGCCGCTGCAGCCACCGCAAGATTCCGCGGCTCTTTTCCGGCGGAAAGTGCGAGTCTCATCGGCCCGATGATCCGGTCCTCGTACCCCAGTTTGCGCGCCGGATCGCGCGTGGCGCGCGCCACGGCGTCGGCTAAGAACGGATTGGCAATGCGCTCGAGTATATCGGCAACGTTTTCGCGGTACCCCTCGACGGTAAACAATGGGTCACCTGTCTGACTGAACTTCGAAACCAGCGGAGGGCCCACCTCCTCCAACAATGCCTTCCGCGCGATTTCCAGAATCCGGGGGCGATCAAGCACCTGGGGAAGCTGGGTGAGTCCGAGATGCATTCCAATGTAGCCGATCAGAGCGTGCACTGCGTTGTGGCTGAAAAGCTTCGCTTCTTCGAACGGGTACAGATCATCCTTCTCTATGAATGACCGGATACCCGGTTCGATGCCCTCCGACGAGATCCGCTGCGTCATGATCGTTTCAAACGCCTCGACCAGGTACGCCCGATCCAGTCCCGGCGCGAGTGGAACCAGGTTCATGGATCTGATCTCCGCGGGATCCGAAACGATGCGGGACATCTTGCTAAGCACGGTGTTTACGAACCGGCAGGGCCGGCCCGGAGCTCTTCCCGCCGCACTCTCCACGGTCGATTGAAGGGTCTGAGCAGCGCGAATATGATTTTCAGCGGCGTACACGACGGTTGCGGATGCGCGGTCCGTCGCGAGACCTGCCGCGAGCCGATTGGCGACGGAATGGTTGCCGCCCGCGGCATACAGAGTAACCGAGGGCAGCGCGGTGACCAAATCGGTACCGCGTTCAAGGCAGTCCGTGAGCCGGGTCGCGTCCCCGTCTTGTGCCGGATCCAGCAGAACGACATCGGTGACTTCCTCGATTTCCACGCTGCTCGAAGTTGCCACATTCAGAGAGTAGCGGTTTCCATTCGAACGTACGGCATCCACCAGGACCGGATCAATTTCAGCGACCACGATCTCCGAAAACGTTCCTGCACGAAAGGCCTCGCGCGTGAAAATGGAGGCCTGGATGGGGCCGAACCCGAAGCCGGCAAACACGTGATCCTGGTTCATCTCAGGTGACGTCCCGCCCATCAAGAACGGACATCAGTTCCTCCAACGAGGCGAAATCGTCTTGATGCCGAACCGCGCGTAGCAAAGATTCATAGGGGCGTACGTTTTTGTACCGGTCATCCAGAGGCGCGGTCACATACAGGGAGGCCACAAGGCTCCCCATCTGGATCGCTTCCGTGACGTTCAAAGATCCATCCCGGAATGCAGGCACGTTTCGGGCAATATAGCTGACGAGTCCGGCGCGGAACGAATCTCCGGCCCCCGTCAAAGCCGCAGCATCACCGAGCATGAAACGTGAGCTCACCACGTGAGGCCCGTCTACCTCGCCGCCGGGTCTGATTAGGCAAGCACCAGCGCCGCGGCGGTGGGTTACGCCAAAGAGTTGGGGGCGGGTTCCCGCCGAAAACCGGGACGACACGCGATCAAGATAAAGACAAAGCGCCTCTTCTTCCGACAGTACGGACCAGTCGCGAGGTCCCTCCAATGTATTAAGAATCATCTTTGCTTCGTCGGAGGAGGTGAAAAACAGGTCCAACTCCGGGAGTAGCGGTTCGAGCAAATGATATTCCTCGACCGGAGAACCTTTGGCGATTCGCTCCGCCGGATTCTCGGTAAGGGTGTGGCTGTCGGCAATGGTGACGCAGCCGCGGCTTCGGCACCAGGCAATGAACTCGGCGAGATCGCGGCCGCCGTTCGCATCCCCCCGCGTCGATAACCCGGAGTACATGTAGTAGACGACCGTGGGATTCAACCTCTCGACATGCGGCCGGTAGCGGGCAAAATCGAAATCGTCATTGGCATTGGCGAAATAGACGAGACCACCCCGCTCATCGCCCGGCGCATCGTAGATAAAGGTGACTGCGGTGGGGATGTCCGGATGCTCGTACACCGGCGACATATCGACACCCGCGCGCTCCACGATGTCGTAGAAAGCGCGGCCGGCTGCGTCCAGCCCTCCACTTGTACCGGCGCCAAGATTCGCACCCGCGGCGACCGTAAGGCCTGCGCGGGATATCAATGGGGCGGAATTCCCGATACCGCCGGCGCAGGTCGGACCCTGCTCGATCCACTGCCGGATCTGCTCCTGCGTGAAATCCGGCATATCGGAATGGCTGCCCTTGGCCATACCGCCGGGTTCTACGTGATTATGCGTGAAGTCGAATTCGCGGCTCCAAATATCCATCACCGCAGTATTGAGAAACAGGACGTCCACCGGCACTTTTTGCTCGCTCCCTCTGACGAAAATTCGTGCCTTGAGGAAATCAGATTCCTCCAGAATTGTAAAGGTGAACGAGGCTGCGCTGACGCTCCTTGAGAGCCGGGGAGGAGGGAGGGTATGGATTTATCCATTGCCGCAAGGTGAAAAATTTGGTCATGGTAAGGTATTCCAAATTAGACAGTAGGGAACGCGTAGTAGCTAAGGACACACCGCCGGGTATTGGCCTCAGACCGTATTTTCGCCGATTCCTCATGCAAGAGGCCAACATACATCACCTGTTTATCTCTACCGGGCACAACTATATCGGGCACCACGGGAAAGAGCCCGGCGCCCATCCGATGGAAGAGGTGAACTCGGTGCAATGCGTGGCGGGTAAAGGAATTTTCGGAGATCGGTTCTACGCGTTCAAAGAGGATTTTAAAGGGCAAATTACCTTTTTCGATTTTGCGGTCTTTAGGTTGTTGAAAACCCGGTATCCCGAGGTAACAATTCTTCCCTCCGCGGTGCGCCGCAACGTTCTCGTCGAGGGTCTGGATTTGAATGCGTTGACGAGCGGGGAATTCGAGCTGCAGGGGGTTCGATTTTCGGGGTCGCAGGAGTGCGCGCCCTGCTATTGGATGGATCGCGCGGTGGGTGAGGGCGCGGAGGCGTTCCTGGCCCGGCGCGGCGGCCTGCGCGCGCGCATTCTTACGGACGGAATCCTCACCGTCGGGCCGGCGAGCTTCGAGGATCTGAGTGGGGTGTAGCCAGGATGTCTTGAATTTGCGGGCCAGAGTATTCAAAAATTTCGAATTTCGAAGGGACTTGGACATTCGAAATTGAGCATTCGAAATTGGACATTTTCCTGAAACCTAAAAACTAAACCCATCCCTCACCCCTGTCGAACATTCTCCGGGTTCGAGTACACCGTCGCTCTTTGCCCCCGGCAAAACCCTAGCACCGACATCCCGCATTGCTCCGCCATCTGAACCGCCAGGGAGGACGGCGCCGACACCGCTGCAAGATACGGAATTCCGGCTCGAAATGCTTTCGAAACGATTTCAAACGAAATGCGCCCGCTGACGAATAGAACGTCGGCAGCCGCCAGCTGTTTCTGATCCAGAAGAAATCCGATCGCCTTGTCCACCGCGTTGTGCCTGCCCACGTCTTCGAACAACACGAGAAACTTTCCCTCGTTCGTAAACAACGCGGCGGCATGGCAGCCGCCCGTATGATCGAATGAGGATTGATCTGTCCGCATTCGTTCCGCCATCGCAGGCAGCCGGCTCGCGTCCAGAGCTCGTTCCGGCTGCAACGGCTCCCCGTCAAAACGGATGTCATCCAGTTCCCGCTTACCGCAAATCCCGCAGGACGCATTGGAGAGAAGCGATCGCTTTTCCAGTAACTGGTCACAAACGAAAATCGGGGGGACCTGGATCTCGGCAATGGTATTTCCCGGGTTCTTCGGATCTTCGTGAGATTCGAATTCATACCCCATCCCGCCCGGCGTCACCACGCCCTCAGTGAACAGCAGGCCCTTGACGAGAAACGGATCGTCCCCGGGAGTGCGCATCGTAATCGTGAACGGTTTGCCGTTGATATTAATCTGAATCGGCTCTTCAACGGAAAGCCAGTCGTGAACTTTCTCCGATTCGCTCCCGTCAAAACGAACGCCATCGAACTGTCTCCTTGCGGTCATGGTTCGATAATAGCAATTGGGAGCATTCAGTAAGAAGGATATTCCGTGGCACGGGTATCTGACCCGTGCCACGGAAGAGGCTCCGCGGAAAACGCTTCGGTATTGCACCAGAATGCTCGCATCCGATACCCTGTACAGGAACGCCATGAAAATCCGAACCATCCGTTTTTCTGCGCTGACTCTTGCCTTGATCGGCGGAGCGTTCACCGCAATTGCCCAGGACAACTGGCCGTCCTTTCGCGGCCCGTTCGCGCGCGGATTCGCGGAAGGGATTGAGACACCTGACACATGGGACATCGACACCAGGCATAACATCCGGTGGATAACGCCCATTCCGGGCCTCGGTCATTCCAGCCCGATCGTGTGGGGGAACCGTATTTACGTGACGACCGCCGAGAGCGACAGTCCGGATCCCGAGCTGCGTGTCGGCATCTACGGGGACATCGCGCCGGTCAAGGAAGAGGTGATACACCGGTGGCATCTCCTTTGCATCGACAAGAGCAACGGCAACATCCTCTGGGATGCGGTGGAGCATCAGGCTGTCCCTTCCGTCCACCGGCACCCGAAGGCATCGCATGCGAATTCGACACCGGCGACGGACGGGACCTACATCGTCGCCATCCTGGGCTCCGAGGGCTTGTTTTGTTTCGACATGTCCGGAGAGCTGGTGTGGGAGAAAAAACTTGGCGCACTCGATGCCGGATTCTGGGAAGTTCGGGATGTCCAGTGGGGATACGGAAGCTCCCCAGTCATTCATGACGGAAAGGTTGTCGTCCAGTGCGACGTTTTAAGCCAGTCCTTCCTGGCGGCGTACCGCCTGGAGGACGGGAAAAGGCTGTGGCGAAAAAATCGGGGTGACGAGCCGACCTGGGGAACGCCGACGATTCACAAGGGACCCCGACGCACGCAGGTCATCGTGAACGGCTGGAAGCGTATCGGGGGGTACAACCTGAAAAACGGTCGCTCGATCTGGCGCTTGCGCGGCGGAGGCGACATCCCCATTCCTACGCCGGTGGTAAGTCATGGACTGATTTTTATCACGAACGCGCACGGCGGGAACTCCCCCCTCTATGCAATCCGCTCCAACGCAAGAGGGAACATCACGCGGGAAATCGGGTCCTCAAAAACCAGGTTCCTCGCGTGGCATGTCCCTACCAACGGCGCCTACATTCAGACACCGCTCATCTATCGCGACTGTGTTTACAGCAGCAAGGACAACGGCGTGCTGAAATGTTACGACGTCGCTTCCGGCGAAGAATATTATGAAGAGCGGCTTGGCGAAGGGCAAACCGGTTTCAGTCCATCTCCCGTCGCGTCAAGCGGCAAGGTTTACTTTACCTCGGAAAATGGCGATGTCCTTGTACTCCGTAGCGGCCCCGAGTTCGAGGTCATAGCGACCAACTCCCTGGGAGAAATCTGCATGGCCACACCCGCGATCTCCGAGGGAATGCTGATCGTGAGAGCAAGAAGCAACCTCTTCGGAATCGCGGAGTCGTCGGAAGACATCGATCCGTAGCACACCCAACCGGAGCCAAAGCAACGTGGCACGGCGGCTCCGCCCCGTGTCTGCGCAAGAAAAGAGGAAAGGAAGGCCCCGATGTGAGCCTGCCCACTCCGATTTTCCTCTCTCTCCTTCTTCCGTGCGGCCTCCGGCCGCGGTTTTCGGTTGTCGGTGCTCGGGCCGGAGTTTGCAGAGGTGACTGAGTTGTACTCAGAAACAAGACACGGGGTTCTCGTGTCTGCACAAGAATAGAGGAAAGAAGGGCCCAAGGAGAGCTTGCTCATTTCGATCTCAAACTGTCCTCTGTCCTTGGTCCGAACCGATTGCTTTGCTAGACAAACGTATGGTCAACCACTCAAATCGTCCTCAATGGGCCACGGGCCCCCGGCTCCTAAAGCTTGGAGAAACGATCGAGTTTCGGTTCCAGGTGCCTGAAAATGTCTCGGCCGGAGCATTGCGCGTATTCCCGCGTTACCTGGAGGTCGCCGATTCCGCCGATGAGTTTGCTGCCGGGGGGAGTCTTGAATGGATCGAGAATCTGCCGGCGAAAACGATCGAGTTCGATGTCTCGGGAGGCGAAGCCACCGTGGAGTACAGCCCCGGGGAGCCGGGTAGTTACCTGGCGCAATGGCGCGTCGGGGAAGAGACCCTATCCCGGTATTTTGCCGTCGTGGAGGACGACTGGATCGTTTTGCGGTTCAGCACATTCTGTGACCCGGAATGTGAACCGACGTTTCATGCCACCGGAATTCCAATAGACAATCGCCTGCCCGTTTCGCAATTCGAAGCGGACGATCCCCTGTTTCAGAAACTCCTCTCTCATCATCGTCTTTTCGGAGATACGATCGTGCCCGAGCTCCCGGATGCCAACGCGTGGCGGATGACCCATGCACAACGGGTGAAACTATACGGGGACCTGCTGGCGAAAGCCCGGGCTGCAATGCCGTTCCCGGACGACATCCGCTCCGCCCGGGTGGAAATGCTTCATGACCTGGATCCGGGGTACACGAAAGCCCTGGCGGAACTGGGCATCGCGGACCATTGCGGACTGATCGAAGGAAACGCGAAACCGTGGTTGGGGATGCCCGAGTTTCCGTATTTCTCCTCCAATCTCGATTGTCGCAAGGCGAGACAGGAAAAAGGAGGGCCTGTCGTCGCACATCAGTACGATTTTTGCGGCGGATGGCATTTCCTGGGTCCGGCGAGTTGGCACTACAAGGCGGGGGAAGGAGACTGGGCCACGGCCGAGAGCTGCCTGTTGCATGGATTGGAGGAGTTCCGGAACCTGTCCGCCATGAGCGGACACCCTGCGTTCGTCATGCCGCTTTACGACGGGGTATGCGATCCCATCTTCCCGAAGCTGCGTTTTGAATGCAATATGAGCGAGGGCCACGGAAAGCAGGAGCCGGGGAAACCTTTGTCCTTGCCGCAGTTTGTGCAGCGGTACCAGCAGTTCATGGCGTTTGAAGCGCCGAAGCGATTCAAGGTCGCGTACGCGTTGTCCATGGACATCGCTGACTTTTATCGCCGCCACTACGAGACGACGCCCCGAACCCTGTTCGTAAGCAAGACGGACCATATTGACCACGACATGTGGTGGCAACCCCACTGGGGCAACGACCGCAACCTCGTAACCCGGGAACGTCTGCCGTGGGAAACCCGTACATCCACCATTCTGGCGCAACGCCAGGGACGGTATTTCAAAGATCCGTTGTCCTTCGAATTTCTTTTGATGGAAGACGAGCATCGTTCGATGCGTTTCGAGCGGGAGTGTCCTAACCCCATCTGGTATTTCGACTACACGGAACCAACGTGCATCCTGGATCAGGAGGGCCTGAACACAGGAAGTTCCATTTCGCACACCCACACTCCGGACGTCGAAGTCGTCCGGTCCGGGTGGCGCCACGATGGAGACACATGGACCATCCATCTTCAGATGATAACGGAAGCAACGTTTCCCGACTACGTGATCGTCCTGTGGGGTCTGCCTGTTTCGACCGAGAACGGCCCGCCCAGCATACAAACGAACGCCATCGAACATCACTTGGCCTGGAACCGGGACCACGAATACCATTTGGTCCTGGTGTTCGAATTAAAGCCGAATTCCGAGATCACCGTGAACGTAAGGGAGTCTTCCACGCGTGCTTCATGAAGTGAACATGAAGAGCGCGGCTACCGCAGCGCTTTGGCGTGGTGGGCGAAATGGTCTTCCATGAAGGAGGCGATGAAGTAGTAGCTGTGATCATAGCCCGGCTGCATCCGAACCGTCACGGCTTGACCCGCCGCCTTGCAGGCCTCTTCGAACAGGTGCGGCTTGAGCTGTTCCTCCAAAAAATTGTCCGCATCGCCTTGGTCGATAAGGATGGGTAGCTGCTCGGAGGCATTTCCCACCAGGAGAGTCGCATCATAATCCTCCCATGCGGAGCGATCATCCCCGAGGTAGGCGGTAAGCGCCTTCTCACCCCATGGCACCTGTGTCGGAGCGACAATCGGCGAAAACGCCGACACGGATTTATATCTCCCCGGGTTCTTCAGGGCGATCGTCAACGCACCGTGCCCACCCATGGAGTGTCCGAAGATTCCTTGCCGCGACATATCCGCGGGGAAATTCGCTTCGATGACACTCGGCAACTCACTCACAATGTATTCGTACATATGAAAATGAGTCGTCCACGGCGCCTGGGTCGCATTGAGATAAAATCCCGCGCCCTGTCCGAGGTCATAGGCGTCGTCATTCGGAACACCGTCTCCGCGCGGGCTGGTGTCGGGCGCGATCACGATCAGGTTGTGCGCCGCGGCATATTTCTGTGCGCCGGCTTTGGTGGTGAAATTCTCGGCAGTGCAGGTCAGACCGGACAGCCACCATACCACCGGCAACGGGTCCCGGGCGGAGGCGCCTCCCGGCAGGAACACGGAAAACTCCATGTCGCAGGAACAGGTCCCGGATGAATGGGTGTAGTACGAAACCCGGCCACCAAACATGCCGGTGTCGCTCTTGCGCTCTATGGTCGTAGTGGACATTTTATGGGCACCTGAAATTACAGCCGTCCGTTCCACCGGTCACGGAACCGTTGCGTGATCCACAGGCAGACTTCCCAGATGTCCGCATGCGGCTCCCCGGTCTTCGGATCCGCCGGCTGATAGGTGAACGGCCCGAACTCGGGATTGATGGTGAGCCAAGGACGCCCCTCGGCTTTGCAATTCCCGATCACCCGGTCCCACCAGCCTTCAAAGCGCTCCGTCCACTCCAGGAACGGCGAGAGGCGGGGGTCCGGCACCTGCGGTGCATGCATCCAGCCAACTCGCGCATGAATGTGACGAGTCCGCTCAATACAAGTATCCATCATCTGTTTGTAGGCATCCATGTGCTCCATGGTGCCTTCGGCCACACAGGTAAAGTGGCTGAAGTCCGCGCAGATAAACATCTCCGGAATTGCCTCCAGGTAGCGTTGCGTGGCCCATGCGGAATACAGTGTGCGGGTCCGGTGCGTTTCGTACACCACCTCGCATTCCACTTCACCGGCCATATCCATCACGTTCTTAAAAAACTTCACTCCGCGGTCGAATTCGAAATAATCGCGGCCTGGATGACAGTTGATGAGAATGGGCCGCGTCTTCTTGATGTCATCGAGCTGATCCCGAAACGCCTGTTCGTCATCGCAGAACATCATGGCGACGTAGTCCAGCCCGAGCTCGCCGGTGAGGTCCCCGAACGCGTCAGGATCCATCCCGACGTTCGCGCACTCGATGCCGTCGTACCCGGCGGCGGCGTATTTCCGCAACCGGTCGGGCATTTCGCCGAGGTGCTCCATACCCCAGTCGCACTTCAAAAGCTTCAATTCCATGATCTTCCCTTTCTTTTGCGCAAAATTAATAATGAATGACTGCTCGAATGCTTTCCCCGTCGTGCATGAGGTCGAAGGCCCGGTTGATGTCCTCAAGACCCATGGTGTGGGTGATGAGTTCGTCGATTTTAATCTTGCCGTCCATGTAGTTGTCCACGAAGCCCGGAAGTTCGGTGCGCCCACGAACGCCGCCGAATGCCGAACCGCGCCAAACCCGGCCGGTCACCAGTTGAAACGGACGGGTGGTGATTTCCTGGCCCGATCCCGCAACCCCGATGATGGTGCTCTCGCCCCACCCCTTGTGACAGCACTCCAGGGCCGCGCGCATCAAATTCACGTTGCCGACGGCCTCGAAGGAGTAGTCCACGCCGCCGTCGGTCATTTCGACCAGTACGTCTTGAATCGGCGCATCGTGGTCCTTGGGATTCACGCAATCGGTTGCGCCCAACTGCTTTGCAAAATCAAATTTGTCGGGATTGATGTCGACGGCAATGATCCGGCCCGCTTTCGCCATCACTCCGCCCTGGATGACACTGAGTCCCACGCCGCCGAGTCCAAATACGGCGATCGTCGAGCCCGGCTCCACCTTCGCCGTATTGAGTACCGCTCCGATCCCGGTAGTGATCCCGCATCCCAGCAGGCACACCTTCTCCAGCGGCGCATCGTTGCGCACTTTGGCCAGCGAAATCTCCGGCAGGACCGTGTGCTCGCTGAATGTGCTCGTCCCCATGAAATGAAAGATGTCTTTTCCATTCTGGCTGAAGCGTGTGGTTTCATCCGGCATCAGTCCGCGACCCTGGGTGGCGCGTACGGCCTGGCAGAGATTGGTTTT
>CAUZEO010000105.1:0-14476 GCA_963578625.1 Kiritimatiellia bacterium | reverse complement strand
TTTGAGGACGATGCGATTGCGGCCGCGAGCGTGCTTGAGGAAGCCCGAAATTTGGGGCGGATCATACATCTGAACTCGCCCAACCCGGGCATCAGCCCGGATCTGGATGTGATCGTAGGGTGGAAAGAGACAATGGATCTGGGTCCACCCGTCGCCGCCCGGGCAGACGTTTGGGCTCACTATCGCGAAGAGCCGGACGGACGGTGGTACGACGATCAGGAGAAATGTCCGTCCGCGCCGATTTTCCGCCTGGGCATTTACCAGGTCAACGATCTGGTTCGGCTCTTTGGTCCGGCAAGATGCGTCAATGTGCTGAGCACAAGGTTATTCACGAAACGGCCTACTGCCGACAATGCGCAGCTTGGCATCGAGTTTGAGAATGGCGCCCTGGCAAATATTTTCGCGAGCTTCTGTGTGCGTGACGGAGACCAGTACCGAAACAGCCTCACCGTCAATTACGAGAGAGGGACAATCTATCGCAGCGTAGGACCGCATCGCGAAGGAAACGGCGCCGAATTGAGCGTGATCATGAATGACGATGTTCTGAAGCCGCGCCGGATCGCCGACTCGGTCCTGGTCCAGACCCGAAGCGGCGACTACAACTGGAGAGGATTCGCAGCCGCCGTTCGCGGCGAACCCGATGCGCCGGGCTACGAGATCGAACACATCGTGGAACCACTCCGAATCGTCGCCGCAATGGCCGAAGCGGAACGAACCGGAACTAAAGTCGACGTGGCACGGGTATCCGGCCCGTGTAGCGGAGTCCCGGTATAGGGACGAGGGCGAGGTGCGGGGGGAATGAATACGTAGCACGGGTATCCGACCCGTGCTACTTGGGGGGCCTTCGGAAGAGCTTCGCTCGTGGCTCAAACCGCACGTCTTGATCCAGCGGAAATACGGGCCGCCGGCATTTTTTATGCCCTAGCTTCCTCAGATTTGCGCTGGTGGCGCCGGGAGTGTCGACGACCAGCCGGCGGGCACACCAGTCGTCGAACATGTGCGGCTGCGCATGTGGCGTCTTGACCACAACTACATCGAACTGCTTCGGGTCTTGCTGGTGGGCAAGAAAAAGTGATCGATCATACAGGCTGACCGGCCGGGTCGTGGCGACGATGATGTGAGTGCCGACTTCCAGTACGGCCGTAGGCCCGGCATCCCAGGTCGTCCCGTGTGACTCGTTGATAAATTTTCCATCGGAAAGCATGAGAACCCGCGCTGTCACCTCAATCGGATCGAATCTCTTCGGATCCAGGACGCCACCCAGCACGGTCTCAATCGATTTCCCTTTTCCTGCTGCAAATGCCAGTTGCACTGCCGGAGGATCCACCACGGGGGATAACACCGTTCCCGAAAAACTTGCCTCCATAAACGCGCGCATCACTGCATTGCTGTCTCCCGAGGCGCCGGAGCTGGTGGCATCCGCCGGATCGAAAATTGCCACCGTGCCTTCCGTGTTCTCCGCAATCCGGATCGCTTCCGCCATGGAAGTAAGAGGCTGCTGAAACTTCTCGTGCTCCCGCCAGAAATCATCAGCCAGGCGAAGCGCCTTGCGCTCCGCCATGTTCGAATCATTGTCGGTGACCACGAGACTGTAACTCCGCAGATCCGGTACATCAGTGAAAGGATTCCCGATCACCATTCCGGCCGAGAGTCCCGGGCTGGTGGCCTCGACCTGCTGCGCTGACTTGACGATTTCACCAAAGAGACCGGTTTCGGTTCTCAATTCGTCGCCGCGTACCAACGCGGGAATCTCCACTCTCGCCGATACGGGATGCAGGTCTTCATCCAGGATCCGTAGCAACAGACGCGCTGCCCGGGCGCCGGTTTCGAAAAAATCGACATGAGGATAGGTATGATACAGCACCGCTGCGGTGCTGTGCGTCAGCATTTCATCCGTGAGTACGCAATGAAGGTCCAGCGAGATTACGATGGGAATCGATTCGCCCAGGATCTTTCGCGACTCAGCGAGAAGAAAGCCCTCCGCATCGTCGAACTGTTCGGTGGCCAGCGCCCCGTGGAGACAGAAGTAGAAGGCGTCCGGGGGGGGCGCGACGCGAATCTGCTCGAGAAGCTCGCCGGCGAGACGATCGAAATCGGCGGCGGCCATCGTTCCCCCGGAGGTAATGTAACGTGCAGAGTAGGTTGGATGGACTTCGACGTCCGGCCGCGAATCGAACACGCTGAGGGCGCCGCTGATCTCCAGTCCACCGCCGCGATAGGCCTGGAGAATTGTATCGCCGGAGGTGATCACGAAATCTTCATACCGGGTCAGGACCGGGCTAAACGTCGAAACTTCCTTCGAGCACTCGGCAATGAGAATTTTCATTTCAGCGGGGCCTCGGGACGCGGTTGTCGGTGTTCGGTTTTCGGGTCTCTTGGTCTGAGTCTTTATGGTTAGCTGAGTTATCCTCAGAAACAAGCCCCGGCCCCGGGGCGCTCCTGATCATGCATATCGAAAGTTCGGTCATCGTTTTCCGTAATCGTCAGCCCAATCTCCCGGATCACGATTCCGAAGTACGATTTTTTTCCAAGGCCCGCAGGCGAACTCTCAGGTTAGACTGCGGCTAAACCCTAACCACGGTTACATGCACCGCATGGTATCCCCCCGATGCCGGCGCATCAGCCGGATCCGCTCTTCCAGGTGTCCCGGAAGACCCTTGTGAGCTGAATACATCACCCCGGGGTAGGGCGCCAACCGGACCCATTTGTCCGGGCTATCCCCAAGACCGGTCCGCCACTGTTCGGTATTCTCAATTTCTGCTTCGACGATTGCCGGTGGATCCGGTACGTCGACCCCTTCGATACGCAGCCAATGGACGACCATCTGGGCGAGGTTGAAGGCTGTCCGCTGCAGGCACTCGTAGATGTGTGTGTACTGCTCGATCTCGTCGATGCAGGCGATGCTGTTTTCGTCCCCGGCTGCTTTCTCCCGTGCATCCTGGAACGCTGCATAGGAACTTTTCAGAGAGGGGAATGTCGATGCATTGAATTGGCCGAGCACATAGCCGGCAGAAGGTTTGTCAAGTCGTGGGACCCAATGCATCGGACCATGCAGCCGTTGAAGAGTCTCATGGCCGACGGTCCAATAATAGGACTTCTCCTCCTGCGTAAGCGCGGTAGGATCGGGGACCAGCGGACCCGGGAAGAGGGGCATTTCTCTCTCTATAAAATTCCGGTAGTGGGGGCGGTTTCGAACCGCCGTCTCCACGGCTCGCAATGCTTCTTCGAGCGGCGCAATGACCGGCTCTCGTACCCACGCCGCCAGCGAATCGTGAACCGCTTGCGTTGCGGAGCAATCCCTGTCCGACAAGAACCGGCGCAGGGCCTCCTGATTGATGTCGTAGGGATTCTCTTCGTCCGACGTGAGGTACCCACGGAGAAAAATACTGTCGGCATCCCACTGTTCATACCGTTCGAGGATTTCGAGTTGTTCCCAGGGATTGGGGACGACCTTGAGTTCAAAGAACAGGTCATTGGGAGCTTCACTCATGCATCGCGGTCGGCGGCCGTGCTGCCGGGCCAACTCCATGGTTTGCCCGAACTTGGCCACGCGTTCCTCCCGGGCTGCTTCGAAACCGATTTCCTCCAGTCGCTGCGCACCGCACTGGGCGTAGGCCCACTGGTCTTCCAGTCCACCACACCAGGACTCGGCGCCGTGAACCGCGAGATGAATTCCTTCCGAGTCATCCGCATGAATACCGCGGCGCTCAGCCATGGAAAAACTGGTTGTCAACGATACTTCGAACTTCGGCTGCGTTTTCCGCCCCTCGTCCCGCAGAACCGAGCAGAAATCGATCACTCGTTGAACAAGCGGTTTCTTCGCATACAGTCGTCCGCCATGTGGTCCCGAGTAGAGATGTTCGGCAAAACTGAATCCCGCTCCGCTATCCTGGGAGAAGAAGACGATGTCGCGTATTCCCGGCGCGGCGTCCAGCACCGTGCGCAACATCCGACAGTAGTGATCCTGCACTTCGGGAATATCGGTATTGAGCGAATAGACGGGCGTGGTGCTGATATTAGGATTGTCCACTCGAGGTCCGCGCCAGGATGGATGCCGGTCAAAGATCCCGGGATGTTGCATGCGCGGTTCACACAGAATAAGCAAACCTGTCAGCCCGTGGCGCTCCGCTGCCTCGCCCATCAACTGAAGCCGCTCCAGGTTCTTTGCCAGATACCACTGCGGCCAGAGGTCGCGGTTGTACGATGTCGCCGCAAACATATCCAACGACGCACCATATGCGCCAAAGAACATATAAACTTCTTCAGGATACAGATGAAACAGCGGGTGGTATGGGGTCATGATGTAGTTAACCGGAATGGCTGTGCAGCCGATGCGCTTCATTTGTCCGGCAGCGAAATCGCATGCCTCCAGAAGCGATAGATCCGGTCTATGGAATGGCGGCGTCCAATCTCCTGCGAGATGAACATGTGAAAATCTACTTGTCATTAGGTAATCAAAACACTTCACACTCTCCCGTCGTGATTTGCAACTGGATTTGTCAATGTTTCCGCTAGCCTCCCGGGGATGTGGAGGCGGAGCAGCACAAACAAGGCTCGTTTGAAAATCGTGGGGCGGAGCGCGCTGTAGGTTGGCCTTCCAAGGCCGACCTGGAGCAAGGGGAGATCATGGCAAGTGAATGTTGGAGCAAGCTCTTCCCATTCGATTGAGCGAAAACCGCCCGGGCCGGCGGTTGGACAGTTTGTTCCGTAGTATACTATATCGTGTTTTTGAAAGAGGTTGCGTGCTTGGGGCTTCGCTACACGGGTCGGATACCCGTGCTACGCCGAATATTCCGTGCACAATAAATGCACCGGTTCGCAATCCTCTTCGATTTCCGGGAACCGGCCGATCGGATCGAGGAAGAAATTGTCGGTGTTGTCGTCGTTGGTCTTTGATACTTCGCCGACAATGGCCGTTCCCGTCCCTTCTTCTGCCCAGAACTCGTGATACACGTGCGGCGTCAAGGTAATGGACTCGCCCGCTTTCAAAACGAATTCCGTTCCCGCGGAAACCGTGTGCGTGATACCATCCAGAACCACTTTTACATCAGTATCCGCCAGTTTGCCGTCCGCCGTCGTGTTGTGAACGTTAATCACTAAATTTCCGCCCACTTTGCTGATGATGTCTTCGGTTTTGAAGACATGGTAGTGATTCGGCGTAACCTGTTTTTCACCAACGATCAAAAGTTTTTCGCAATAAGTTTTATTCTGGTAGGCCGGCAATTTCTGGTGGCCGTTGCGAATGGTAAAAACGACCAGCCCGATCTCATCGAATCGTCCCACCCCGAAATCGGTAATGTCCCAGCCCAGCATACAGTCCCGGATCTCGTCGCACTCCGGCCCCTTCGTCTTCCAGTCCGCCGGGGACCAGTAGGCAAAAGGAGGGAGTCTGATCTCGTGTTCATGAATCAGCTTCTTCGTCGCTTCGATTAATCTATTCACTTCCGATCGCTTCATGAGGCCGACTCCAAGGTTCAGGTTCTTACGTTGGCAAACTACACCGCGAGGGGTGCACGTGTCGCGCAATTTCTGCATGGTAGCCGTCCGTCGCCGGGGATGGGGATGGGGAAACAGAAATTTCGAATATCGAATGAGCAATGTCGAATTTTGAAATTTTCAAGACAACCTAACAGCTTCGAACCAGGTCTTGCTCGCTCCATTCGCGTTTCTTGAACCTGATCAACTACAACACGGGCGAATAATCTGTACATCGAGCCTCGGATAGCATGGTATCGAATATGTCCCAAGCCCCCATGCGTCTCCTGTACCGGACAAATTCCTCTGCGGTCTGCGCAGTTCTGCTTCTCCTCATGACACTTTCGTCTTCCGCCGGTGATTCCCCATGGGAAATTGAAGTCCGGACCGATCGCGTGGTTTACCTGCCTGGCAGCCCCGGTTCTGCGGACATAACAATGACTGCCGCCGATGATGATTGGCCTGAAGACCTCACGCTCAAGAGCAGCCTTGAGTATGGTTTACATGAACGCCGGTTGCTTCCCGACATTTCCATCGCCCGATCCGCCGGTTGCACCGTGTCGATGCCGTTCCCGCCCCCGGCCGAGGCCTGGGGATGCACCCTCCAGGTCCGCCTCGTTCGAGGTGACGAGGAACTCGCTTCCGGGCAGGATGTCTTTGCGGTGGGCACCGATCACTATCGGCTGGGACAGGATGCCTCGTGCTGGTCGCAGGATCTCTCCGCAGAGCGCGTAGGAGACTTCAGCGGCGCGGAATCGGTCTGGCCCGCAAGGTGGCATAGTGAAAAGGGGACCTGGCTGGAGATTTTCTGCAATGGCCCCGGCGAGTTTTGCGGGTTGAAAACCGACTGGGAACAATGGATCAGCATGCAGGGCAAATACAAGCGGTCCAAGGCGGGGATTCGCGGGTTCATCGGAGCCGCTCATACCCTCGGCATGAAGGTGATGATGTACAACAACGCCACGCCGTCCGGCTGGCTGGGCACGGAATGGGCCCGCAAGCATCCCGAGTGGCTCTCGTACAAGTACATGGGCGACATGCGCGGCACCCCGAGTGTGCGGGACATCGAGAAGATGAAGACGTGGCACCAGACGATGGAGCCGGATAAGATCCGCGGATTCCAGCCGTTCCAGATCAACCTGGCCGTCCCGGAACTTATCGACTTCGGTTGCGATCAGATGCTGGCCGCCTGCGAGGACCTGGGTTTCGACGGGGTGCGTTTCGACGGGCACTGGGTGCTCGGGCAGTTCTGGACCGGACTCGGATACGACATAGAGGGGAGGCGCCCGAATCGGGAGAAGAGCCTCGACGCCGTGAACGCCCGGATCACTCGTCAAATGAAAAAGTATGTCCTGGAGCGCATGCCAAATTTTGAATTCGGCTACAATTACGGGCTCAACTATGAATACGGTGGAGGGAAAGGTCCGGATGCCTACCGGGAAGCGTGCGCGGGAAACGGGATGATCCTGTGGGAAGGGTCCACGTTCGGCAACGGGCCGTTCTCGGAATGGCGAAACGGCGCCGCGGAATTACGGGAGAACGCTTTGCGCATTCACCAGGGCGGCGGCGTTCACTACGGGCATTTGCGGTTGGTGCATGCATCGGAACAATATCCCGTCAACGATTTCTCCCTCCGCTATTTTCTCATCACTAATTTCGCGGCGGCGAGCCACATCTACGGAAGCGTCTTTCCCGGTCACCCGAGTTACCGTCCCATCCTGGGTCGCTACTACCGGTTTGCTCTGCGCTACGGTGAACTTCTTTACGATGAAGATCTTCGCCCGGTCCTGAACCCCGGGGATCATCTATCCATCACCGTGAATGGCGAGGAGACAGCCGATCTCTGGTGGGAAATTTATACATTTAAGCGCCCTCTCAAAGGCAGGTATCAAATCATCACGCACCTGGTCAACATGCCTGCCCCGGGAATCACCAAGCCGATCTCTACCGCCGACAAGCAGCCGGCGCCCCTGGAGAACGTGCTCGTCACGCTCAAGGAAACCCCCGAGCGCGTTTTTCTGCTCGACCCGGAGGATGAGGAGTGGATACGCGAGCTGGGGACGGAATCGCCGGTAGCGATTCCACAAGTGAACGCCTGGAAGATCCTGGTGCAGGAGTTTTCGGGATCCTGCGATGATATTCCGGTCGAGATCATTCCTGAAAAATCTTTTCATGGCGAAGACCTGGCCCCGAATCCCCGGGACGGCAGAGTAGATTTCCCCATCCTGCTTTTTGCGCGTGGCGAATTGGGCACTCGGCTGGTTGAAGATGAGGAAGCCCGGTTCGGCCATGCGCTCCATTGCGACGCGGATGCCATGGTGGGCGAAACCCGCGTGATGGACGGGCCGCGAAAAGAAACTCCCACCGCTGCGCCCGGTCGGGCTCGCGTTACGTTCCGACTCAAGGTGGCGGACAACACAAGCGCGGAGCGCGTATGTACTTTCACGGGTCGGTTCGGCGAGATGGACATTGCCGGCAATGCATTCGCGGAACCGCGTGTGTACCAGGACTTCGCGTTCGAGTACGACTTGGCCGGCGGGGATTATGACGTGGTGTCCATCGACTTTTACCCTGACGGGGAAACCGACCTCTGGGTTGACAGCCTGATGATGGAGCAAATTTCGATCGGAACGGATCGCGACCAGTTCGAAGAGAAAGATCTCGAAACGACGACACTTCCCTCGCGCAAGTGTCGCACAAACAAGGCCCTCCTTGTACGTGGACTGTGGCACGATTTTTTCGGCTTTGACGATGCCCTGCGCCGGGCCGGGATGTCGTGGACCGACGCCTGGGAGACACTCTCCGATCACCGGGGCATGATTCCGGAGAATCTCCCCGACAGTACAGGCTTGTGGATGGAATATGACCTGGTGACACTGTTGAATGTGTCCGCCGATTCGCTGGGTCTGAACGGGCGCAAGAACCTGCGGGAGTTCGTAGTTCGCGGCGGAACACTTTTCGTGGGCGGCGGTACTCGCGCCTTCGGCCACGGCGGCTATGAGAATACCTTCCTTGAAGAAATCATTCCGGCGGACGTGGGCCGGTTCGATCTCATGAAAGCAGTCGGAGACGCTCAGCTTGTCGGCCCTGGTATAGAGGATGAGCTTACCCGTGGTATCTCCTTCGCGGCGGAGCCCCGGAATCTCTTCTACCATGATGTACAGGTGAAACCCGGCGCCGGAGTTCTTCTTACGGCGGGCGACGCACCCATTCTGACGGTGTGGAAAGTAGGGCAGGGCACGGTGTACGCCATGACCGGAACGCCCCTGGGCGAGGCAGGGAAGGCCGTGCCATGGTGGCAATGGGACGAGTGGCAAACGATTCTGGATCGGCTGGTGGAGCAGGCCGGCCGATAAGGCTGCCGTTTACACCAGCCCCGGATGTCGTCTTGGGGTCCGGGGCGGGGAGGCAGAAAATGTCGAATTTTCAAGTCTGCAGGGAGCGCAAAAACAATAAAGCCGCGGCAACGAAATATGCAGCTGAACGCATCATAAAAAGGCGGATCAATTATCCGGATACACCCGTTGGCACCAATCCAGGCTGTCCACGATGTATTCGTCATCTTCTCGCAGGTCCCGCAGCACCCAATCGAACGCCTCGGTGCCGCTCAATGTGGCCGTCGACGTAATCACCAGGGGAAATCGGCCCGACTCCCGTTGCACGTCGTAGCGAACGTCCGAGATCGAATGGGTATACCCGAAGAAGGCAAAAGATGAATCCAGGCCAGCTCGGGATCTGCGCCGGGCTCCATGCACTAATCCTTCTCCGTCAGCCGCTCGCTCCTGTCCAGCCGGATGATTTGATTTCCGGCGTGGTAGATCCCCGCAAGATCGCCGTTCTTGCGAAACTCGAAGTCCATATCGCTCACATTCTTCCGATGTCCGTCATGAGTTCACGGTAGTGCTCCTGCACTTCAGGAATATCCGAACGCAACGTCCACGTTATCGCCTCCCAGTTCTCTTTCCCTCAGTGGGCCGAGTCTGATAAATTTCGTCGCACATCCCCCGTACTAGGTACAGCCCAATCCTTGTCGCGATCCTTGTCGAATTCGACGAAGATCCGGACATAGACTCTTCTCCCTATAATATAATTGCACGGTAATTGCGAACCGTGATAAGGAGTGTCGAATGACGACGAAACTCCTGGGGAATTATCTATCCTTTCTAATTTGCTCTGTCGCATTCGCACAGGCGATGGGCGACGGGTTGGGCTTTACTATTGATGTCGATCGAGTCGTCTATCTTCCCGGTGGAAAGGGCGCTGCCACCGTCCGTATCGAATCTCCGGATGTCGGTTCTGACACCTGGACAATTCGTAGCCGTCTGGAACATCGCCTGGACGAATTCATTCAACTTCCAGACGCC
This sequence comes from Kiritimatiellia bacterium, assembly GCA_963578625.1. Taxonomy (GTDB): domain Bacteria; phylum Verrucomicrobiota; class Kiritimatiellia; order SLOV01; family SLOV01; genus CAUZEO01. The sequence goes on along the minus strand of CAUZEO010000105.1, from coordinate 4,637 downwards.
GTAATCGATCTGACAAAAACCACCTCGATCGTCATCCCCTTCACCGTTCCTCGGCACCACGGCGGCTGTACGTTCCGGGCTGAATTGGTGCAGAACGATCGTCCAATCGCCGAGGCGGAGGATGTTCTTGTCGTCGGGAAGAATCCGTTCCGGCTTGGACAGCAAGTCAGCCACGGGGGCGACCTGGCTCTGAACAAGTTGCCATTATACGAACCGGTGGAAGGTGTCTGGCCGACCCGGTGGCGGAAGATGAAAGGCACCTATCTCGAAATCAACTGCCTGGGCCCGGGAGAGTTCTGCGGCCTGAAGACGGAGTGGGACCAGTGGGTCAGCATGCAGGGGAAATTCAAACGGAACCGTAAAGTGATCGACGCTTTCACCCGCGAAGCAAACCGACTGGGCATTCAGGTCATGATGTACAACAACGCAACTCCCTCCGGTTCCATCGGAACGGACTGGGCGCGCAAGCATCCGGAGTGGCTCTCGTACAGTTACCGGGGCGGCATGCTGGCCATGATGAACGTGCAGGACATCGAGAAAACCAAGTCCTGGCATCTGACCATGCAGCCCGACCAGATCGGAGGCTTCCATCCGTTGTTGATTATGCTGAACGACCGGGAACTCATTGAGTTCGGCTGTGACCAGATGATTGCCGCCTATGACGACTTGGGATTAAACGGCGTGCGATACGATGGGCATTGGATCATCGGTCAGTCCTGGACCGGATTTGGGTTCGATATGCAGGGCCGCCGCCCGACCCGGGGCGAAAGCCTGGATACTGTGAATGCCCGCAATACACGGTACATGGAGAACTACATCAGGGAACGCAGGCCTGATTTTCAGTTCGGTTACAACTACGGGCTCAGTTACGAATACGGCGGGGGCAGGAGCCCCGATGCCTATCGTACGGCCTGCGAGGGCGGAGGCATGGTCCTCTGGGAGGGCGCGACCTTCGGAGACGAATCCTACTCGGATTGGCGAAGCGGCGCACTGGGCCTACGAGACAATGCATTGCGCGTCCAGCAGCACGGCGGCGTTCACTTCGGCTCCTCGCGTTTCCTGGGAAGCGGGGACCGTTATAGCCGCGGCGATTTCTCCCACCGGTATGTCTTCATCACCAATTTCGCGGCAACGAGTCACATCTTCGGCGGACTCTATCCGGGCCATCCCGGCGAGAATTGGTTGCAGGACCTCTATTTCCGATTTGCGCTACGCTATCAGCAAATTCTTTACAATAAAGACATCCGGCCAATCCTCAAACCGGAAGATCATCTTGCCGTCACCGTGAACGGGAAGAAGAGCGACGATCTCTGGTGGAAGCTCTACTCTTACAAACGGCCGATAAAAAACGGGTATCAACTTATCACTCACCTGGTCAATATGCCGGCTCCCGGCGTAACCAAGGAAACGTCGACACCCGATAAAGAACCCGCGCCGCTCAAGAACGTTCGCATCGCGCTTGCCGACAAGCCGGCGCGTATTTTTCTGCTGGACCCGGAAGCGGAACAATGGATGCGGCAAGTTGACTCCGCGAAAGCGATCACGATCCCTGAGCTGAAGGCATGGAAAATCCTGGTGCAGGAATTTTCCGGTTCCGGTGACCACATCCCGCTCGAGATCATTCCGGAGAAGTCTTTCCTCGGCAAGGACCTGCTTCCGGATGTGGAAGACGGCAAGATAAGTTTTCCCATCCTGACTTATGTGCGCGGAGAGTTCGGAACAAGCCTGGTCGCGGATAAGGATGCCATCCTCGGGCACTCGTTCCTCTGCACTCCTACGTCCATTGATGGCGTAAAAGTCATTGATGGCCCCCGCAAGGATACGCCCACCATGATGCCGGGCCGACTCCGCATGACGATCCGGCTCAAAGTCGCGGACAACTCGAGCCCGAACAAGGTGTGCAAGCTTACCGGACGGTTCCCGGACCAGATATTTACCTGCGACCAATTCGGGAAGCCCGGCGTCTATGAGTCTTTTACGTACGAGTATGAACTGAAAAATGGAGAATCCGACGAAATCGCTCTCTATTACTATGGTGAAACCGACCTGTACATGGACTCGGTCGTCGTTGAACAGCTCTCCCTCACGCAGGATCGTGATTTGTTCAGTACGGGGAAACTCGAAGTCGACTCCCGTCCCGTCCGCAAAGGCTACTCGAAGAAAGCTCACCTGGCCCGTGGTCTATGGCATGATTATTTCGGCTTCGACGAAGCGCTCAAGCGGGCCGGTATCGATGCGACCGAAGCATGGGAAACCATCTTTATGGACTTTACCGTCATTGCGCCCGGTCTTCCCGCTGCCCTGTCGGATCTGATGCAAAACGATCTCGTAGCATTGTTGAATCTCTCGAGCGACTCACTCCAGCCGGTCCAGCGGAAGAATCTTCGGGAGTATGTTCATCGAGGCGGCACCTTGTTTGTAGGCGGCGGCGCGCGCGCCTACGGTCACGGGTCGTACATGAACACGTTCCTGGCGGAATTGCTTCCTGTGGAAGTGGCGAAATTCGACTTGCGAAAAGCGGAAGGCCGTGAACAGGTAATCAGGGCCGCGGATGACCATACGGTGACCCGGGGGATGGATTTCACCGATGCGCCACGAAACGTTTTCTTCCACCAGGTAAAAGCGAAGCCGGGCGCCGTTGTTCTGTTGCGTGCGGGCAACGAGCCGATTCTCGCTACTTGGAACGTGGGCAAGGGCACGGTCTACGCAATGACGGGAACGCCGATGGGTGAGGCCGATGAGGGTTTGCCGTGGTGGAAATGGGCTGGGTGGCAGACTCTTCTCGATCGCATCCTGGCGGAGGCAAGCCCGGGGAGTGAATCGACGTTTGTTGAGCCCGATCTGGAGCCGCTGCCCGTGGTGGGTCAGGTCACGGAAATCAGGAAGGATTCCTTTGTGTTCGATGATAACCCGCTTCAGTCTTTCGGCTCAATCAGCTTCTCGATTGCGCCCGAATGGGATACGGACAACGAATCGCTCGAACCGTTGGTGCCCATTTCACTTTTTACCGCGCAATCCCCGGATGGCGATAGTCGCTTTCAAATAGCCATCGATGGAGTCGGAGTTCGAAATCACCGGACCTATGCGCTCCGGTTTTCGATGGCCACCGGATCGCCGGGTGGAAAAAAAATCGAGCACTCGGTTCAGTACCCGATCCGTTTCACGCCGCAGGGTTCTCTCCGGTATGAAAAAAGCTCGGAATGGAAAAAGGGGGAAGCTCGAAACATTGCAGTGGAGTGGACGCCGTCACAAATTCTCATCAAGGAAAATGGGGAGACGATGGCTGCTCGAGGATTTTTAAAGGAAGTCGATGCAGGCAGTTTTGACGAACCGCTCTATGTCGGAGCGGATCCAACCGGCAAGCTGGCACACGTAGTGATGAAAGAAGTCGTGATTCGGGGAGCGGCAAGGAAGTTTTGATCATATGAACCAATTCAAAACAATTCACATAATCTCCACCTGTCTCCTCCTCCCGGCCACAATCTTCTGCCTCGACGCCAACGGCCAGATGGCGACCTTCGCCGATCCCCATCCTGTCAAGCGCGAACTCACGGTCCACTGGATTGAAACTCCGCCGGCCATCGATGGCTCGCTGTCGGATGACGTCTGGCAACGCCTGCCGCGGGTCACCGGGATGGTGGATATCACGTTTCGCCATGCCTATGTCGTGGACCAGACCCTGTTCACCGTGGCCTATGACCGCGAAAACATGTACATCGGCGTGGACTGTCGCGACCGCACACCCGACCAGATCAAGGCGACGGTAACCGAGCGCGATTACCCCTTCTGGTCCGCCAAGGACGACACGCTCGAACTTTTCTTTGACATCGACAACACCGGAAAGAAATTGATCCAGATTGTGACCAATCCGCTGGGGACCGAGTGGGACTGGCGGAAGGATCAAAGCGGCGGCGGCGGGTCAAAGACCCGTTGGAATGGAACCTGGCGTGTTGGCGCGCAGCGAACTGCCACCGGATGGACCGCCGAGTTCGCGATTCCCTTCGTCGATATGGAGATGGGGACTCCGGCCGCGGGCTACCGACTCAAGTCGAACCTGGCCCGGTACCGGCGAAGCAGCACTGCAGATCCCTTTTCATCCTGGGCGGTAGTGCAGACCAGTTTCCACTTCTCCAAATACTATGGCGATTGGATTTTCGGATCTCCTGGTGAAACCACGGGACGCAAGGACGAAACCGTAGTGAACGAAGAATTCGTCCTGAGCGAACAGCGGAAACTCCGCTGGCTCCTTAAGCGCGCGGAACACGAACTCGATCAAATTTCCCGGCTCGCTCCTGAGACGCAAACCGCGACGGTGAAGGAACTGGCGAAGCGTATCGGGATGCAGCGAACGAAGCTGCAGCTCCAGGTACAGGATGCAGAGACACTCGGCAAGCTCGTCCATGCGCGCACGGCCGGTGTTCGATTCGAATCCCGACTGGGTGATCTGGCGTGGAACATGAGCCTGGGCGGCCTCGCCGGCCCGCTGGACCCGCGGTCCGTGGGGACCGGTCAGGTGAAGCACATGGGAAATTACTGGGTCCTGGGTGGTACGCGCGGCATTTACGCCATCGTTGCCGACAGTGGGGCGCTGGCAGGCGTATGGGACCGCAAAACCGGCGCCCGGGTGATTGCCGCCA
>CAUZEO010000104.1:0-14476 GCA_963578625.1 Kiritimatiellia bacterium | reverse complement strand
TCCAGGGTCCGTTTGCCCGGAATTCATCCATGGGATAACCCGCGACGCGGCGCATCACTTGCGGGTACCGGGTATCGATGTCTTCCCGGTTCCTCTCTATGATGCCGCGAAACGCTCCGTAGATTTGCGCTTCGCGTGACAGGCCCTTTCCCCGCTCTGAAAAATCATCCAGAGAGATTTCGTCGCAGAGGAGTTCGGTTCCGTCCATCAGCAGCACTCTTGCCTCGAGCACATGGTCGATCGTCTTCCCGTATAGGATGCTTCGCGTGCCGGATGAATTGTTTCCAATCATTCCTCCGACGTTGCAACGGGTTGCGGTGGCGGGATCCGGCGCAAACTGAAGGCCGTGCGCAGCCAGTTCGGCGTTCAGGTTGCCGAGTACAATGCCGGGTTGAACGCGTGCCCACCGCTCCTCCACGTTGAGCTCCAGAATCCGGCTCATGTGTTTCGAGAAATCAAGGACCATGGCCGCGCCGACGGTACTGCCGGAGAGGCTGGTCCCGCCGCCTCGGGGCAGAACCGGCATCTTGTGCCGCCGCGCGACCTGCACCGCGGCACGGACATCCGCATCGTGTTTCGGCAGGACGACAAGTTCCGGCTGAATCTGGTAAACGCTTGCGTCGGTGGCGTATACGCCACGCGACCATGCGTCGGTCAGGACCTCGCCCTCGATCGCCTCCACGAGGTCGGATTCAATTTTGCCATGCAGGGTATCAAGCATAAAAGAGCGGGGTATGATGAGAGAAAAGAGCGATCAAGACAATCAAGAACGTTGCACTAGCCCGTATCTACCCCTGTCGGCCCCAGAAACAACCCGTAGGCTGGATTTCCAGTTTCCTCCGCATAAGCGTACCCGACCCGATTCAAGAACGCACTAAATTCCCCGGAATCGGAAGGCGGAACCTGCATCCCGACCAGTACTCTGCCATTTGCAGCACCATAGTTCCGGTAGTGGAAGAGGCTGATGTTCCAGTCGTGCTGCATTGCGGTGAGGAACTGTCCCAAGGCCCCGGGTCGCTCAGGAAACTCGAACCGGAATAGCCGCTCATTTTTAATCTGAAAGGCCCGCCCGCCGACCATGTGTTTGATGTGGATTTTGGCGATTTCGTTGTCGGAGAAGTCCCTGGCAACAATTCCCGCTTCGGTCAGGTCATGAATGAGGGTTTTCACTTCGCTCCGTCCGAGAACCTGGAGTCCGACGAACACGTGGGCTTCCCCGGCCTCCGCGAAGCGATAGTTGAACTCGGTGACGCTGTGATCCCCGAGCAATTCGCAGAATTTCCGCATGCTGCCCGGTTTTTCCGGAATGGTGGCCGCCAGGATCGCCTCCGTCTCTTCCCCCAACTCAGCCCGCTCTGAAATGTGGCGTAGCCTGTTGAAGTTGACGTTCGCCCCGGACGCGACGGCCACGAGGAGTTGATCCCGCATCCCCCGCTCCTGAGCGACGGACTTGAGACCTGCGATGCTAAGCGCGCCCGCGGGTTCCAGGACGGACCTGGTATCTTCGAACGCATCCTTGATTGCGGCGCAAATGGCATCGGTTTGTACGAGGACGATCTCGTCCACGTACTGTTTACAGAGGTCGAACGCATTCTCGCCTACTTGTGATACCGCGACGCCGTCCGCGAATAATCCCACCTGGTCCAGGGTCACTCGCGTTCCCGCCTCCAACGAACGGGACATGGCATCGGCGTCGACCGGCTCCACCCCGATGATGCGAGTCGCCGGTGCGAGACTCTTGAAGAATGCGGCAATGCCCGCAATCAACCCGCCGCCGCCGACCGGAACAAAGATCGCGTCCGGCGGCCTGGGAGACTGCCGGAGGATTTCCATTCCAATCGTGCCTTGTCCGGCGATGACGTCGGGATCATCGTATGGATGAATGAATTGGAGACCGGTTTCCTCCTGACGTTCATGGGCTCGTACGGAGGCCTCATCGTAGGAGTCGCCGAAAAGTTCCACATCGGCCCCTAAGGCTCTGACCGATGAGATTTTGATTTGCGGAGTTGTTACCGGCATTACGATGAGGGCCCGGCAGCCGAGGCGCCGGGCCGCGAATGCGACCCCTTGTGCATGGTTGCCGGCAGACGCAGCGATCACGCCGCGGGATCTTTCCCCCTCGCTGAGCGCCGCCATCCGATTGTACGCGCCGCGAATCTTGAACGAGAATATGGGCTGCAAATCCTCTCTTTTGAGACGAACATCGTTTCCAAGCCGATCCGAGAGTCTCGGTGCAACGTCAAGGGGGGTCTCGACGGCCACGTCATAAACGCGAGAAGTCAGGATTCTTTGCAGGTAATTGTGGTCCATCACAGATCACTATAGCGCACCCCCTTGAACTGGTATAGTTCGTGCTAATTGTCCAGCAGCAATTTGGCTTTAACCCGCAGCATTGCGGGAAAGGATTGTAGGCGGCCAGTCCTGCATCTTACCGTGAATGAAGGCAAAAGAATCCTGATCGTTGATGACGAACCCTTGGTGCTCAACGCGATTTCGCGCGTGCTCCAGGAAAAGGGGTTTTCGGTTCGCACTGCGCACAACGGAGAAGAGGGCCTGGCGGAAGCGAAACGGTTTTTGCCGGACCTCGTGCTGACCGACGTTCGGATGCCGGTGATGGATGGATGGGATTTCATTCGACACCTCAGGTCCAGCCCCGAGTTCACCCTGGTTCCGGTGGTGGTTCTCACTGACACCGATTCGTTTGACAGTAGAATCCAGGGGTTTCGGCTTGGTGCCGATGATTTCGTGGGGAAGGGCACCGTCGTCAACGAGCTTGAAGTCCGCATCGTTCGTGCACTGGATCGCAGCAATGCCATCAGCGAAGCGCTCAACGGCGCGCGAAAGGCGATTAGTTGGGCGCGGGAAGCGCTGGATGAAGCCCTTACCCAAGCCACTCCAGTCGGCCTGTCACATCCTGCTGGCGGCAATCCGCCCCCGCAGCAGGGTGCTGCGCCCGATGATCCGTCGAATCGCCGCCAAACAACCATCAGCGAGTTGTCGACGATGTCTCAGCAGCCACAGACCGCTGCTCCACCGCCACAGACCGCCCGAAGCGCCGATTCATCATTCGGAAGTGATGAATTTACGGTTTCGGTGGGAGCCCAGCCTGCCGCCGCTTCGTCGTCGGGCGGCCCCATGATTTCCTCGGACAAATTCAGTGTGTTGGATCCCGCTGCCGTTGCTCTGACAGATGATTCCTCTGACATCGCCAGTCTCGCCAAATCCTCACAGGGGTTGCCGGGGAACAGGATTGCTTCGCCGTCTCTCGAAGCACCCGAACAGGACGCTGCCGCCGGCGCCAACCCGCAGGATGACGAAGGGTCGCCGGGCATGCGAGGAAGTCTTTCGAAGATTGGACTGGCGACCATCCTGACTCTGCTGGCTGGAGGGGAAGAAACCGGAATTCTTACCTTGAGCCATCCCGACGGGGGAACCGGTCGAATCCTGATGCGTAGCGGAATCGTTCTAAAAATAGAAATCGACGGAAAACCCGAAATGGAGCCGGTTGGCGCAGTATCGGAACTGATCAAGTGGAAGGAGGCCGCATTCGTTTTCCAGATGATCGACGTCACTGCCGCTGACGAAGTCAAGATTCCTGTCCAGCACCTTCTCATGGAAGCGGCCCAAATTTTTGATGAGGCGTAGAGGAAAGGCATGGTTGGCCTGCCCTTAGCTTTTTCCTGCTGCTTGATCGGACGTCAGATTTTATGAGCCTCGCCAAAATTCTCGCGCGGATCCCGGCCCGTTCAAGGCGCGCGTCCATCATGGCCATCCTCCTGTTCGGATCCGTGGCGAGTTACTCTTTTATCAATACATGCCTGTTTGGATTCGTCGAGGTGACCGGCACGAGCATGTTGCCTTCCCTGCGACAGGGGGAATCCTATTTGCTGCACCGGTGGCGTATCTTTTCGGGGAAGCCCGCGCGGCTCTCGATCGTAGCGATTCGCGACCCGCTCGATGACGCACTTTCCGTGAAGAGAATTATCGGATTGCCGGGGGATCGTATTATTCTGAAAGACCAGCGGGTATTCATAAATGGAGATTTATTTGAGGAGTCCTATCTCTCGAATGGAATTCTCACGGAGGTGATGTACGAATACGCTCGGGATTTCACACTTTCAGGGGATCAATATTTTCTGCTGGGCGACAATCGACCTGTCAGCGTAGACAGCCGGATCTATGGAGCGGTCGAAGAAGACCGGCTTCTAGGCATGATTTATCCGTAGCGGCTCAATCTAGTCGAAATCCAGCCCATATTCATGTATCGTTTTCCCGCCTTTGGGAATTTTCACATGAGCTGCACAATCGACACGGATTCCGCTGCGATGCGCCTTGCCCAACCCATTCGAGTGGGTCGGTTGGAGCTTGCGAATCGTATGTTTCTTGCCCCCCTGGCCGGGGTAAGCGATGTCCCCTTTCGCCGAATATGCCAGGAAATGGGCGCGGGGTTCACATCCGTGGAAATGTTGTCCGCTGCAGCCGTACTCAGCCACGCGCGTCGTACGTCCGCGATGCTTGCTAGGCATGAAGATGAGCCCATTGTGGGGGTTCAGGTAACCGGGCCTAATCCGGAGAAAATTGCCGCGGCAGTGAGAGATCTCGACTCTTATTCGTTCGAAGCGATTGACTTGAATATGGGATGTCCCGTGCGAAAAGTTGCAGGGCGAGGAAGTGGAGCGGGACTACTACGGGATCCCGCGGTCGTTGAGGATGCGGTCAGGCTATCCCGCGAGTCCACGGCGAAACCCCTGTCGGCGAAAATCCGGCTGGGCTTGTCCACCGGTTCCGTAAATGTGGAAGAAATTTCGGAAGCCATTGCCCGGGGCGGCGCGGATTTGATCACGATTCATGGCCGGACCCGCTGTCAGCGGTATGACGTTCCCGTCGATCTTGAGTTGATTCGCAATGGAATAATGGCGGCTCGTCGGCACGGTTCGGACCACATGGTGGCGGTTGGAAACGGCGATATTCTGGATCGGGAATCCGGGTATCGAATGTTGGAGGAGACCGGCTGCGACGCAGTCATGATCAGTCGCGGCGCACTAGGGAACCCCTGGATTTTCGGTCACATCATTCAGCCTGCGGCGCCGGAGCCCACGATAGATGAGTGGTCAGAAGTCCTCTTGCGACACGCGTCCTATCACGAAGCCCACTACCAGAATGGAAAACTCGCACCGATCCTGTTTCGAAAACATTTGCTTTGGTATTTGCGAGGATTTCCCGGGGTGCGCCGGATGCGCGCAGCGTGTAGTGTGGTCGAGAGTATGGAGGAAGTGACGCGAGTTGTTCTTTGTTTCGCGGCGGCGTTGCCTTCGGACTTTCGGCGATTTGAAGCGCGGGATGTCGGAGCGATCGCAGATGGCGAGGCCTTCGACCCGAAAAATTCGATGGATCGTTGCCATGATCGGGGTGTTGGCGAAGTAGAGTATTCCGCGTAAGGCGTCTGAACTGTTAATCCCCGACGATTCAATTTCGGTCAATTTCGTCGCGGATCGCCCGGGCAAGAATTCCGGCTTCCGTCGGTTTTACGAGATACGTATTTACGCCCAACGTCTTGATGGAATTGACCATGGCGGGTCCAGCGAATCCGGAGAGAACGATTGCCCGCTGGTGCGGGTTGATGTCCTTGATGCTTCGAAATGTTTCGATGCCGTCCAAACCCGGCATGAGAAGATCCAGTACGATTAAGTCCGCATGGTTGTTCCGCAAGAAGTCGATCGCTTCCTGTCCGCCAAGAGCTATATCCCATACGTCCGATCAAACGGGAGTGCGCACGCAGCATCGACGCGTCATCGTCCACCACGAGAACGGTCTCGTCCCGGCCTTTGGGTACCGATCTTGGTTTCTCTTTATTTTGCGAACGTTTAACTACCCGCTTCCCAGTTTTTCGCGCATTTCCAAACCGCGGAGCTTTGTTTCCTGCTATCAGGATTGCCAGTCCAATGGCAACAATTCCACACCACTCCAGCGCATTCAGGCTGCCAAGTTGAAAACTCTTTAACTGGTCAACAAACTCAGTGCCCATGGTAACCGATCATTGTGCGCACAAATTTACTAAGATTTTTTTGGATTTTCGCAGCACCGGCGGTTCGGAACTGCTTCCATACGGGGAGCTGAGCAGAATGTATTCCATATTGAGACGGCCTCAAGCCCGACTTCGCCGAGGGAATCGCAAGATGCGTGCCTACAATGGCGGATAAGACATGCCTCCGTTGGATCGAGAGCCTGCTGGCTGCACTCGCCTGCTGGGGTCTCGGCTTGGTCACGTACTGCCTACTCGGGGTGTCCCCGGATTTTTCAGCGCTCCTGCTCCTGGCTGTCTGCACCTTTCTCGTCTACACCCTGGACGGCGAATTGCCCTTTTCTCCGGAGGATCGAACGTCTTACTCCGTACTCCGGCTTGCCCCGGTCGTCGTGGGTGCCGTGGTCGCGGTGCTGGGTGCCGTTCTGATTTTTCGCAGAGAGGCCCTCTTCGTTATCGCCGTTCTTGCCGCCACAAGTATGCTCTACATGCTGCCGATCCTTCCCGGTAGGCGTAGGCTGAAGGAGCTCCCCATGGCCAAGACGGGCATTGTGTCGATCGGTTGGGGATTCTCTACCGTACTGATTCCTGCCCTCCAGTCGGAAGACGTCTCGGTTGCAGCAGTTCTGTGGCTGCTGGCCTATCGAATTGCATTCCTTGCTCCTAACATTCTTGCATCAGACTGGCCGGACCGCAGCTCGGACCTGGAAGCAGGGATTCGAACTCCCGCGAACTCGCTGGGTACGCCGCAATTCATGATTCTTTGCCGGGGCGCGGCCGCATCCGCGGCGGGGATCGCTTTGGTGAGCGTAATCGGGGGGTATTTTCCGGTCTGGATTATGGCGGATGCGCTCGGCGTGGTGATTTCGGGCGCAATTATCGGCAGCCGGATGCGCCAAGATCCAACCCGGTATCGATTGATCATCGATGGAATCGCCCTCTGGCCGCTGGCTCCAGCCCTGATCTCTCAATTCAGCTTCTGACAGCTCGAATTGTCAAAGTTAAAAAAATCTATAATTTGATAGAAATTCGCTCTTCGTAATAAAGCGCCAAAATCAAATGGTCCCTGGCCTGTTTCTGGTTAATCAACGTAGCGTGGTTAAAAATAGGTAGAATCAGTGTCTTCCGAGTCCCCTCGGTTCAATCCGGCAGGTGGCAAGGGTTCCCGGATGGCATGCTTCAAGATCCCCATGTCGTTGGACCTTAGAAGACCAATCGCAGGAGAAAGTGAGAGATGAGGAGCAAACTTCGTACATTTATTGTCGGCGCAACTGCATATGCCGCAGCATCAATGCTTTCAGTGGCTGAAACCAGTGGTGTTGATGACCGTACCTCCGGCTTTCTCAAGGCCTTTTCATCAGTCGCCGAGCATTTTGAGACAAACATCGGGCAAATGGATGGTGACGTTCTGTGTGCGTTTCGCAAGGACGGATATCGCCCGGAGTTGCTGCAGAAAGGCGTTCGACTCGCGATGCCACAACCGGATTTCGGCGGACCGGAGCCAATGCAGATTCAATTCCGCGGCTCAAGTGGAACTGCCACTGCCAGCGGCGTGAACCCCCTCCCATTCCAAGTCATGCCACGTCCTGTAAAAGGCGGCATTCTCCAGGTTCTGCAGGCCGGTGTCGACGTTCGGCTCCGTACTGATTGAGAGCGTCTATGAAGGCCGCGTTCAGTTTGACTTCATCGTAGAGCCCGGGGCCGATCCTTCGTTAATCCGGCTAGGCATGAGCGGCGCGGATCATGTCGCAATTGGCGGCTACGGTGATCTTATTGTCCATTTTCAATCGGTGGAATTGCGGCAGTCCAAGCCCTCTGTTTTTCAAAATGTAGAAGGACAGGAAGTTCAAGTGGACGGCTCCTATATGCTGGGCGGGGACGACTCAGTGCCATTTGCCCTTGGTTCCTATGACAATAGCCTCCCACTGATAATCGACTCCATTTTGACTGTGGTTCCGAAGACAAAAATCACGGACTTGGTAGAGTAACTGCTTAGCTATTCATTGGATCTTCTCCCACACCGGACGGGTACCCTGCGACGCAGTCGCATGGGTGCCCGTTTCGATTTTACTCCCCCCTCATATCACGGTCCTTGTTTCGAATCGTCTCCGGGCTTCGATCTGCCGTTTCAAGTCCATGGCATGAAACTTGTTCTAGTGCATATGGTTTCCGGTGGAAATCATAGCAATGGGGCCGGCATAGAATGGCGCTGACTTAAGGCCTCATAATGATCAATTCATTCTCGGGAACGGCGGGGATCGCCGTGTCCAGAGATACGGCAACATCCTGAAAAGCACGAAGATATGAATTTGGAGACAGCGGTCCCCGCCGTAGTGAGAATGGATGGGTCATGAAGGGACTACATCGGAGCGACAGCTTAAGTCAGTGCCACTCGGGCCGACATATAATGAGCAAGAATTGATAGGAAACTCTGCGGCATCGAATTTTACAGCCCTCACCAGTGCATCGGGGCATCACCTTGAAACCAAATTAAATGTCCCAAGCCATGTTGCACTTGGCACAAATACGGCTACACTTCAATGGCACAGAATGACAGATAACGACGCCGGAAGAGGCTTAGTGATCAAATCATGAAACGCAGACAAACAGACTCAAAACCCATCATGCAACGCGTCCTTTATTTCGTCTGTCAGCTACAGAGCTGCGGCGATCCTGAGTTCATGAGTGCAATGCGGCCGAATGTCGCAAAGGCGCTCCGTACGCAGGAAGGCAACTCCGAGCGAGTTGTCCTGTTCTCGACGAACTGAGACAGCGAGGGCCCGGCTTCCGCATCAACTCGTGGAGGCGTTGCAATGAGCGAGCACCGATTCGGTCATCTCTGATGTTCCGACTTTTCGGTAACCCTCTCTCCACAAGTCCGCGGTCCTGGCGCCTTCTTCCAGCGCCGCATCCACGCCAGTGCGAATCGTTTGCGCTGAGTCCCGCTCACCAAGGTCATCGAGAAGAAGCGCTGCGCTGAGAATCGCAGCAACCGGGTTGGCTATTTCCTTACCCGCGATGTCCGGCGCGCTCCCATGAACCGGCTCAAACACACCGACAGCTCCTCCCACGCTGGCAGAGGGCAGAAGCCCCAAAGAGCCACCCAGCGTAGCCGCTGCATCCGATAGAATGTCTCCGAAAAGATTTCCCGTAACGATGACGTCGAATTGCCGAGGATTCAGCACGAGTTGCATCGCTGCGACGTCGACATACATATGTTCCAGCTTGATTTCCTGAAACGCCTCAGCGTGTAGCCGCGAAATGACGTCACGCCATAGTTGGGACACGACAAGAACGTTGGCCTTATCGACCGACATGACCTTGCCTCTTCGTCGAGCGGCCCATTCGAACGCAATGCGACCGATACGTTCAACCTCTCCTGCCGTATAAACCATTGTATTAAAAGCGCGCTCCGATGGACCGCTGCCGGAGCGGTCCCTAGGCTCACCGAAATAGATGCCGCCGGTGAGTTCCCGCACCACCAGAAGATCCGCCCCGCGTACCGCGTCTTCTCGGAGCGGAGATGCCTCCGCGAGGGACGCCGGAACGGAAACCGGGCGGAGATTCGCGAAAACGCCGAGTTCTTTGCGTAGTTTGAGAAGGCCGCTTTCCGGGCGCATTGCGCCGGTCAGATGGTCCCACTTCGGCCCCCCGAGCGCACCCAGAAACACAGCGTCAGCGTTCCGGCAGGCTTCGATGACTTCATCGGGCATGGGGTCGTTGCACGCATCGATGGCCGCGCCACCCGCGGGTTCGGTTGAAAATGAAATAGAGAAGCCGCTCCTGGCCGCCGCGTTTTGAAGCAACTCGACCGCCGCATCCGTTACTTCGGGTCCTATGCCGTCTCCCGGCAGCAGAACTATTTTATAGGTATTGCTCATAATTCGATAATTCCCAGCTCGATTGTTCTCGGGCCGGGTACTCTACGATGTGTGCGGGGTTGAAGCAACATCACGGCACAATTAAGGTTCATTTCTTTTCGAACAGAAGGGGTTTTCTCGCGGTCGGAGTTTTCAACAATCGCTCGAATTGTGTTCCCTGATGATTTCCACAGGCAAAGCCCGTGCAGCACGGAGAGCCGCGCTCATCATGTGCATAATCCTGGTGCTCTGCCTGGGCTGGTATGTCCAGGCTCGATTTTCGCTCCATTGCGCGCGGTTGCAACGCACCAGCTTGCCGGAAGTGGGCAGGAGGGCGTCATTCGCGTCGGAACCTACAACATTGCGCGTGGCCACGGAGGGGCGCTTGGCACCAGTAACTGGACCGGATCGAATCGCACGCAGGTGACTGCGCATCTTCGCAAGACCGGCGATTTCATCAGGGGCCAGCAACTTGATCTAATCGTTCTCAATGAGGTCGACATCTCCGTGGCATGGACCCGGCACGTGCATCAGGCCAGGGTCATCGCTGAGACGGCCGGCTTTCCCTATGTGGCGGAGCAGAGGAACATCGATATTGCGGCCCCTTTTTCCCGTTTTCGATTTGGAAATGCCGTATTGAGAAAATACCCGATCGACGCACGCGGACATGGTTGAGTTCCCACCACTGTCGCGGCTCGAGAAACGACTCGCGGGGAATCACGATGATCTTCTCACTTCGGTCGATATGCCGTCAGGTTCCTTACAGGCTCTGGCCGTACACTCCGAGGTTCGGGACGAAAGTACTCGAGTAGGGTACAGTGATCAGGTCAGCAGTATAGCCAAAGAATTCGGGATACCGTTCCTGGTGCTGGGTGATTTTAATTCAACGCCGTCGGGCTATTCCGGACATCAAAGCGACGCAGAAGGAAGGAATGCCAACGACCATTTGCTTCGCTTGGGTCACTTCCCGGCCGGACAAGTACCGCCGCCGGATTTCGGATACCTGATCTTTCCCTCCGCCGGTCCTGACCGTGCGATTGATTGGATCCTCGCGACGGGAGATTGCGAACTTCGAAATCACCGGGTGATTTCTGCTGATTTGTCGGATCATTTGATGGTTGTGGCAGATGTAGTTGTTAACCGCCACCGGTGAAGGAGAAAGATTACTCCGTGCCGCCGTGCCGCCGTGCTGCCTTTGCGTGCGCACCCGGGATAGATTCTCGCGGGCGGTTTCGGATTCGGGATTCATCTTCAACTCTTCTACCAGCAGGGTCTCCGCCGTTTCCAAATCTCCCGCCCCGGCAAAAAGAATGGCCAGGTTTGAGCGAGGGCCTTCCAGGTGCGGCGCGGTTTTGATGGCCTTTCCGTAGGACTCAGCCGCCTTCTGGGGTTTTCCGGTTTTCTCCTGCGCGTCAGCCAGGCAGAACCAGATTTTCCCGTTACTACCCTGGTAGTCGAGGCTCCTGGCGTACGAGGATTCAGCAAGGTCCCAGAGTTCCCGGACCGCAAAGTAGCCGGCCCTTCGCTGGTACAGCATGGCCCATGCTTCCTTTTCCCATCGATGTAGATCCGGAAGGGGCTTAGGCGGTGTTGATGCCGCGCCATCTTTGCGTTGCAGGGCCCTGAAAACATCTTCATTGGAAACCGGTTCATCGGTGACTTCGAAGAGGAATCCCGCCGGTACAAGGAAGGTGGCGGAGCGCGGAAATGTCGGGTCATATTCGACGTACACCGGCCGGTCCATGAGTTCGTCGGCATTGGGCGGGGCAAGCTTGAAAGGTTGTACTTCGTTTGCGGAGATACGGTTTCGAATGGCGTTAACAAGGTATTCACGGCTCCAGCCGGCGCTGCCGATTTCCGCGTTGAAACGAGTGCGGTCCTGGCCGATCCAGCGGTTTTGCGGCTTTGATCCGGCGAGAATCTCGTATCCCAGCATGTAGGAGACGTTGTCTGTCTGCGATAGAACTACGGCATTTTCCGGAAGCGGGTTCAACAGGGCAGCAATGAAGGTTCGTGCGCCCTCGTACCCGCGAAGGGACTGCTTGTGAATCGTGACGAACGCAGAAAATGCCAGTACTGCGGCACACGCTGCAGCGACGAGCCTCCCGGCTGCCGCGCTTTCCAGCGCCCGGATCGGGGTCGTCGTCGCATACGACAGAAGACGAGCGACGCCGATGCCCGCAGCGAAGGAAGCGAGAACATACAGGGGCACATGCCAGTCCATGACTCCGTAGTGTCGAATGTAATTGATGTCGATATTTGCCTGTTTCATGTGGCTTAGCAGCATGCCGCCGGCGTAGGGAACCGCGACGGCAATGAGGATGACGAACCACCGTTTTCCGTACCGGAGTAACGTTGTCATTCCAAGGATAGACAACAGCGCTCCGAGCCAACCCAACTGTTCAAGAGGAGCGTAGGTGGCAAGCCACTCCCCCAGGAATCCCGGGGGAGCTTCTGCCATCGGCCTCGATGTCCATTCACTGCGTGAGAGAAATTGAATCAGCCCCGAAAAGCTCTCCACGTTCGCGTGATCAATGAGAGGGTGGGTAACGGATCGAATGGGGACCCACAGAAATATCAGCAATCCGAAGACGAAGCCGGTGGAGACGCAGGCGGCAAGAAGTGCGCGTGATCGCGTAGGATACGGGCAGGCCGATCCGGCAAACCACACGAAGGCAAGGAGAGGGAAGAGAAGCGCAAGTTGGCTTGGGTGGTTACCCAGGGCCAGTCCCCACAGGATTCCGAGCGCAGTACTTCTCCACTTGGAGTCGTGGTCCTTTGCGGCGCGGGTCAGCAGCGTATCCCCCAGGAGGAGCGTGGCAAGGAGCAGCGCAGTCAATAAGGTATACTGCTCAGTTGACAGCGACAACTCGACGAATGCGGAGGATGTGAGGCAGACCAGGACGCTGCACAGGGCGGCGGCGTGTGGGCACCAGGAACGCAGTTGGAAACATCCTGCGCACGGTGGAGGCGCACAAGGCATAGAGGAGGGCCAAAGTAATTGCGCCGCAGAAAGCCGAGAACAGATTGGTCGCACGAGTTGCGTCGTTCACGAGGATCAGCCGGTAAAATGCGGAGGCGGCCATGATCCAACTGGGAGCGCCGGGGGCATGAGGAATGCCTGCCGAAGCGGCGGCGAGCGCAAACTCGCCGCTGTCGTGAAACGTTACTCCGGGGGCGGCATGGTACCAAAGAACCCCAAGGCTGGCGGCAAAGACGGCGAGTGGCGCAGCCCAGCGTACTCGGTGTGACCTGGCGCCGGGCGTAGACACCGTATTAGTCGCCGTTTGTTTGCAGAGTCTGTTCTGATCGGACTGCCGAACGATGAATCACCCAATATGCTAGGGCCACCAGGATGCCGCCCAAAAGCGTGGCGAAAGCCCAGACCCATCCACCCACAGCAAACGTTGATCCGCCCTGCGCCCGCAGTTTCCGCGCGTCGTCATAAATGCCGGCCGCGAACACAATGTGGACGAACGCCGACACGGCGAAAATGATCACGGTGATGGTCATTTGCAGGATGGGAAGGTCTTTCATCGAATTCCTTTTTTCCCCTTATCATTCTCATTCGTTCGCTTTTAATAACAGAAAAATCAACACCCCGGTCACTGAGACATAGAGCCATGCCGGGAACGTGATGCGCGCCAGTTTCCGGTGTCGTTGGAATCGTCCTGTTACGGCGAAGAAAACAGTGGTCAGAATCATGGGAACGATTGCCATCGACAGCAGGACATGAGAGATCAGAATGAAAAAATAGAGCCCCCGAATCGGACCTTCGCCGCCGAACTTCGTATCACCGTGAAATGCGTGGTGCAGGATGTACGAAGCAAGAAACACGGTAGACCAGAACAGGGCGGTTAGCACCAGCGTTATGTGCAGGGACTTGTGTCCCCGCAGAATCGCCAGGACGGCGAAAACCAGGCAGGTTGCGCTGAGGGCGTTGAAGATGGCATTCGCAGCAGGAAGCGATGCGCTCCAGGCCGGCGGTTCAGAAACCGGCGGCCTCAAGTAGATGAGCCACAGCAGGAATCCCAGCACTGCGGCACTGACCGCCGCGATGCCAAGATAGGCTGTGCGGTCGGTCCAACTGCTGCGCCGGTCTGGCATTGCATCATTCAAACTGTCTGCTCGATATACTTCTTCGCGGTGTGGCGGTCCAGGCCGACGATGCGGGCGACCTCCACGTAGTTGCGGTGCCGGTCATAAAGAATCCGGCAGTACCCCTGCAGGACTTCGGTTGCGCTCATGGACCCTGATTCTCTTTCGGCGACCAGCGCGTCCCGCGTATCCGTGGCGAGGAGACGTTCGTCGCCCTCGCAAACCCGGTTCAGGATCACCCTTCGTATCGCCTGTTCGAGCTCGCGAACATTGCCGGGCCACGTGTAGTCTTTTCCTGGTGATGTTTGAAGCGACTCCTTCACCATCGCGGTTACGTCTGTCGCTCCCTCACCCACCATCCGTCCCACTAGGTGGGTAACCATGTCGTCGAATTCCCGTGGGTCCTCTTGGATTCGAGTACGGAGTGGCGGAATCCGGATGACATCGGAACAGAGGTGATAGTAGAGATCGTCCCGAAATACACCCTGCTCGCGAA
>CAUZEO010000103.1:0-14490 GCA_963578625.1 Kiritimatiellia bacterium | reverse complement strand
GCTGCGGTTCACTATGAACGGGCTCCGATCGCCATGGGGATTCTCATTGCGCTGGTGGCGACAGTCAGCGTGGGCTTTGAGTATGTGACGATGGTGCAGGCGGCAGTTGCGGCCGCAGCCCTTACGGTGGTGACCCGGTGCTGCCGGGCCTCGGTGGCCCGGCGCTCCATCGACTGGGAAGTGCTGCTGGTCATCGCCGGAGCGATCGGCATGGGAAAGGCCATGGAGACCAGCGGGCTGGCGGAAGTCCTCGGTCACGCACTGCGTACCCTCTTCGGCACGGATCCCAAGCTCATGCTGGCCGCCATTTTCGTCCTGGCCATGCTCTTGTCCAATATCGTGACCGCAAAAGCGGGCGCTGTGCTCATGCTGCCCATTGCGATGTCAGCAGCCAAAGACCTGGACGTGAGCTTCATGCCCTACCTGATCGCAGTCATGCTCGCCTCCAGCACCGCCCTCGCGACCCCGATCGGATACCCGACCAATCTCATGGTCCTGGGACCCGGCGGATACCGCTTCAGCGACTACCTCCGCCTCGGCGTCCCTCTGTCCCTGCTGATCATGGTGCTAGCGGTCTACATGATTCCGCTATACTGGCCCTTCTAGCCCCCACGGATCCGGGGCGCCGCTGTGGGGGTGCCCACGGATGGCAAAGCTGGCCCGCGGATCCAAGGTTCCACAGCATACTTCAGAGACGAGTTATGAGGTGAGAGGAATTGGATGAGGGCGTCATTTAGGAACATTTTTAAACAGTGACCCTTGGTCAGCGCCGAAGTGTAATCGTATTAGACCATGCACATTTCAATCTTCGGAAAATCGGCATTCATAACCCCGGATCCACCGGTCGGCTTTGCCATCCGTGGGATCAACACCCATAACTCCGGTATCCGCTGGCACAACCTGCGGAACCCCGGATCCGTGGGCGCTTTACAGATTAATGACAGCCGGCAAAATTTCAGTTAAATTCGCGGTGCGAGGACGGACGGCAGCGGAGGATTTCACCTGGAATCTCCGAAACCAGCCCTATCCGGAAAAATTGATGAGCTACGACGAAATCCTGCACTTCTGGTTCGAAGAAATTCCCCCCGCTCAATGGTTCAAGAAAGATGATGAATTCGACCAGATGATCAAGGAGAGATTCGCAAATGTTCACGCCGCAGCGGTGCGTTGCGAACTGTTCAAGTGGAGAGTGGATCCCTTGGGCAGGCTGGCCGAAATCATAGTGCTGGATCAGTTTTCAAGAAACATGTACCGCAATCAGCCGGCGGCTTTCGCCTTTGACCCGCTGGCCCTGGCCCTGGCCCAGGAAGCAATTCTCGCGGGGATGGGCGATTCGTTCTCCAATCCCTGGAAATTGTTTCTCTACATGCCCTTCATGCACAGCGAGTCGGCCGTGCTGCATGAGGTCGCGGTCGTGTTGTTCAGTACCCCGGGGATGGAGCAGAACCTTGAGTACGAACAGAAGCACAAGGCCATCATCGACCGCTTCGGCCGTTATCCGCATCGGAACGAGATCCTCGGCAGAGAATCCACGGCGGAAGAGTTGGAGTTTCTGGATGGGCCCGGATCGTCGTTTTGAGGTCTGACCCGAACATCTTCACGGCCCAACGTCCGCCGGAAGGTCATGGCTATTTTCAGGTCGACACGCATCCGCACCGGCAGTATGTTCCGGGCTTCGTTGAATACGCTTTGCGCGTGAGGGAGGTTCCGAGAGTTGAGGCACTCGATCCTATTGTTGTTGGTTCTCTTCGCATCATGGCTCGTCCTTTCAGGCCACTACACGCCCTTGCTCATTGGTCTCGGCGTCCTTTCCTGCTTTCTGGTGCTATGGGTCTGCCGCCGCATGGATATCATCGATAAGGAGAGCGTGTTTTTTCATATCGCGCCCGGGCTTATCACGTACATCCCCTGGCTGATCCTGGAGATCGTGAAGTCCAATATCGATGTCGCGCGGCGGATCCTCAGTCCGTCACTACCCATCTCCCCCACGGTGGTGATCGTGCCCGCGCCCCAGGAATCCGAACTAAAGCGGGTCATATACGCCAACTCCATTACCCTTACCCCGGGCACGCTGGCTATGCGGGTGCGGGGCAATGCCATCCTCGTGCATGCGTTGTCGGAGGACGGGGCGAGAACGCTGGGGGAGGGAGAAATGGAAAGACGGGTCACAAACCTGAGCCGGGATCCTTAAATGCATGCCGCGTATACCATAGCCACCGCGGTAATCATGCTCACCATGCTGCTTTCGCTCGTGCGTGCGTTTGCGGGCCCGACGGTGTTCGACCGCATTGTTGCCGCCAACATGTTTGCAACGAAAACGGTCCTGCTGATCGCCGTGTTGGGGTTTCTGACCGGTCGTCCCGATTTTCTCGATCTCGCCGTGCTGTACGCACTGCTTAGCTTCATTTCGATTATCGCGGTTTTGAAATTTGTCCGGTACGGAAACGCAGACAAATCCGAAATCGAATTGGAAGTCGAAGACGAAAGGGTATCTCGCTGAACGTGTCATGGGACTCCTTCTTGACATCCTGACCTGGATCCTGCTGCTGACCGGCGCATTTTTCTGCCTGGTCGGGGGCATTGGAATCCTCCGGTTGCCCGATTTCTTCACTCGCACCCATGCATCCGGGGTCACCGACACCCTGGGAGCAGGCTGCATCCTGATCGGGCTCATGCTGCAAACCAACGAGACCCTGGTCCTGTCGAAACTAGTCATCGTGATCGCGATTCTGTGGTTTACGTCGCCTACGTCTGGATATGCGCTCGCGCGTGCCGCGCTGTCTCATGGCCTGACGCCTCGCGTTGACAGGAAGCAATTTGACGAGTCACTGCGGGAAGAAACCCTTGTCATTGAGAGACCGCCCACCACGGGCGGAGAGGAGTCGACACCATCGGATTGATCGAAATCATGCTGTTTACGCTTCTGGCCGCGACCGCCATTTCAATCATCTTGCTTCGGGACCTGTTCGCGGCAGTCATGTTGTCCGGGATTTTCAGCCTGCTCTCCGCAACCCTGTTCGTCCTGATGGATGCCGTCGATGTCGCCATCACGGAAGCAGCCGTCGGTGCGGGAATATCGACGATCCTGCTGCTGGCGACCTTAAACCTTACGGTCAGCCGGGCCAAAGACAAGGGCGCCAACTTTCAGAAGATTCCGTTTCTCGTGGTATTGATCACCGGTGGAGCGCTGGTGTTCAGTACCCTCGATATGCCGCATTACGGCGACCCGGACGCGCCCATCCATCATCATGTGGCCCCTCGCTATATGGAAAAATCCGCGGGCGAGCACGGCGAAATCGGCGTCCCAAACATGGTTACCTCCATCCTTGCAAGCTATCGAGGCTTCGACACGCTCGGGGAGGTGGCGGTCATTTTCACCGCGACGGTCGGGGTTCTTCTCCTCATGCAGACTCCAAGAAAAGAAGACGAATTGGGCAGCAAGGAAAGTGACGAATGACGAAAGACCCAATCCGGAGGATTTTCCGATGCAACGCGTCATGACGCAACACATGGTCCTGCGTGTCATTTCGAAGATTCTGATTCCGCTGATATTGCTGTTCGCCCTGTACGTGCAATTCCACGGCGATTACGGGCCGGGCGGCGGGTTCCAGGCAGGCGTGATTTTCGCCGCCGCCATCATCCTCTACGCCCTCGTTTTCAGTCTGGAAAAGGCTGAAAAAGCGGTCCCCCTGGAGAGTCTCCAAATCCACCTGGCGGTCGGTCTACTGCTGTATGGAGGCGTGGGAGTCGTGTGCATGCTGAAGGGTGGGAATTTTCTCGATTACAATCTTCTTTCTTCCGATCCGCATCATCCGCAGCACGGCCAGCATCTCGGTATTCTCCTGATCGAGCTTGGCGTCGGCCTCACGGTAACGGCCGCCATGACGACGATTTTCTTCGCGTTCGCAAAGAGGGAGCGTCACCGGTGAACGCGCTGGGCCTCTACAATTACTGGATTGTCATCGTCCTGATGATGACCGGATTTTACGCCCTCATCACCCGCGGCAACCTGATCAAAAAACTGATTGGTCTGAATATTTTTCAAGTCTCCGTATTCATGCTCTACATCAGCATGGGCAAGGTCCACGGGGGCACTGCGCCCATTTACGACCCCGACTTCTCGGTCTACAGCAATCCGCTTCCCCATGTCCTGATCCTGACAGCCATCGTGGTCGGCGTCGCGACTCTCGCGCTCGGGCTGGCCCTGGTCACCCGAATTGAGGAGGCCTACGGCACCGTGGAAGAGGACGAAATATCCCAGTTGGACGACGAAGCATAATGCTCGAAAACCTGCCCATCCTGGTGGTCATCCTCCCCCTTCTTGCGGCACCGGTCTGCATTTTGCTTCGGAATCACCGGGTCGTGTGGGCGTGGAGCGTTATCGTCGCCTGGTCGGCTTTCATCCTGTCCATTCGGCTGGCCGTCGTCGTGCTTGTGAATGGAGACGTATCCTATGCCATGGGCGGATGGGCCGCTCCGTGGGGGATCGAGTACCACGTAGATGCCTTCAACGCATTCGTCCTCCTGATCGTCTCGGCCAACGCATCGATCGTGCTGCTGTATGCCCCCCACTCCGTGGTGAGGGAGATCCATCCCGACAAGCGATATCTCGTATTCGCGCTCTTCCTGCTCTGCATGGCAGGCCTTCTGGGAATCACCATCACCGGGGACCTGTTCAACGTCTTCGTGTTTCTGGAAATTTCCTCTCTCTCGACCTATGCCCTCATCAGCATGGGCCACACGCGCCGCGCCCTCACATCGGCCTACCGGTACCTCATCATGGGAACGATCGGGAGCACGTTCATTCTCATCGGCATCGGGCTGGTGTACATGATGACGGGTACGCTCAACATGGCCGACCTCCTGGTTCGTCTCGACGAAGTGGAGGGCACCCGAACGGTCCTGGCCGCCTTTGGGTTCCTTACCGTCGGGGTCAGCTTGAAGATGGCCCTGTTCCCCCTGCATTCCTGGCTGCCCAATGCATACACCTACGCGCCTTCGATCGTGAGCGCTTTCATCGCTTCTACCGCGACAAAGGTCTCCTTCTACCTCTTCGCCCGCATTATCTTTTCGGTATTCGGGGCCGACTTCGTTTTCTTTGGCCCGCTGGGGCTGCAATATATTCTGCTCCTCCTGGGCCTGGCCGGCGCCCTGATCGGCACCGTCATTGCGATTTTTCAAACCAACGTGAAACGGCTTCTCGCCTATTCCAGCGTAGCCCAGATCGGCTATATGGCCGTCGGGCTCAGCCTTGCCACCGTCACCGGGCTGACCGGCAGCATTGTGCACATGTTCAATCACGCACTGATGAAGGGCGGACTCTTCCTCGTGATGGGTTGCATCTTCTACCGCCTGGGCTCGGTTGAATTGAAGGATCTTCGCGGCGTGGGACGTACCATGCCGCTGACTACCGCCGCCTTCGTTCTTGGCGGCATGAATCTCATCGGCGTCCCCCTGACTGCCGGATTCATCAGCAAATGGTATCTCGTGCTGGCTGCAATCCAGGAGCAATTGTGGGTGGTGGTGGTTCTGATCCTGGTCGGATCGCTCTTGTCGGTGGTGTACGTCTGGCGCGTCGTAGAGGTCGCTTACTTCTGCGATCCACCCGAAGATTCGCCCAAAAAGGAGGCCCCCGCATGGCTCCTGGTCCCCACCTGGATCATGCTGGGAGCCACGGTCTATTTCGGGATATTCGACAGAATCCCCGTCACGTTTGCCATCCGCGCGGCCGAAACGCTCCTCGGGGTATCACCATGAGCACGGAGGCAACCCTGGTTTGCATCCTGGCCGTTCCGTTCCTTTCGGCAGTGGCAATTGCTCTAACCGGATCGCGACCGAATCTCCGGGACGCACTCACCGTTCTGGGCGGCGTGATCCTGTTCGCCCTCGTCGGCACCATCGCACCGGCGATCAGCAGTGGGGACAGGCCGGAAATCATCCTGGCGTCGAGTTTCGGCCTGGTTCTGCGGCTGGAGCCGCTCGGTTTTCTGTTCGCGGTTGTCGCCTCGGGCCTGTGGATCGTGACCAGCTTTTACTCCTTCGGCTACATGCGGGCCCACAAGGAAGACCATCAGACACGTTTCTTCACCTGCTTCGCGATCGCCATCGGCGCTGCCATGGGCGTCGCCACCGCCGGCAACCTCATCACCCTCTTCGTCTTTTACGAGGTCCTGACGCTGTCCACCTATCCGCTGGTCACTCACCATGGCTCCGAGGACGCACGCAAAGCCGGCCGAGTGTACCTGGGCATCCTGCTGACCACCTCCATCGGGTTCCTCCTGTTCGCCATCATCGGCACCTATGCGGTAGCGGGAACGCTCGAATTCAAAGACGGCGGCATCCTGGCGGGCACCGCATCGGACACGTTCATCTGCGTCCTGATGTTGCTCTACGTTTTCGGCATCGGGAAGGCGGCCCTGATGCCGTTTCACCGGTGGCTTCCGGCTGCCATGGTAGCCCCAACGCCGGTTAGCGCGCTCCTCCACGCGGTGGCGGTGGTCAAAGCGGGTGTATTCAGCGTGGTGAAAATCGCGGTATACGTTTTCGGGATTGATCTGCTCCGCGATTCCGGGGCGGGCGTGGTGCCCATGTACGTGGCGGCATTCACCATCGTTACCGCATCGCTGATCGCGCTGGCTAAGGATAATCTGAAGGCGCGACTGGCCTATTCCACCATCAGCCAGCTCTCCTACATCGTGCTCGGCGCGATGCTCGCCAGCTCCATGGGCGTACTCGGCGGTGGGATGCACATCGCCATGCACGCCGTGGGCAAGATTACCCTCTTTTTCTGCGCCGGCGCAATCTACGTGACCACGCACAAGACCCTGGTCAGCGAGTTGGACGGATTGGGCCGCACCATGCCTTTCACCTTCGCGGCATTCGGGGTGGCGTCCCTGAGTATCATCGGCATCCCGCCCCTGGGCGGCTCCTGGAGCAAGTGGCACCTGATGCTGGGCGCGGCCGACGCAGGGCAATACATCATGATCGCCGTCCTGATGGTGAGTTCCCTGCTCAACATCGCCTACCTTTTTCCGGTCGTCATCCGCGGCTTTTTCGCGCCGCCGCCGGACGACGCGCCGCCGCCGACCCTGAAGGAAGCGCCGATCCTCTGCCTGGTCCCTCTTTGCCTGACCGCGGCGGGGAGCGTGATGCTCTTTTTCTATGCCGGAAGCATATATCGTCTGCTCCTGCCGATCGTTGCGGAATAATTGTAATGGAGAAAAAGGTTAAACAGTTTCTATTCGACGACCCAAAAAACGTGAAGCGGTTGCTCCGCGTGTTTTTCGGAGTCTGCATTGCTTTGTTCCTGGTCGATATCGTCGATTTTGCGCTTCGCGCGACGCACGCGGGCCACTTTCGCCACGTCGAACGCAGTTGGGAAGGCTGGCCGGGGTTCTATGCGATCTACGGTTTCGTCGCCTGCGTGTTGCTGGTCGTGATCACCAAGCAGATGCGCAAGGTGCTGATGCGGGAGGAGGATTATTATGATCGGTAACCTGCCTCCCTTTGCCATCCTCCTCCTCGGCGCGTTCCTGGTTCCGCTGTTCCGCGGCCGCGCCCGCGGGTTGTTCCTGTTGATGCTGCCGGTGCTGAGTTTCGTCCACCTGCTTGGCCTGCCGGAGGGATCGTCGTGGCAAATCACTTTGTTAACCTATGATTTGACCGTCGTCCGTATCGACCGGCTCAGCCTCCTCTTCGGATACATCTTTCACCTCGCCATGTTGATCGGGTTGATTTACGCCCTCCACGTCCGGGACAACGTGCAGCACGTCGCTGCCCTGGCCTACGCGGCCGGCGCCTTGGGCGCCGTTTTCGCCGGGGACCTGCTCACCCTGTTCGTCTTCTGGGAACTGACCGCGATCACCTCGGTCTTCCTCATCTGGGCCCGCGGCACGGAGCGGTCCTACCGGACCGGCATGCGTTACCTGATCATCCAGGTGGGCTCGGGCGTCCTGTTGCTTGCAGGGATCCTGTTCCGCCTGAGGGAGACCGGCTCCCTGGAATTCAACCACTTCGGTCCGCTGGACGATCCCGGCACCGTATTGATTTTCCTGGCGTTCGGGATCAAGTGCGCCTTTCCGCTCCTTCATAACTGGCTTCAGGATGCCTACCCGGAGGGGACCGTCACCGGGACCGTCTTCCTGAGCGTCTTCACCACCAAGCTGGCGGTGTACGTGCTGGCGCGGGGATTCCCCGGCACGGAAATCCTGATTGCGATTGGCGTGACCATGGCGCTGTTCCCTATCTTCTTCGCGGTGATCGAAAACGATCTCCGCAAGGTGCTCGCCTACAGCCTGAACAACCAGCTCGGATTCATGGTGGTGGGTATCGGCATCGGCACACCGCTGGCCTTGAACGGAACCGTGGCGCATGCCTTCTGCCACATCATTTACAAGAGCCTGCTTTTCATGTCGATGGGAGCGGTCCTCTACCGGACCGGCACCATCAAGGGCTCGGAACTCGGCGGACTCTACAAGTCGATGCCGGTCACCGCCGTCTGCTGTATCATCGGGGCCGCCTCGATCTCCGCCTTTCCCCTCTTCAGCGGCTTCGTGAGCAAGTCCATGGTGATGAGTGCGGCCCTCCATGAAGGGCACGACTTCGTGTGGCTGGGCCTGCTGTTCGCCTCCGCCGGCGTGTTCCACCACGCCGGGATCAAGATTCCGTTCTTCGCCTTCTTCGCCCACGATTCGGGCATCCGGTGCGCGGAAGCGCCCCGGAACATGCTGACGGCCATGACGATCGCGGCGGCCCTTTGTATCGGGATTGGTTGCTTTCCCGGGGTGCTGTACAGCCTGCTGCCGTTCCCGGTGGACTATGTGCCCTACACAACGGGGCATGTCATCACGCAGCTACAGATCCTCTTCTTCTCCGCTCTGGCATTCACATGGCTGAGACAATCCGGGATCTATCCGCCCGAATTGCGGTCGGTCAATCTCGACGTGGAGTGGTTCTACCGGCGGCTGGCCCCGGGCGTGTACAACGCCGTGGCGGGGGTGGTCGGTCGAGCCCACGGATCCCTGGAGCGTTTTGCCCGGTCGCGGATCTCTTACGCCATCGACGCGCTATCCCTATACCTGGGCCCCCAGGGCTTCTTGTCGTCCGGCCAATCCACCGGCAACATGGCGCTCCGCGTCGCGGTTCTGCTGCTGGCAATTCTGGTCTTCTATTACTTTTTCTAATGCCCGGCAAAAGCAGGAAACCGGCGGAACCAAGCCGGAAATACCAAGCGGTGGCATTGGGATACACGTTTGCCGCCGGGATGTTCGTGTTTACCATGCTCGGCTATTATATCGACAAGAAGAGAGGGGGAGACGGTGGCTGGACCCTGGTGGGCATGTTCATGGGACTGGGCTACGGGGGATATGAATTGTGGAAGCTGGTACGCCAGATTTCCAGGCAGGACGCGGAGGAGAATGAAAAGCCGCCGGAAGGTGATACATAGCAGAAGCCCGCCTGCATTATCAGCGACATGAATGCTGGAATGAGCCACAAAGAATCATATGAGAGCAGAATTGGTGATCAGCCGGTTCGTCTTCAATCTTAATCCCAATCCTAATCGATTAGGATTGCGATTAGGATACAGCGAGAACTGCGATCTGGGGTCAGAGGCCCGACCTTGTTTGAGAGTTTGGGTCTCATCCTGAAATCCGAATGAAACTTTCACAGCTCGATAGACCTGGCTCAGCCAAAGGCGTCACTTGTTTGAGAGTTCAGGTTTCGGGTTTGAGATTTCAGGAGAGACAACATGCTGGCAGACAAGGACTTCCATCCTGAAACCTGACACCTGAAACCTATTGCCGCAAAATTCGGTTGGATTTGTGATTAAGCGGCGGCCTTTTCGACCATTTTGACGAGTTTTTCTGGGAAGTCGTTCATGGCGATGAGGGGCTTGAGCTTCGATGGGATCTTCTCGGCGCTATGCTGAGCATCCCGGAAGGCATCGCGCAGGGTGCGAATCTCGATCTGGGCGAAGAGTTCTTCGAGGGTTGCTTTTCCATGGAGCAGGATCTTGATGTAGGCGGGATTCTCCAGGTTTCGGACCAGCGGGCTGTCGGCGAGCATGGTGCGAAGCATACAGCTTGAGGATGCGTTTCCGGTTCTACGGCGGTTGGCGCGCTTGAGGCGGCGGATTCTTTGAGCAAAGGCCAGATGCGGGTGATCGAAAGGGAAGCCATATCCGTGGCCCTCGGATTTACCTCGTAGCGTCCACTGGATCAGGGTGTAGACGTTGAGTACGGGGAGCAACTCAAGGGCGTCGGTGGGCAGTGAAGTATTCTCGATGCCGGTTTCGAGCGCTTCGATCAACTCGGGCTTCCGGTCCATCTCGCGTTTGAGCTGTTTGGCCCGGTAGCGCAGTTTCGCACTGATGCCATGCTGGCGGAGCCGGTTGCGGATGGTGTCGTATTCGGCGCCGAGGAAGTCTTTGCCGATATCGCGCAGGAAATGGAAATGACAGATGAAGTCCGGCACCCCGGGAAACACTTTGGCGACCGCCTTGAGGATCCCCTTTCCCATGTCGTGAACCAGCGCCAGCGGAACGCCGAAGCTCTTCTTGATGCGCTCAAGAAAAGGCACGATGTACTCTTCATCCTCAGCGGGTAACTTGACATTGCCGAGAACGATTTGGGAAAGCGAGTCGATGGAGCTCATCAGCAGTGGGTCGCGGCCTTCGCAGGTGGCGTCGAGATGGCATATAAATCCGCCGCGGGTCTGCATGTCCGCGGTGATGTCGGGGGCGCACCGCTGGTGAGCGATGGCGGTGTACACCACGAATTTCATGCTCAGCAACGAGACTTCCCGCGGACTGATCTGAACGTTCCTCTGCGCCAGTTCAGCCACGACTTCCTCCTCGTTGCGCTGCCGGAGCAAGAGGGCTCTGCCCGCATAGACCATCACGTCGTAGCCGAAGTTGGCGCCGGGAGCCACCGGGGCGCACAGTTCTTCGGACCGATACGTATGAGCGCACGGCTTGCAGATCAGGAACACCTCCCGCGCCTGAAATCGGCCAACGTGCAGTGTGCTGACCGTGCGGGTACGTGTTTTGCGGACTTTGAGTTCGGATCCACAGCCGGGACAGTGCGTGATCGAGGGCCGGAACTTCACCACCGGGGGCGTGGAAAACAGATGGGACACCGACACCCCATGGAGCAACGCGGCAAGATAATCCGAAAGGCACCGGATCAGATCGAAGGTGGCGTTTTTTTTACCGCCAGATCGTGGCGGACAAACAGGGTTTCGATGGTCTCGGGCTCAACCAAGAGCTTCTGCTTTCTCAGCCGCCGGCTCAGCGACTCGTTGCTCAGGGCCGGGTTTTTGATCTTTTCCACCAGGATCGCAACCGCTTCGAACGGCGTCGGCTCCCGGCCCTTTGCGCTCAACTCGCAGCGGCGCTGCCGCTGCCCGCTGTAAATAGCCGGGTCCGAAGAGTAGTAAACGAACCGCCCTTGTGTTTTCTCCCGCCTGAGCTGGGGATGATCGGCAAATGCAGAAAGGAATGAACGGGGGTCGAGCCCCAGCAGGGAGCGCATTTCCCCGACATCAAGGCCCGCCTGCGAGCGGCGGACCAGTTCCATGACAGTGCGCTTTAGGTTGCCGTGTTGCGAGAAGAACACACCGCGCCAGCGCCACAGCCCGTTGGCGTCAAACTCGGGCACATCCGGCAAGGTGTAATACCGGCCGTTGCAGTTGAAGCTGTTGTGTGCCCGCCATGCCCTCAACCGCCTTCGGGCGGTGTGGATGGTGCTGTGGATTAACTCGGCCACCTCTACCAGCGTCATGATTTTACGCCTGCGAAATGTTTTCCGCGCTCTGTCCTCAACCGTATCTGAACTCTGGCTCATCGGGCTTCTCCTCTTGCTGCTCAAGTATATGTTATTTCTTCTATCAATAACATTTACTTAAGCGTATCGCGGCGCAAGACAAGAGAGAAAAGTCGAAAAACTACGTGGAAACATGGAGATCAGCCATCCGAAGGCAAGGAGTCAGCTAATCATATACTTGAGCACTACGAAAACCACTTGTATAAATGGCTGATCACGCGAACGTTAGAATGAATCCAACCGAATTTTGCGGCAATAGCCTGAAACCAAACACGACTCTCACAGCTCGAAAATCTGACCAAAATCAGAGGCCAGACTGACACCTGAGCACTGCAGTCCGCGGCTGTCCGCCAACAACTCCGGGGGATGTGGAGGCTGAAACAGCGCTGAAATGCGGCAGGATAGAGCGTTGCGCCAATCTGCCTCTCTTTGCGACCCTTCAGCCGCTCCGTCCCCCGGAGGTGGACGGCCACTTTGAGAACCAAAGCCATTGGGCCAATATATGAGGTTATACAATCCACATGGCGCCGGCGCCGGCTTCTTTCTATTGGGCCTCGGGCTCACGGTGATCGGCAGCACCACCGTGACCTGGGCCGCGTACGGGGGGCTGCTCCTGAAACCCCTGATTCTGGCCTGGCTGGTGGCCGCGGCGCACGGCGGCCTGTTCGCCTATTTCAACGGGAAAGCCATCGGCCCGGATATCAACACTTTTTTGCGTTGGGGACTTGTCATGAACGTCGCCCGGGTTGTAACTTTGCTGGCCTTGATTTTCCTGGCCCAGGCATCCGGGATGGAAAATCTGTATCCGTTCGTGGTGGCTACCCTGATCGGTTATTTTAGTTTCCTGTTTTGTGAGATCGCGCATTTAACCGTTAGGAATGTGAAAGGCGACGTAGATTGAAGATTTCGAAATCCACAATGTGGGTCATCGTGGCGATCGTCCTCCTGGTGGCCGGCACGCTTGTCGATGTCGAGAATCCTGCCGCGCGGGCCAAAGCGGTGGAATCGTTCGTCATCGGCCACGTAAGCAACGGCTATCACTGGGGTCCGCTGCCCGGGGTGGACATTACGTTGCCACCGTTCCTCCCGATTCATGCGCTCATGTTGATCTTCGGCGCCGTCATTCTCTACCAGATCTTCGTCGTCCGCTACGATAAAACGGCAAAGGTTCCGACCGGCATGACCAACGCCCTGGAGGCCTTCGTGGTTCACCTGCGGGACCAAATCTCGATCCAATTCCTCGGCGAAGATGACGGAAGGAAGATGGCGCCCTTGTTCATCACATTCTTCTTTTTTATTCTCACCCTGAACGTGATGGGACTCATTCCCCTCTTTGCCACCGCAACCAGCAATGTCAACGTCACCGCGTCGCTCGCCCTCATCACCCTCGTGTTCATGATCTTCGGCACGATCTACAAGAACGGTCCCATCGGCTTCATGAAGGCGTTTATTCCCCCGGGAGTTCCCTGGCCGCTGCTGTTGATCATCGTGCCGATCGAGTTCGTCGGCATGTTCATCAAGGCCGGATCTCTGACCATCCGTCTTTTCGCCAACATGCTCGGGGGCCACATCGCGATTCTCGCCCTGCTGGGACTGGTCGTGACCTACGGTCTCGGCGGGATGCCGTTTATGGTCCTGGCACTGGGAACCTACGTGCTGGAGGTCCTCGTGGCCGTGCTCCAGGCTTACATTTTCACCCTTCTTTCCGCTGTGTTCATCGGCATGATGTACCACCCCGCCCACTAGCATGAGGAAAGTTGACATCCCTCGCAAATTGATTTAAACGTCTCCTCCTTTCTTACGGTCGGAGATAATAGAAACCCGGTTGCTTTCGTAAAATCGAAATGAATGCACCCAAAATGAAAGGACCAAAACAATGACAGGTTTAACTGGCACGCTGGCAACGATTGGCGCCGGCCTCGTAACGATCGGCGCCGGCATCGGCATCGGCCGCATCGGAGGGGCCGCGATGGAAGGAATCGCGCGGCAACCGGAAGCGACGGCGAAGATCCAGGTCAACATGCTGATCGCAGCCGCCCTGGTGGAAGGTGTGGCCCTGTTCTGCGCCGTCATGTGCTTCCTCGCCCTGAAACCTGAATAGGAGTCGATCGTCTGATGGCCGCGGAAAGTGAAATCCAGGAAGTCATTGCTGTAGATAGCGGAGCGCACGAAGATGAGCACGCCGGGCCCGGCCTGATGGATCTGTCGGTCCCGATGATGATCTGGACCTGGGCTGTATTCGGGATTCTTTTCTTCATTCTCTACAAGGCCGCGCTCAAACCGATCCTGGCCGCACTCGATCGACGCGAGGAATCCATTCGCAATTCGGTGGAGGAGGCGGATGAAATCAAGCGCACCCTCGCGGAAATCAAATCGACCCAGGAAGGCATGCTCGCGGAAGCGGATGCCGAAGCCAAAGCGGTCGTGATGAAATCGAGAGCAGCGGCGACAGAGGCGGCACGGGTGATCGAGCGCAAGGCCAAGGAAGATGCCCAAATCGTTCTCGAGAACGCGCAGCGGGAAATCAGAACCATCCGGGAGAAGGCCGAGGCTTCTCTCAAGCGGGACAGCGCGGAGATGGCCATCACCCTGGCAGGCAAAATCATCGGGGAAAACCTCGATGACGAGCGAAACAGAAACCTGACCGACAAGCTTATCAGCGAACTCT
>CAUZEO010000102.1:0-14558 GCA_963578625.1 Kiritimatiellia bacterium | reverse complement strand
TCCTCTTTCGTCCTGTCCGGCCGGCATGGAGAGGGCCGGCAGACCGGCATGCGTCCACGGCAGATTCATGCACGGATCCCCTGTGGTTTCGAGCCCTTCCGGGGCGGTCCCGGTAGCTGAGGGGCAGACCCAAGCGTTGATTTTCTCACGATCCATGATCGCCTGAATGTCTCTCCGAACTGCCGCCTGGTTGCTGCGAAGCTGCATCAAATCCTCCTCCGATACTTCCACGCCGGTGGCGAAGTACTTTCGGGTTTGAGGCCGATAGAGTTTTTCATAAGTCGTCGACCAATCCCGGTGGACCCGGACCACCTCACCGCAGATCAAGCGCCAGTGATCATCGTTGATCTGCGAGATGTTTGCCAGGAGGGGAACCCGTTTGATCGAGATTTCTGTCTGAGACAGGCCGGCTAGAGTGCTCTCGAACTGTGAGAGGGCGCGCTCGGATGCCTGTTTCATATATGGCCCGGTCGGGATTCCGAGCGTGAGCGCCGACTCCGTCCCCGTTTGATTCCAGTCCGGAACAAGGACGGAAAGAAGGTCATCCAAGAGCTTTAGATCCCGGCAGAAGACGCCGACATGATCGGCGGAAGGTGAGAAAGGGATGATGCCGTCCGTGGGAATCCGGCCAAAGCTTGGCTTGAATCCAAGAATCCCGCAATAGGCCGCGGGACGTATAATTGAACCGATTGTTTGTGTTCCCATCGCGGCAGGAAAGTAACCGGCTGCGACGCCTGCTGCCGAGCCGCTACTCGAACCGCCGGGGGAGTGGCGAGGGTTGATTGGATTGCGGGTCGGCCCCGGGGCAACCCCGGCAAACTCAGCGGTAACAGTTTTCGCAACCACAATAGCGCCGGCCAGCTTGAGGGCGGAGACGCACGATGCCTCCGTTCCGGTGAAAAGACCGGCCGGTAAGCTCGATCCGCATTGCGTTGGAAAACCGTCTACCCGGTAAATGTCTTTGATCCCAACCGGCACGCAAAACAGGCGTGGCCGATTTTCTGAATCCGGATATCGATGCAAAAGGGTGTCTTGTTTTTCGCGTAGATTGTGTGGTTGGAAGGTGCCTTCAACCAGCGCGCGAAGTTCGGGTTCCCTTTTCTGAATCCGGGTGATGAGGGATTCGATACTTGGTGGCATTGGGCGCTTGGTTAGCGGGTGAAGATGACGTTTTTGCTACTGCTTGATTTGGCCGTCGCCGTTGATAACGAACTTATAGGTGGTAAGCTCTTCCAGGCCCATGGGACCCCGTGCATGGAGCTTGTCCGTGCTGATGCCGATTTCCGCGCCCATGCCGAATTCGGCGCCGTCGGTGAATCGTGTAGAAGCGTTCACGTAGACCGTGGCGGAGTCCACCTGCCGGCAAAATGCGTCCTGCACGGTGTTCTCGCCGGCGACAATCGCGTCGGAATGATGGGAGCCGAACGTATTGATATGTTCTATTGCCGCATCGATATCCGGCACCACCCGAACTGCCAGGATCAGATCCAGGTATTCTTCCTCCCAGTCCTCGTCGACGGCGGGGTTCATCTGAGGAACAATCCGGCGTGACGCTTTGTCGCCGCGGAGTTCCACTCCCTGCGACAGGAGGCGTTCAGAGATCCGGGGCAGAAAATCTTTTGCGACCGCTTCGTGAACCAGCATGGTTTCCATGGCATTGCAGACCCCGGGTCGCTGGACCTTTGCGTTCTCACAAACAATGAGCGCCATATCGAGATCTGCGCTGGCGTCCACATAGGTGTGGCAGACTCCCTTATAGTGCTTGATGACGGGTACGTGGGACATTTCGGCCACCGCGCGTATCAGTCCTTCGCCGCCTCGTGGAATGATAATGTCCACGAAATCAGTCATTTGAACCAAAACCCGGACGGCGTCCCGGTCGGTCGTTCCAATTAGCTGGACGGCGTGAGTCGGGAGTCCCGCCCGAGATCCGCCTTCTTTTAGCGTTTCTGCGATAGCATGGTTGGAATGACGAGCCTCCTTTCCTCCACGAAGAATCACAGCATTCGATGCTTTGAAGCAGAGGGCGGCCGCGTCCGCCGTGACATTGGGGCGTGACTCGTAAATGATTCCGATGACGCCGATGGGCACCCGGACCTTCTCAATCTCGAGTCCGTTCGGTCGGGCCCAGGCGCGTAGCACATCGCCGACCGGATCCGGCAGTGTAACGATTTCGCGTATGCCGTCGCTCATTGACCGGACGCGTGCGTCGGTGAGTTCGAGCCGGTCCAGCAGCGCCGCGGAGAGTCCTGCTTCACGACCCGCTGTCAGGTCTGAAGAATTCGCCGTCTGAAGGTCATCTTTCCGGGCGTCGATTTCGTCGGCCATCGAGAGAAGGATTCGGTTTTTTTCCTCTTCTCCCAGCCGGCTCAAGGCATGAGCTGCCTCCTTCGCCTGTTTTCCGATGCGAAGCACTTCCTGTTCTATTGTTTGTATCGTGGTCGTCATGATCCGTTTTCCAACCCGGGTTACCTGATGTTTCGTATCCGCTACCGTACCACGCTTCGGATGAATTTGTAGTCATATGAGGACCATGTTGTCTCGGTGGACCACTTCATCGTAATTCCTGGTTCCAAGAATTTTTTCAATTTCCGTTGTTTTTCTGCCTTTGATGCGCCGGATATCGTCGCTCGAGAAGTAGACGAGGCCGCGCGCGACCAGGGTGCCATCGGGAGCCTTCAGGTTTACCAGGGATCCGATCGCGAACTGTCCATCGACCTCCACGACACCAATGGGGAGCAGACTCTTACCCTGATTGATCAGGGATCGGCCGGCGCCTTCATCGATTTCGATGGTGCCTTTTGCGCGATGAAAAAAGGCGATCCATCGTTTTCGGCTGTCCATCTCGGTCTGGGGCGCCGCGTGATCCCAGATCAGGGTTCCCACGTCTTTTCCTTCGATGATCTTTTCGAGCACACCGTCTCGCCTTCCGTTGGCAATGATCACCGGAATGCCTACCTCGGCGGCGTAACTCGCGGCGTCAAGTTTTGCCGACATGCCGCCGGTAGTTAGCGAGTCCGCCTTCCCATTGGCGAGTTCCCGCACCTTCCGTGTAATCTTTTTCAAGTGAGGAACGCGGCGCGTTCTCCCACCGCCGGCGGGCGATCTCAATCCGTCTGTCGAGGAGAGCATGATCAGCAAGTCGGTGGGCACGAGGATGGATACCAATGCGGCCAGCATATCATTGTCCCCGAATTTGATCTCTTCGGTCGCGACAACATCGTTTTCATTGACGATCGGAATGACGTCATGACGGAGAAGATTCATGATGGTGTTCCGCGTGTTGAGGTGGCGCTCGCGGTTCTTCAGATCGTCATGGGTCAGGAGCACCTGCGCGATCCTGCAGCGGTGCCGGCCGAATAATTGATCGTAGGTCGCCATGAGGCGGGACTGCCCTATGGCCGCCGCCATCTGGAGGTCGGGGATCGTGGTGGGGCGGGTTGAGAGTCCAAGCGCTTCAATGCCTGCACCGACCGCGCCCGAGGATACCATGACTACTTCGCGTCCGCTCTTGCGAAGTGCCACAAGATCCGCGACAAGGCTTCGCATCCGCCGGGTGTCAGGTCGGCCGGTACGCTGCACGAGCACGCGACTTCCGATCTTTACGACGATTCGACGTGCTGATTTGATGGCTTCTCGTTCCTGGCTCGCATTTTTCATGTGTTTGAACTGCATCCGGGCGGTACGGGTTCCCTGCTTTCTGTGTGGGTTCCACATTATTGAGGAATCGCCCCCCCCCCTGTTAAGTCTTTAGATTGACACGATTCGATACCGGGGGCTATGTTATCTGGCTCTAAAATTCCGAAGGTAAGGAAATATGCCGACCTACGACTATCAGTGCCGCAAGTGCGGGCACAGGTTCGAACTCTTTCAATCTATGAGTGACGAGCCCAAGAAACGCTGTCCAGAGTGCCGGGGGCGTGTGGAACGCCTGATCAGCGGCGGCGCCGGCTTCCTTTTCAAGGGATCGGGATTTTATGAAACCGATTACCGCAGCGAGAGTTACAAGACCGCAGCTGAGGCGGACAAACCTGGTGAATCAAGCAGCAAAGAGTCCAAGAGCGGTGAAGGGGCCGGGTCCAAAAAGGATTCTAAAAAGAAAAAAGAAAAGAAATCCCCTTCCTCCTCTTAATGAATCACCGCTGCCTGATCTATTACTTTAACCACGAATCTGAACGATACTCCAATTATGGCCAGACCAACCGTATTATGTACCAAGTGTGGGACTGAGAACGAGCTGACCAGCCTGTTTTGCAATGATTGCAGCGCAAAGCTGGATCTGACGAAGATTGACCACGGCGACATCAGAAAATCGGTAAAGCGTGAACGCGGTTCGGGTGGAAACCCAATCTTCAAGCTGGTCCGCCTGGTTCTTGTTCTCGGCATTCTTGCTCTCCTCGGCTTTATGCTATGGCCACCGATTCCACTCGGCGAAGTTGGAGAAAAAGACCTAGCCAAGGAATACGAATCAACGCGATCAGACCTGATCGAGGCCTGTAAAAACGGAATCGAAATTCGCTCGGTTCTTCCAGAGCGTGCAATCAACGCTTACGCTTTGGACGTCGTAAATACCTACAACCAGAATAGCGGCGGCGGGTTTGCCACGCTGAGCGACGTCAATATTTCTATCGACAAAACCGAGATCGAAGTCATGGCAACCATGAAGTTTGGTCCGGTACCCTTGGGCTACGTGATTTCGGGAAGCCCCGTGGTAGGGTCAGGCGATTTCGGATTTCAAGTGGATCGTGTCCACGTCGGGCATTTGCCTGTTCCCGGACCGCTCGTTGGGTTCGTTTCGGAGCAAATAGTGCGTATATTCGAAGGTTTGGAGCCGGAACGGTTTGTTCTCAACAACATCGTAAAGCTTGATCAGACGGTTGGAAGTGTCCGTTTCACGACTCGTGACGGAAGCAAATCCTGATCGGGCCCACCGCTTGTTCTCCTTCCTTACTGGGGTCACGCCGGTTCGCAGCTGTTCTTGATTGAGTTTTGAGGCAGAGGTATGTACATCCTGCCCGGATGAAACTCGTAATCCAGCGCGTTCGGCGCGCGGAGGTCCGTGTCGAGCAGCGGGAAGTGGGAGCCATCAGCGCCGGCGCCCTCGTCCTCGTAGGCGTCGCGGGTGGCGACACGCAGCAGGACGCGGCTTACCTCGCCAGGAAGACGGCGATGCTCCGTATCTTCGCCGATAAAGACGGGCGAATGAACGAAGCGATCGACGCAGTAAATGGCGCGTATCTTGTGGTGAGTCAGTTCACGCTGTATGGGGACTGCAAGAAAGGAAACCGGCCAAGCTACATTGACGCGGCAGAACCGGACGAAGGGAAGGCGGGCTATGAGGCCTACCTGGCAGCGCTGAAGGAGTTCGGTCACCGCGTGGAGACCGGCGAGTACCAGGCCGAAATGATCGTTTCTTCGGAAAACGATGGCCCGGTCACGCTGATTCTGGAGAGTCGAGGCAGGAGAATTCCATGAAGAGATACTGTATTGTTGCCGCCGGACTTATTCTTGGAATGGACCTTTGCGGCACGCCGTCGCGTGGTGAAGGCATCGAGAGACCATTTCTTCAGCCGGCGCGGTCTTCCAGCCCACCTCTCAGCAGTTCGTCCCGCAGATTTGTGCTGCGTGGATTCGACCCGCTGGATGCCGGCACACTTAGCGCCTGGTTCGAGAGCATGACGACGCGACTGGAGACCCGGCTCGGAGAGCGGGTGCCGTTCGGCCGAGCGGAGATTGCCCAAATCGTTGGATTCGACGGGAGTGATTACGGACCCGGGCGAATCCGGTTCTCTCAAGAATTTTTTGGAACGGCTCTTCAGCAGCGGATGACGATCGAAAACCCCGAGGCCGTCACGCAGGAGATGCTTTTGGAGGCTCTAACTCGCATTCATCTGAACCGGTATATCGTCGTGATGCATAGACGGATGGGTCCGAATTCAGCATCGATGTTGCTCCCCGATTGGTTCTCGGTCGGGATCGCACAATGTTTGATCCGCGAATTGCTGGAGAGAAACGAGACGTTTGTCCGGGATTCGTGGGCGGCAGAAGAGGTTCGGTCTGTCGCGACGCTGGTGAGCTTGCACACACTGCCGGAGCAGTGGGTTCCGGAGAAGGCGTGGTGCGGTGTTTTCATGAACTGGCTTTTAAGAAACATCAGCGACACGATTGGCTGGCAGGAAGTGATTGCCTATATCGCGTCCGGAAAAGATGTGGACCTGGCCTGGATCACAGAAAACGTGCTCAAAGAAGACGGAGCCAAATCCGTTGAAAAGAAATGGGAGCTTCATCTCGCGCGCCTGAGCAAAGTGCAGGTCGAGCTCGGAGCGGTGGACTCCGATTCGATTCTTGCGCTGAAAAAAATACTGGAGATTTATCCGCGAGATATGATCAGTGATCCGGGCGACGTGGTGCCCCTACGGCTCGGCCCGGGCGATTTGGTGTCTTATACCCAGGAAAGCTGGGTTTCCCAAGTGTGCAACCGAAAGCTCACCGAATTGGCGTTGTTATCTGTGGGAAAAGCGCCAGAATTTGTGGCGGCGGTGAATGGGTACGTGAATTTTTTCAGAGTCCTTGGCGGGTCGGTGGGCGCAGGGAATGTTTCCGGTGGGAAACTGCGGAAAATCCGGCGGGCTCTCGAAAACGCAGAGGCGGAAACGGCTAGATTGGAACGGTCATTAGCTGCGCGTTCTGATTATATTGCCGGCGTGGAACAGGATTTGGCAACTCCGCCCCCGCCCCCGAATCTCTCCTCTGGGGAGGACGGGAGGGAACAGGATCGGCGAAATTTTTTGGACAGACTTGAAACCCAGAACCAGCGCTCGAACCAATAATCGACAAGAAAGCCAAAAATTGACATCTCAGAATTCCAGATCGACAACGGTGGGAGTCATTCATTGCGATGCGCTTGCGTTTACCGCGGGAAACGACGTCGAGTTTGACCTGGCCCTGGTGGAAGCCGATTGCCTGGGCACGGCGGCCCATGCCGTAATGCTCTCCCGCATGCCGGTAAGGCCGCCACTGTTAACTGCGAAAGATATACAGAGGCTTCTTCCTGAGCTTCGGGCAATTATTGGGGACCACAGAAAGGGCCGATTCCGGATTCGGCTCAGCGACCAGGATGTTCACCTTGCCGTGGAGCGACGACTCACGAAGAAGCTGGGTGAATTGGGAAAGAAAATTCACACCGGCAGAAGTCGAAACGATCAGGCCGCTCTGGATTTGAGACTGTACGCAAAGGAACAGATCTTGAACTTGCTGGAAGCAACCGGTGACCTGT
Source organism: Kiritimatiellia bacterium (assembly GCA_963578625.1). Lineage (GTDB taxonomy): Bacteria > Verrucomicrobiota > Kiritimatiellia > SLOV01 > SLOV01 > CAUZEO01. The sequence goes on along the minus strand of CAUZEO010000102.1, from coordinate 7,282 downwards.
CCCTCGCATTGACCCGCTGCGCAAAAAAACACGTAACGGTTCCGATGGTAGGCAGGACCCATATGCAAAAGGCGATGCCGTCATCGGTGGCATTGTGGGCTTCTGCTTATGCCGAAGGGTTGCTGGACGATTTACCGATGCTATTGACCGCTTACCAGATGAATGATCAGAATCCGCTTGGGTCCGCCGCCGGCTACGGCGTTCCTTTGCCCATCGACAGAGACCTGGTGACCCGATTGCTTGGAATGAGCCGGACTGTGCACAATGTTTTGCACGCCGGAAACATGAGGGGAAAGCTTGAATCGATGATTTTGCAGGCGCTGGGGCAAATCATGATCACCCTGTCCCGGCTAAGCCAGGATCTCATGCTCTACTCCATGCCCGAATTCGATTACGTAAAGCTGCCGGCCGAATACTGCACGGGCAGCAGTATTATGCCGCAAAAGAACAATCCGGATGTGCTGGAGTTGGTTCGCGCGAGGACATCCCGGGTTCTGGGAGACGGGATGGCGGTTCTTGAAATCGTTAAGGGTACCCCCTCCGGATATAACCGGGATCTTCAGGAAATCAAGGAGCCATTCCTGCGGGGACTGGACACCACGCACAGCAGCGTTCATATAATGTCGTCGATCGTGAGGGGATTGCGCTTTAACGAGAAGGCGCTGACCGCCGCTTTTACGCCGGACGTGTTTGCGACCGACTATGCGTTGGAACTCGTGGGACAGGGAATCCCGTTCCGTGACGCCTACCGGAAAGTCAAGAAAAGCATTAAATCATTGTCTGCGCGGGACCCGAAGGAAGCCATAGCGCGGAAGACCCATGTTGGCGCGACGGCCGGGCTGGCGCTGGACGACTTCGAGTTTCGAGCCAGGGAAGCCCTCAAGTTTGCCCGCGAAGAGAGGCGATCATGGTATCGCGCTGCGTCCCGGCTTCTCGGTGCTGCCTATCCGGGCGATTTATAAGGCTGGGCGGAACTAGAATGGTTGCATTTTTTTAATCATTCCACGAAAGTGCTTCCTCAGAAAGGATGGTAGGTCGCGGGCGCATAGGTTCTCCGCCCGGGTCCATTCGAGGACCGTACGGCGAGAGTCCTGATGTATCTTGAGTTTTATGGACTAAACGAATTTCCGTTCAACATTACGCCCGATCCACGGTTTCTCTATTATTCTCCCCGGCACCGGGAGGCGATGGACTTGCTCCTGTACGGGATCGCGAATCGAAAGGGCTTCATTGAGCTGACTGGTGAGGTCGGTTGCGGAAAGACCACTACGCTGCGGAGCGTTTTGTCCCGGTTGCCGCACGACGTGGAGACGGCTCTTGTCCTGAACCCGTCCATGGACGGGGACCAGCTGCTACGCTCGATTCTGAAGGATTTTGGCCTGACGATCCGAGGAAATGACCGTCTCGATTACGTGGAACAACTGAACGAGTTTTTGTTGATGCAGGCGGAGCGAGGAAGGAACGTGGTCATCGTGATTGATGAGGCCCAGGACCTGGGAGCTGAGGTCATGGAGCAGGTCCGTTTGTTGTCCAACCTTGAAACCGATGAGTATAAGCTGATGCAGATTGTTCTTGCTGGCCAGCCTGAATTGCGTGAGCGGCTGGCGCAGCATGACTTACGGCAGCTTCGACAACGAATTTTGATTCGATGCCACCTTTCTCCGCTTTTAGAGGAGGAGGTTATCGAATACATCACCCATCGGCTCCAGGTCGCCGGTGCCGGTGAAGACGTATGGTTCGAGCCGGAAGCAATTAAAAAAGTATACGAGTATTCCAACGGGATTCCACGTCTCATCAATGCAGTATGCGATTTGGCGATGCTGGCGGGATACGCCGCGCAATCGCTAAATATCGAGGAGTCGCAGGTGGACCGCGCGCTCCAGCAGTTGGAGTGCAAAGTATGAGTGTCATCCAGGATGCCTTGCAGCGAAAGCTGGAGGAACAACGGGCGGCCAAGGATTCCAGAGCTTCACAGGGCCGGCCAGAACCGCAGCCGCCCCAGGCGCCGCCGGTTGCCCAGCAGGTTTTTGAGAATGAGGCCGCGCTGTATCCGCCACCTTCCGTTCCTGTGCACCAGAAGGTACCCGCTACTCGCCGACCGGTCCGGAGCGATGCTCAGAGAACGATTCGTCTGCTGCTGATATCGATCATTGTCATGCTTTCGGTGGGACTTGTGGGCGCCGTGATTTACTTCATTGATGCCGGAAAAAGCGAGCTGCTGAGCTCCGCGCCCTCGGTGCCGGGAAACGGGGTAGGGCCCGCCGCCCAATCCGACTCCGCGCAAATTGCTGGAACCGCTGCGCCTTCGGGGGCTGCTCATGCAAACGGAACGGCTTCGAGTCCGATTGTCCAGTCTGCCCCGGACGATTCCGGGAAGTGGCCCCTGGTTGAGGTTGGCGGTGTCGTTGCATCCGGATCTTCTAAGAATAACAGCGCCATCCTGAGTGGCGACATGATCCGAATAAACCGAATGATCAACGGAGTACGTCTTGTCAACGTGTCAGATGACGGGGTCACCCTTGAGTACGGGGGCGACCAGCGGTTCGTGGAAATCGGCGCTACTACCCGGGATTAGCGTGCTTTGGCGGTTTCAGGTTGCCGCGCCCGGTTGAGGTAGGCGTCGTACTCTTCGGCGTTTACAAGATAGAAATGGCAGGTCCGTTTGCATGCCTCGATGATTTCCTTTTTAAACGCCTCGTTATATGGGTTCAGCAGGGCCACCAGCAATTCTTTCCCGAGTACGGAAAATGCGATTGCGCCTTTTTCATGCGAAAATTCACTGGGGAGCGCAGAGTATGCTGTCCGGTCCAGCTCAAAATCGGTCAACTGAATGACCGGAAGGGTGGAGTCCCGGCTCATGAAGGACAGAACCGACGGGATACTGGTAAATGCCCGGTCCTGCATGACGTGTAGAATTGAGATAGGCACATCGATATTCTTGGTCGAGTTTTCAGTGACATCAGATACCAGCATGGAATACTCGTCGTCGGTGACTTTCCCCGCCTTCATGAGAATCCACGCCAGTGACATTTCGCCGCTGACGTCAAAGTTCTTCTGTTTTCCTCCATGGGTCGGGACGATATCCGCGGGGGAGGGCATCCCCATCTTGTCCGCCAGGGATTCGATTCGTTTGATCGCCGCTTTTGTGCCTTTGTCGTTCCCCCCGATTCGATGCAAGCTGTCGAAGACCCAGGGGAGAGAACCCTCATCGCGTTCGTCGCAAATCTGATTCGACAGTCGGATTAAGTATTCCTGGGCGCGACTTTTATCCCCGATGTGATCGTACGCATCGTACAAAGTTTCCAGCGCCGTGCGATCGTCAGGAATCGCGGCGAGGATTTCCTCAAACGCCGCTATTGCGTTCCATACTTCGGATTCCGGCGATTTCCCAAATTGTTTAGGCCTGTCCACAATTAGTTCTCCCTGTTTGCGGTCTCGCGCGGCGTAGTGCCGACCGAATACTTCGTAAGATGAGGGCGGACGCAACTCTCATGCCACGTTCGGGCACCAATCTCAAAGGGTTGATTTTAACCTGAGCACAATATCGGTGGCACCGAAACTGCTTTTCCAAGAGCGTCCCGAAATAAACGACCCCCGGAGGGCGCAATCGCAATGAATACATCGAGTGAATCTTCAAGCATTCTTGACCTTCTATTAAAACGCAAGGTTCTGAGCGCGACAGAAATTGAATCCGCAAAGAGCGAGGCCCGCAACACCGGCGCGAAGCTGGAACGATTTCTGGTCGAAAGCGACATCATTTCAGAAGTCGAGATGGCCCTCGCCTTATCCGAATACCTGAGCATTCCCCCGATTGCACTGAGTAAGTTCAATCCATCCAATCAATTGATGGATTTGATTCCCAAGGAAATCATAACGCGTCATCAGTTGGTTCCGATCGCCAAAACCGGAAAGTTGTTGACGGTGGCGATGGCAGATCCTTTCGATGTCGTTGGGTTGGACCAGGTCCAGGCGAGAACCGGGCTTGAGATCACTACTCTCATCGCGCCGGAGAGCCACATTCGGGAGATCGTCGGGAAGTTCAGCAGCGAATCGGCAGCCGGACTCGAAGACATTCTTCGCGATGTTTCGGAGGAGGACGATCTAGAGGTAGGGGTGGAAGAGGTCGAGGACGTCAGCTTGGACGAGATGCTGGAGAGTGCCGAGGACGCACCGGTGATCCGCATTGTAAACTCTGTTCTGGTAGAAGCATTGCGTCGCTCCGCGAGTGATATTCATATCGAGCCGATGGACAAATCGATTCGCCTTCGCTATCGGGTGGACGGCATGTTGTACGAGTGCTCCAGCCCGCCCAAGGCACTCCAGTCTGCGATCATTTCCCGGTTGAAGATCATGTCGAACCTGGACATTGCCGAGCGGCGGCTTCCCCAGGACGGCCGTTTCAAGATCCGTGCGCTGAACAAGGAAGTGGACATTCGCGTCAGTCTGCTGCCAACCGTTCACGGCGAGAAAATTGTTATGCGTATTCTCGACAAGTCCTCTCTGGCTCCCAGCCTGTCCGCATTGGGGTTGGATCAGAAAGCATTCGAGGGCTTCGAAACCTCATTGCATCAGCCCTATGGGATGATTCTAGTGACGGGTCCGACAGGGAGCGGGAAAACGACCACGCTATACTCAGGCCTTCAGGAGTTGAACAAGGCGGGTGTAAACATCGTCACCACCGAGGATCCTGTGGAGTACCAATTGCCTGGAATCAACCAGGTTCAGATCAACGCGGGTGTAGGGCTGACATTTTCGTCCGCCTTGAGATCCGTTCTTCGGCAGGACCCTGACATCGTCATGGTCGGAGAAATTCGGGACCAAGAGACCGCCGGCATCGCGGTAAAGGCTGCGCTTACGGGTCACCTGGTCCTTAGCACTCTGCACACGAATGATGCGGCCGGCGCCATCAGCCGTCTCGCAAATATGGGCGTCGAACCGTTCCTGCTCGCATCCTCGGTTATCATGACGCAAGCACAAAGGCTTTACCGAAAACTCTGTCCAGCCTGTCGGTGGGAGCGCGAAATAGATAAGGAAACACTGCGCCTCAATAACATCGATCTGAATCTCTTCGATGGCGTTGTGACCTACGAAGCCGTGGGGTGTCCCAAGTGCAATGGCGTCGGGTACCGCGGCCGCGGAGCGATGATGGAGATCCTGGTCGTCGACGACGAGATGAGAGAGCTTATCGGCAAGGAGACGAATTCGAAGGAAATTATAAAACAGGCCCAATCCACGGGTATGAAAACTCTGCGCGACGTGGGAATGGAACGAGTTCGTGATGGCCAGACCAGCCTGGAAGAGATCTTGAGAGTGACGAACAAGGCGTAAGTAGTTTTTAAAACACGACGGAGTAATAGTATGGCATCCACCTCTATGGAATACAGTGGTTCCCGGCCCGTCGAGGGTAACTCGCGTGCGTCCGAGAAGCGCCACAAGACCCCCGGTGCGAAAAAGATTCGGCTCAAGGAATTGCCGGCATTCACACGGCAAATGGCCGCCATGATTTCGTCGGGTATGCCGATCGTGCAGACCCTCGAAGCATTGGAAGGGCAAACTGAGAACAAGGTCTTCGAATCCGTGGTTGCCGGTGTCCGGACCCAGATCGAAGGCGGCGAATCGCTGACGGAAGCGATGAAAAACTATCCGGACATTTTCCAGGAACTGTATGTAAGCATGCTTCAGGCTGGAGAATCAGGTGGTCTGCTGGCCGATACGACCGAGCGGCTTGCGTACTATCTTGAGGCCCAGGCAAAGTTGCGGCGGAAAGTCATCTCGGCGATGATGTATCCGGCAATCGTGACCATTGTCGCATTCCTGCTTACCTCATCCATGATCATCTGGATTGTCCCCGCGTTCGCGGGCATCTATGAAGACTTCGATGCGGCACTCCCGGGACCCACACAGGTCCTTGTGGATGTCAGTGATTTCGTTCGTAAATACGCGCCTTTTGTGTTTGGCGCCCTTGTCGCTGCGGTGATCTCGACCGTACAATTCAAAAAGACCGAGCGGGGGGCGTACTTCTTCGATTCGCTCGTTCTTAAGTTGCCGATTTTCGGCGAATTGCTTCGAAAGGTTGCGTTGAGCCGATTTGCTTCCACCTTTGCCCAGATGACTCGCAGTGGGGTCCCAATTCTCGAGGCGCTCGAAATTACGGCTGTCGCCACAGGCAATCGCGTGCTTGGTTCCACGGTCAAAGGTGCCCAGGTTGTGGTCGAGAGTGGGGAACCGCTATCGGTCGCACTCGCGAATGACAAAAATTTCTCCGTCATGTTGGTTCAGATGCTATCCGCCGGTGAAAAATCGGGTAAAGTTGATGAAATGTTGTCAAAAATCGCGGAATTCTATGAGGATGAAGTGGACGCCACTTTGTCGGGGCTGACATCTCTTATTGAGCCTCTTCTCATCGTATTCCTCGGAATCGTAATTGGCGGAATTGTGCTCTGCATGTTCATGCCGATCTTCAAGATGCACGAATTGGTGCAGTTCTAACCGAGGGACGAAACCAGGACGTACGGGCCGGCAAGCGATATTCGCTTGCCGGCCCGTCATTTTTCAAATGGTTGTCAGGAACTGGAAAATATTCTCAAGACGGGGGATTTATTCGGCACATTTGACGAACTGATTCATCAATTTTACCTGGAAAAACTTGGGAATATTTAAGTTTTGAAAAACTGAGAACAGTTTGGTACAAATAGACATGGCATATGCGTCTTCGGAATCAGTTCTAAGAACGGGTTTTGGGGAAAACTCACAAACGCGAAAATAAGAGGTCGGTGTTACCATGTCTCGGATCCTATTGGTTGATGATGAGCCTAGCATTCTAAGCGTTCTGACAACTCTTCTTAAGGCAGAGGGACATGACGTCATAACAAGCCGCGGAGGAGATATCGCGCAGGATATGATTCGTAAGGAGGTCTATGATCTAATGATCACTGACATCCGAATGAGTCCTGTTGACGGGATGCAACTGTTGAAACAGTCCCGAAGAGAACGTGCCGGCGCAGCCGTGATCATGCTCACGGCCTACGGCTCCGTTGAGACGGCCGTAGAAGCAATGAAGGAAGGCGCGTTCGATTACGTGACCAAGCCTTTCAAGGTGGATGAGCTTCTGATCACGGTGAAGCGCGCTTTGGAGTATATCAATATTGTTGCCGAAAACGTGTCGTTAAAGCAGCAGTTGGAATCACGATACCAATTCGAAAACATCGTTGCGGATAGTCCGGCGATGCGATCGGTCTGCGAAATGATCGAGAGGGTCGCGCCTACGGACACGACGGTTCTT
>CAUZEO010000101.1:0-14580 GCA_963578625.1 Kiritimatiellia bacterium | reverse complement strand
GATGGGGCGACTCGTAGAGTAGCCACGAACAATGGGGGTCATACCCTCGGAGATTGGAAAGCTCCAAACCTGCGCATCATCGCTTGGGCGAATACCCATCGCGATATTTTTGAGAAAGACGATGATCTGAGTCGTCCCTTCGACGTCGACGTCGACGGCGATGGGCGAACTAAACGTGGCCTTCGCGGCTCCTGCGCACCAGGCTCGGGTACCGTCTCCCCGGTGCGCAAGGCCACTGCAGCACAAGCGTCACCGCCCGCCGGGAGGATGCTTTGCTGTCGTAGACGAGTGGCGTACAGGCGTAACCTAACCCCGGCATTCGTGTGTTCGCGGCCTCCCGAAGACTCTGTGTCCAGATGCGATTTGCGTTGTTCGCGTCCAGGCAACCCACTGATCCAAAACATCCTGCGTAGTAAATGAAACCATCCCGGTAGGTCGGGGACGCGTAAGGCCCCGGCCATTGCCCTTCGGTGTCCCAGGGGAAATTGTATCTCGTTTCCCAGATTGTGCTTCCGTCCCGTAAATTGATGCACACAACGAATTGGCCACGCAAAGATTGGGTCTGGGTATAGATCCGGTCCGCGACAATGATGGTGCCGGAATATCCTTCGCCGATGCGCCACCGTCACAATTCTTTTGGTCCGTTCGAATCCCAGGGTAGAATGGTGTCCGTCTCGTCCGCATGCCCATTCAGTTTCTCGCCACGAATATGTACGAGTTGGTTTGTCGATGCACCGCTACCAGCGCAGACGCCTAGCGAAAGAATGACTCCCAACGAAAACCGTATAGCTATAGATCGCTTCAGCACCTTGGTATTAGAGTGTGACATGAATTCGTTTGAATGCTAGGGTCGTGTAAACGTGTAGAAGAAAGGACGCTGCTTTGTGGTTTGGGGCCTGCTTCTAATCGGTCTTGTTGCTTTCGTTCTAATCGGTTCGCTGTTGGGGTTTATTGCGTCGGGGTCCGTCCGTAAGCTCAAAGCGATCGTAGAAAAACTATTGTGGACTGTCTCGCAGCTCCAGAATCGGCTTGACGAAGCGGAAGAAAATCTGCGGTCTGAGGGGCCTGAGTTTGCTCCTAAAGAGGCGGCGACCGATTCGCTGGCTGAACTCGAACAACTGGTAGAGGAGGCTCCGGCTGCCGAACCGCCGCCAGCATTGCCTGCCCAGTCCTATGTTCCGCCCGTCCCGGAAACAATACCGTTGGTCGTTCCCGATTCAGCGCATTTAATCGCGGATCCGCCCGAACCCGCTGAGGCACCGCCACCCGAACCGGAAACCCCAATTTTGCCTTCGCCGGCGGCTGATTCCAAGCAGAGCGCGCCTAGGCCTCTTCAGGCTTTTCTGAAGCGAATCGGCCCGAAGGATTCGGACATGCCGTGGGAAATGGCGCTCGGAACGTATTGGCTTCCACGGTTGGGTGCGATTGCCCTTTCCATCGCCATCGTATTTCTGCTGACGCTGGCCATTCAAAAATGGGGCCCTCCGGTGCGCGTCATGATGGGCTATGGCGTGGCGGCCGTGCTCCTGGGGATTGGCCTGCACCTTGACCGGAAGTTCCCGAACTACGCGCGAGTTCTGTTCGGCGCCGGATTTGCGCTTCTCTATTTCGTCACATTTGCGACGCATTTTGTTCCGTTCGCAAAACTTTTCGAGACCCCGACGATTAGTCTGTCCGGCTTGTGCGTCATTGTTGTTGCGTGGGTAGGACTGGCAGTCCGGCGGAACTCAAGAATTACCGGTGCGATCGCGACATTGCTGGGTCATCTAACGATCGGGCTTGCCACGTTCACTCTCACGTATCCCACGCTTTACTCTGTGCTTGGGGTCGTCATGTTGAACTTCGGGAGCGCCTTTTTTCTTTTTCGGATGCGTTGGTACCTGATCGCCGCACTCGGGATGCTTGCGTGTTACGTGAACAATTTCCTCTTGATGACGCGCAGCGAAATTTCGGGGACCGTGCCGGAATTTACGGTGAGCATGACCGTCCTGGCCGTCTCTTTCCTGATTTTTTCGATTGTGGAGCGGGTTGCTTCAAAGCGTATCCGCGACAGCGGGATTCCCTCCTGGGTCCGGAACTGCTTTGTCATCGCAAATACGGGGGGGCTTCTTGTCCTCGGCAGCATGGTGATGGATGACTATGGATTTTCCGCCGGGGACCATCACATTTTCAGGTACGCGGTTGCGGGCGTCCTCCTCCTGATCGGCATGACCTACCTGAGAGCGGGGGCGCGGGATCCTCTGTACAACACCTACCTCACCAAGGCCGTAACGGTAGCGACGCTAGGTCTTGCGGTGCAGTTTGACGCGCATACCCTGACGGCATGGCTCGCCGTGGAAATGCTGGTCCTCCTGGTCCTGGCGCGGCAAAGCGGGCTTGTCGTGACGCGCGTGCTCGCTTTTCTTGTCGGTGCTGTCGCATTCCTTCAAGGGGTCGCATCTATTCAAGCTGCCGATTTCGTCAGCTATTCGAGCCCAGGCTATGCAGTCCAAGTCGCCCAGTCGCTGGGCTTGATCGTCGCGTTCCTCGCGGCGTCGCGCTTTTACCAATCTGTTGACTGGAGTTCCAGGTCGCCGCGGACTTTGAATTTGAAGGAAGGCGTATGCGTTGGCCTTTGGAAACTTGACCTGCTGGCGGAACTTCCGGCCGGGAGGGAGGGCGAGACGAAGCCGTTCCACGGGCTTCTATTCCCTCATCTCTACGCAATGGCCGCTGTTGCGCTGGCTATCTATGGATATATTCCGAACCTCACTGCATTGGGGGATCGCGCCTTGTCGCTGGTTGTCGCCGCCGCGATCTTAGCGATCGTGGCTCGCCGGCTACAGTCGGCCTCGTTCGGCCTGGGATCCACTCTGGTGGCGGTCTCGGCCTTTTTCCCCTGGGGAATCGGTGAACTCATGAATCAAGAGATCTCGGGCTATGGCGACCTGAATCACCGACCGGCGGCGATCAAAACAATTTCCACACTGGTGGTATTCCTGTTCCTCTCGGAGTTTGTCCGGCGCACCGAGAAGCGGTTCGAACCGCGGGGCCTACGCATGTTTCCTGCCGGCTTTACCGCTACTCATTCACGAGGTGGCGATTCACATTGGAGCGACGAAGGTAGAACGATAAACTTGCTTCCCTTTTTTCTGGCGGCGGGAGCTATTCTGCTGTTTGCGGGTTGGATGGGACCCCTGGTGGAGGAGGGGCATCGATGGGTCGTGTTTTCCGTATTGACCGTGCTTGCCGTGTTGCCGGCACTTTCTCTTGGAGCATTGCAGCTTGGCTTTGCGTCCATTCTTGCTTTGATTTTCGCTACGTTCGCCGGAACGGTGGAGTTGCTGAGCGGACCCGGCCAAACACTTCCATGGCCCTCGCTCATTTTGCTCGGGGTTACCGCGTTTTTGTCGGAGCGGAGATTCCTTGGCGACAGGGAAGGATTGAGGATCCACCAGGGAGAAAACTCTCCCTACTTCTTGTATGGACTGGTGGCGTGGCTCCTGGGGCTTACTTTTGTGCGCACATACCAGCCCTCCTGGGAGGTCTTATCACTCCTTTTGAGCGCAGTTGCCGCAGCGCTGCTGGCGCTGATTCTGCACCGCAACGCCCTCGCGATCTGCAGCCTGTTTCTGCTTCTTTGGTCGCAGGCAATGTGGCACTTGGGTTTCGCGACCGACAATGTCGCGATGTTTCGCCCCCTGGCCTGGGGCATTCTCGCCGCACTGATCGCAGGGGACCGATATTTTACGGTTTTGAAAGTCACCCGGATCCGGCCCGCGTTCTTGATCGCCGCATGGCTCCTGGTTCTTTCCTATATCTTTCTCGAGGCCTCCGCTGACTGGATTGCGTTCTGGTGGTCGGTGTCTGCCGTTGCTTTCCTTAGCTACGGGATTGTCTGCAGGACGCGTACGCCGGCACTGCTGGCTCTGCTGTCAACCGTCTGCGCATCCTTGTTTCACACGGCCCAAGCGCTTAACGAGACCATGCCCGTTGGGGCGGTTGTGGCAGGATTCGCGGGGCCCATCGTGATGTGGCTGGTGCTTGAGCGGAGCGTATCGTTCCTGGAGAGCCGATTCGGATTCACTCTTCCGTGGCGGCCAAGCCCGGTGTTCGTCGGCCTTGCATCCGGTCTTGCGGTGCTGATGCTTTCGAACATTCCTTCGCTGTCGGAGTTTTATCTCACAATCGGCTGGTCGGTATTGGGGCTTATTCTCTTCGGGTTCGCCCTGTCGTTCCGCGAAAAGATGTATCGCTATGCGGGACTGCTCGTCCTCTTGCTGGCGAGCATACGCGTCATCGCCGTGGACACTCGGGAGTTGGAAACGCTTCCCAAGGTTTTTGCGTGGGGCGTACTCGGAGCGGTTCTTATCGCGTTGGGATTCGGGTATGTTAAAGCGGTTGCAGGGCGGGCCGGGAAGGAGGAGATACGAACATCAGACATCGAACAGTGATCATCCAACTTTGAAGTTGGACCGCCTATTTCCTTTTCCAATTCCCGTCGCCTTGCTTCAGGTATTCTCCCTTAGCGGCCTTGGAAAAATTCCGCCTCGCGTTTCGTTGCGCTACCATTTGCGGCGTGGTTTTCTTCTGTTTGGCGAGAAGTACGTAGAGTTTCCGGCGATCTGCGTTTTCAGCGTTTACGATCCTTCTCACGCGCTTGTCCTTCATATACTCTGGTTTGACAGCCTCCAGAGCTCCCGCTTTGGTTTCACCGATCTTGCCATCCTTTTTGAGCGCAACGACGGTAGAAAACCTCTTTTTGAAATTTCCTTTCAAGCCTTCCAAGGATGCGGCCGAGGCTAGTGACAGGGACCCGGGCATGACGATCATTCCCACGCAGACTGTTATAAGGCGAATCGTATGATTCATGATGATGTCTCCGGCTTTGCTGCCTCATCAACCGCGGGTTCTTCGACTTCAGATTGAAGTTCTTCTTCGAAGGCAAAGAATTGATCCAATTCCTTGTCGACTCGGATATTCACATCCATCGTGACGTGAATCGGCTCTACTCGAATCGGTTTTACGTCCACCGTATGCCCACATGACGTTGCGAAAAGTCCAAGAAGCATCCACAGCGCTGGAATCGTGGTACATCGAAAAGGGACACAATTTATCATGATTTCATCGTCTTCCTCTCTTTTCATAATAGCACGCGCCGGACGTTGATCAAAGAGGTTCCACTGAAAATCGTATTTCGAATTGGATGGGAACGCCATGTTTGTGAGCTCCCTTCCCGTCAATATCGAGTGTTCCATATGGGCGCTCGCCCGGCGTTTGCCCGACCTTTAGAATCAGTGACGTGTATTCGAAATCCTCCAAGGTTTGCGAGACCTGCTTCCGCACTTCGTCCAGTTCGAGACCCGGACGGTTTCTCAATATTCCTTTTTCGATTACGGCGTGAACCTCGGGAGATCTCCCGAAACCCAGATTTCCTTTACCGGGTCTGCTGTAGAGATAGCCGTCGCCAAAAGCGATGCCGGGTCCCGGAGGTCGCCGGACTTTGATCGGAAGTCTGCCAAACAGGAGTCCGGAGCCGGTGAAATTCCTTCCGAATGCCGTATTCAAGACTTCCACGAGATTCAGCTCTTCACATATCAGATCGAACCTCACGATCGGATTCGATGGTGCAAATCGGGTAGCGAGACTTGTCATCCGTCCTCCGAAAACGCTCCATTCCATTTCTTCGAGGAGAATCGAGTCACTGCTCTCAAGTGTAAATTCCACGTGACCATTTTCGAGTTCCAGCCTGCCTAGGTTGACTTTTTCGATATCAAAGGCCTGGCTTCCCCGGGAGTGAATCCCACCCCGGGTCTCGAGTTCAATCGCGCCGCTGATGCTCTCCATCTCAATGCCGCTCATTTCAAAGTTTCCGTTGCGAATTCCGAAATGAAAGGTCGGGCCTCCGGAATGATCCCGGAGCGGGAACCTTCCGGTAATTAAAAGATCGGCATAAACTTGAGCATCAAGCTTCGATTGGAGACAGGCCCCTGCGCTTCCATCCGGGTGAATGCTCAGCATCGGCGAGCGGATCGTTACCACCGACGGTTCGTCTTGGTTGGAAACACGCCAGCGCCTATTGGGGGTTACTTCACTATCCATTTCCGCAGGTTGAAATGAGCCTTCCAGGATGCCGGATCGGTAGAAAAACTTCCCTGTAATGTCCGAAACCGGGCAATTCCACAGGACCGGGTCGTCTACGCCAATCGACACCATTTCTCCAAATGCTGCATTTGTCGAAACCCCCATAATAAATTCCGTGGCCCGTGCGCCGGCAAAAAATCCGCCGATTGTGATGCTCGGGGTTTCGACGTTGAGACGCAGCGATCTATTCAAGGAATCCATCGAATAGTTTCCGCGAATCTCATCGAATCGCAATATGCCGCCATGACTTCGGATCTCGAAATCCAGTTGGTTTGAATCACTCTTGGCCTGAAAATCGGTGTTTTTGAAACGGAGTCCCGAAATCCGAAGATCCGGGATGGTCGATGTGATGAGAAACGTGTTGGGAGTTTTATCGTCTTGCAGCCCGAACGTGGCGGTGACATCGGCGGATTGGAACTCGCAGATCTGGCGTCCATCGGGGGTGCTGAGCGTTGCGGCGATTTGCGTACTTCCTGAAACGGATTGTTTCTTCGCGTTCCATTGATAGGCCCCGGAGAGGGAAGAAGAGATGACGAAGGGGCCTGCGCGCCCACGAATCGAGCCGGAAGCTATTTCCAGTTCGTGCACGGGCATCGAGAATTCCTCGCGGTCACCGGATATCGAGGTGTCCGGCGTGGAGGAAGGGAGAGCCGCCGGACCCCGCAGATCAAGATGAGCACCGTGAACGACAATGCGGTCCGCGTGTCCTTCGAGGAGCGAGGAAATCGAGAAATTCGCGTCCACCGTGTTTACCGTAAGTGTGGACATGCCATCGGGAAGCATCAACCGAATGCCGGCAACGGTTGCTTGTGAAAACGTGAGTTTGGCTACGGAGAGTCCGTTCACTTCGAATCCAAGATTCTCCAGACGTTGGGCAGCACGATTCTCAACGTAACGGGGAAGAAAAAAGGATCCCACCGCCCATACTCCGGCCAGGCCAATGGTCAACGCGAGAATGAATCGGCGGATCGTCCTCATGAACACCAAATCGTACCACCCCTGACACAAAACGGGAAACGGAGTTTATGTTGTTTGCTGCTCCGACAGAGCTTGACGCGTGAAGTTTGAGCGGAAATGCTGGGTTGGGATGAATCGTGGTCTGCAGGTTTTCATTGGGCTCGACGCGGGAACTTCCGGTGTTCGCTGCATTTGTGTCAGCGAGGGTGGGAGCATCGTCGCGGAGTGCTCTGCCGATCTGAAAGTTTCGCAGGAGAACCGCAAAGAGGACGCTGTTCATGAGCAAAGTCCCGACGCATGGTGGGTCTCCGCCTGCGAGGTGCTACAGAGTGTTTCCGTGACACTCGCCGCTTCGGGCATTTCCCCTGATTCGATCGGCGCGATCGCCGTGGACGGAACATCTGGAACTCTTGTCTGTCTTGATGACACGGGAAGGCCTCTTCGACCTGCGATCATGTACAACGATGGCCGCTCTTCACTGCAGGCGGACGAGCTCAATTCAGTGGGCGTGGAGACTTGTGATTCGCTCGGCTACCGGTTCGCCGCATCCTTTGCGCTGCCAAAGGCCTTGTGGATCTACAGCGAGGAACCGGGCATCTTTAAACGCACGAGATTCTTTGCGCACCAGGCAGACTACTTGACGGGCAGATTGACCGGTTGTTTCGATACCACCGATTATAACAATGCGTTAAAAACCGGTTACGATGTGCTGGAGGAAAAGTGGCCGGATTGGATTGCCCGCTGGGCAGGGATTCCGGAACGTTTGCCGAATGTTGTCGCACCGGGAGAGGAGATCGGGAGGGTGACCGGCGAGGCCAGCCGGGAGACAGGACTGCCGTCCGGACTGAAGGTTGTTGCCGGCACGACGGACGGAATGGCCGGGTTCCTGGCATCGGGCGCCGGGCGACGAGGCGATTGCAATACGACTCTCGGTACAACGCTTGTTTTCAAGGCGGTTAGTACAGAGCTGGTGAAAGACGAGAACGGAGCCATGTACAGTCACAAACTTCCCAACGGCGCTTGGCTGCCGGGGGCGGCCTCGAATACCGGCGCAGCCTGGATTTCTGCTTTATTCAAGAATTCCGACCCTGCGCAGTTGGATCGGGCCGCGGCGACAAAGCTGCCGTCCGACTCGATCGCGTATCCACTTGTCGGTCGCGGGGAGAGATTTCCATTTCTTGACGCCGCCGCCGCCGGATTCCTGTGTCCGGACGTGGCCGGTGTTGACGCGTATGCGGCCTATCTCCAGGGAACGGCGTTTGTTGAGCGGCTGGCTTACGAAGAACTCTCCAGCTGCACCGGCCAGGAAATATCCAATGTTTACTGTACCGGCGGCGGCACTCGAAGCACGGAGTGGACGCAAATTCGTAGTAATGTCTGCAATGTTCCCTATTTTCGACCCGCCGTTCCTGAGGCGGCATTCGGGACCGCGGTGCTCGCGGCTGCCGGAAGCTCGTTCGGAAGTATCGATTCCGCGGCTCAGGAAATGGTACAGCTGGACGAAACCTTTGCGCCTGATTTGCAACTCGTTGAACGATATAATGAAAAATACGCGCGTTTTGTCCACATGCTGAATGAGAGAGGGTACATTTAAGTTCCGTAATGCCTGTTTATTTGCCATGTGACATCCGCGGCCCCGTTTCGGAGCTATCCACCGATCTGTACGCCGCGTGGGGGCGGTCGATCGGCCGGCGGTTGGAGCCGGGAGCGGATGTGTATGTCGGTGGAGATGTTCGCATCAGCACGCCGGAATTTCTATCTGCCTTGGTGTCGGGGCTGTGTGATACCGGAGCCTGCGTCCATGACCTGGGTATTGTGCCGACACCCCTGGTCTATTTTGCCAAACGGACGAAAGCGGCATCGGCATGCGCTATCGTTACTGCATCTCACAGTCCTCCCGATCGGAACGGTCTGAAATGGATGATCAGCAATAGACCTCCAACAGAGGACATGGTCGCCGACTTCAGGCGCGAGCAGCACGAGTCCGGGGACTTCAAAGCGGCCGGAATATCCGTGGAGGAGAATATATGGCCGGACTACCGGACGTGGGTGAGGGGAGTAGCCGAAAAGCTCCACAGGGAAGATCTGCGGATTCTTATAGATCCCGGAAACGGATGTTGGGCGGAATGTGCGACTGCATTATATCGTAAATGTATTCCGAGCGCACACATAGACTCGATTCACGACCGCCGCGACGGCACGTTCCGGGACCGCAAGCCGGATTCAGCCGATCCGAGAAACTTGAGTGTCTTGTCAGACACGGTAAAGAGAGAACGATACGACATCGGGCTTGCATTTGACGGTGACGGCGATCGCATTGCTGTTGTCGACGAAACGGGGCGCGTTCTAACCGCGGAGGAGGCGACTTCTATCCTGCTGTCGTCATTCGGCGATGGAATTTCGGGGCAACCCTTTGTCTATGACATCAAGTTCTCCGAAGTTGTCTCGCGCGTAGCCTCCGACCTCGGCGCCCTTCCCGTCGTCGAACGTAGCGGCCACGCTTTTATACGAACCCGGATGTTGGAGGAGAATGCATTATTCGGCGCGGAAATCAGCGGCCATTACTTCTACCGGGAGTTGGAAGGCGGCGACGATGCCTTTTACTGCGGACTGGTCCTGATGCATCACTTGCGACGAACCGGGAGGACGCTGTCGTCATTGCGTGCAGACTGCCCCGAGGTTTACATGACACCCGATCTGCGAATTCGCGCAGACGCGAAAAAGGCGAGCCGGGTATTCGAACTCATGCGGAGCAAATTCGGCGAAGATCGCATATCGACGGTGGACGGTATCCGGTTGACCTTTCCTCGCGGCTGGGCGCTGGTAAGACAGTCTGTCACCGAACCGGCCCTGACCTTCCGATTTGAGGGGACGTCGGAGCCTGACCTCGTGCAGATTGTCGAGGTGTTTTGTGAGGCAGTGCCTGGGCTGCAAGAAGAGATTTCGCGAGCGAAATCCCATCATGAAGAAGAGTCCCCGGACGCCTGAGATGACTCGTTATTGATGGTAATGGGCATACGCGGAAACGATTGCCCTGGAGACAGACAGGATCGCAGAGTTTGCCTCTTCTCCTGTTTGGCGTGAGCAGTGTGATCATGCCACGACGGTGGCGGTGTGCTTGGGGCTCCGCGACACGGGCTGGAAGCCCGTGCCACGGGGACCGCTCCGTAGTCCCGCAGGACAGGAAAGATCTCACCCCGCCCACTTCTATTTCAGAATGCAACCAAGGACCCGGTAATCCCTCGAGTGTGCGTCGAGGACGTATTCGAAATTGCAGGTGAACCTAAAGCGATCATGTGGTATGCTGCGAAGCGCGAAGATGTGCAGCGAACCACAGTTGAGGAGGCCGTTCAGGACAGCCTGGTATGGCTGAGTCAGCAGGACAAGGCGCTGCAGACTCAATAGGACCCAATCCGTGACCAGACCTATCACTGCTATTCTCAAAGTAAATCCGCTCGTCACTACGA
This sequence comes from Kiritimatiellia bacterium, assembly GCA_963578625.1. Lineage (GTDB taxonomy): Bacteria > Verrucomicrobiota > Kiritimatiellia > SLOV01 > SLOV01 > CAUZEO01. Next base: position 4,033 of record CAUZEO010000101.1, on the reverse strand, counting down.
TCGGTGGAAGAGGCGGTCGAAAGCCTGTTACGCCTTTCCGGATCCTTTGCCGGTTGCTCTTTGCGTGCGTCCTGCTTTTACTCCTTAATGTGATCTGTGCCGGATTGCTGATTTGGTCGGCGGTCGATCGCGCCGGGGCGGCGCTTAAGGGGAGCGAGCCCTGGACTGAGACAGGTGAGTGGGCACTTGATTTGCAATCGCAGCAGAGTGACCAGGCCGCGCCGGAGCCCTTCGGGCAGTTCACTCTGCAGCAGATGGACGGAGGAGCACGATTGTACTTTTCCGTGAGTGAGCACGCCGGTCTCATTACCGTAGGCAGCAAGTGCGAACTCTGGTATCCGAAACAGAATGCCTGCTTCCGGGGCGGCGCCACTAGTTTACCTTTGACACGAAATGCTCTTGCCGATGCCTTTCAGGCAATCCCGCGAATCCACAGCTGGTTCGGGCGTATTGCGTCCGTTTTATCCCTGCGGCCCGTTATTACAGGCTGGGAATCTCGAACCGATGGACGGCGCTGGAAAATCAGGATACGCGACGGGCAGTTGCTGGCGGGGATGCGATCGAACTGGATTGACGCCGATCTGAACTTCCGACATGGCGACGAGCAGTGGACCATTGAACTGAGATCGCAGGAAACGGCAAGCGACCTTCCGATTGATGTGCCACCCCAGGACGTTGCCCAGGACGTCGCCTCAGAGGAGATTGATCGGAGTCTCGCTTCCGCAGTGAATATCGCTGCGCTGCGCGCTCAGCCGGTTCGCATTGAATCGGATCACACCTTGCAGGAGGGTGAGGGAAAGCTGGTGGTGAAGAACGGCAGGCGCCGTCTCTATCTGAAGGGCGACGCTTTCAATGTCGGGTTTCAGCACGGCCGGCTGTTGTCCGCACATGTCGAGCGGCTGGTCGAGCACGTCGTTTTCGGCGTGGGCCTACTCTATTCATTCGAAAAGGGATCGTGGTTCCTCGATGACGCTCGTGAGCTGATTCAACGACAACGTCAGTACATCAACAGTGCTTACTTTGAGGAAATGCGTGGCCTGTCGGAAGGATCCGGGTTGCCGCTGGAGCATATTCAGATCGCCAACATATTTCCGGAGTTTTTTCATTGCAGCGGGGCCGCGGTGTATGGCCAGGCGACGAAGGGCGGAAAGCTGCTTCACGCCCGCGTGTTGGATTACATGACGGAAGTCGGTTTGCAGGACGAAGCGGTTGTCATCGCCACATCGAGAGACGGCGTCCGCGAGTTTGTAAATGTCGGCTATGCCGGTTTTATCGGCAGCGTGACCGGCATGAACGATGCGCAGTTGGCCATCGGGGAAATGGGCGGCAGGGGGGAAGGAGACTGGGATGGGACCCCCATGAGTTTCCTGGTTCGGGGCGCGCTGGAGCACTGCGGCACACTCGAAGAGGCGCTCAGTTACTTTCGCGACCACAAGCGGACCTGTGAGTATTACTACGTAATCAGCGACGGAAAAACCCGGTCCGCGGCGGGAATCAAGGCTACGCCGGACCTCTTGGAAGTCGTGCTGCCCGGCACGTCACATCCGCAATTGCCGGAGCCGATCGTTGACACGGTGCTGATGTCCGCGGGGCAGCGGTACAAGGACCTGGTGAAACGAATACGGGTTCAATACGGGAAAATTGATGCCGCCGCGCTCATTGAAATAATCGGTCGCCCCGTGGCCATGAAGAGCAACTTGCACAATGTTGTGTTCTCTCCCGAGGACCGTTCACTATGGATCGCGAATGCCGGCCGCGCTACGCCCGCGTGCAGTGAAGAGTACGCATACTACGAGTGGGACGACTTGTTCGGAGAACCGAGATGACGCAGCAAACGGCAGATATCGCCATCATCGGTGGCGGAATCGTCGGGCTTGCCTGCGCGTACGAATTGAGCCTTCAAGGTGCGGGCCGAATTGTCCTGTTCGACAAGATGGCGCCGGCAAGCGGTACGACCGGCGGATCCGGAGGAGTCATCTGCCGTCACGATATCGGGGAGATTTATGCGGTGCTTTCCCTTCTCGGGTACGCCCGGGTTCGTGAACTCGCGGAGGAAAACGAATTCGGATATCGAAATTGGACCGCGAATTACATCGTGCGCGAGCCTGCCTCCCTGTCGTCGGAGTTGGATGCATATCACCGTCGCTTCAGCACCGGCAGGCCGGGAGACCTGTACCACCATGAGAACCTGGACTTATCCGAACTGCTCAAGCGCTGCCCATGGATCAAGCCGGAGGGGATTTCCGGCGCCGCGAGCTACCCGAACGAAGGATTCGTGAATCCGCACGAGTTGGCGATGGTGTACGGCCGGCTTGCCCAGGCCACCGGCCGGGTCGAGATTTGTGCGACGACGCCGGTTCTGGACATACGTACCGAGGGAGACCGCATCAGCACCATTGTGACACGCCGCGGCGCCTGGTGTGTCGGGCAGGTGCTGAACGCGGGTGGACCGTGGGGCGCCAAGGTGGCTGAGCTTGCGGGCAGCTCTCTGGCGCTCTCGGCCCAGCGCATCCAGGTTTGCCTTGCGACTACCTTCGATGACGGAATCGACGCGCCGCCGCTTACGGGGATGGGGGTCATGCTGGACGGCGAAGGCGTCTGGTGTCGGGGCGAGCACGGCAACACGATGATTTTCGCGGAGCACCGAAATTTCACCCGGGCCGATCGCGAGGTGGATCCGGACCACGTAAATCGCGTCAACGATCTCGATTTTCCGAGCCGGGTGGAAAAGCTCTACCGCGAGTTCTTCCATTTACCGAAGAGTGTTTTCCTGAACGGCTGGTGCTGCGTCTACGGCTCGACCGAGGATGGTTATCCCATCGTGGCGCGCGACGACCGGCTTGAGAACTTTTATCATGCGGTAGGGATGAATGGGCACGGGATCACCTGCTCGGGCGGAGTCTGCCAGATGATCGCCGAGCTCATGTTGCGCGATAGCCTGGTACTTGATGTGTCCCACGCGCTGCCGCAACCGGGCACACTGGACTTTTCAGGCATGGACAACGCCCGTTTCGAGCGCGGTGAGTTGTTCGACTTCGAGTTGCGGGAGGAGAGGGTGAAAATTCGAATCTAAAATCCCCGGCCCCCCCGACTGAGCCGGGGATCTTGGCCCTACGCTTTATTCTTCAACGCCAGGATGTAGTCCGAGGCCCTGTCGCGGACCGCTGAGAGTTCGGACGGTTCAAAGTTTCCGCAAGCCGGCCAGAGTTCGATACTGTCCCAATTGACCATCGCAGGCGGAACGCCGCGCCCGCGATACCAGTCCACGCGGTAGCGAATCCCGTCCAACCACGCCTGGGCTTCCTTTGCTTTCAATGTGGTTGGATTTTTTGCGATCAGGGATTCCAGCAACTGGAATGTGCGGTAGTCCTTCGTCCCTTCGCGGCGCGTTTCCCACTGAATGGAGGGCCCCGGGCCATCCGGCGTGGGAATCACGTGGCAGAAAAAGGCTTCGTTGCGCCTCTCCCAGGTGTAGCCCTCCGTGTAGCACCAGATGAAGTTTCCTTTCAGGCCGAGGGCCCAGGTGTAGAGTCCGGCGTAGAATCTGCTGTTGGGCGCGTTGCCGGTAGCCTTGTTGTTGCAGTCGTACGTCCACAACTCCGCGTTCCGCTCCTTCGCCAGGGTTGGGCTGATGCGTCCGCTGCTGACCACCCACACGTCCAGGTAGTGGCCAAGAACTTGCGCCGGAAGATCGCTGATGGCGGTGATCAGCCGGAAATGCTCCCGGTGCGGCTGTAAGGAAATCAGAAATTCCCGGGCCCATTCGCGCAGTTCCGGTTCTTCGCCTTCCGCCTTAGACGTCATGCCCGGCTGAATGGCGATTCAGGCGATGGCGGGGACGAGCACAAGCTTGAAGAGTTTGTATATGTGAAGCTTTCCGGTTAATGGGTTAGTTTAGAAGGGTGAATTAACCCGAGCTGACGAGCAATGTGAAAATCCAGTGATCCGCGCAATCTCGGCGTGGCGCGGGTGTCCGACCCGTGTAGTGAAGCCCAACCAGAGCCCACGTCCGGTATACGCGAATGAACGCATT
>CAUZEO010000100.1:0-14598 GCA_963578625.1 Kiritimatiellia bacterium | reverse complement strand
CCGTCGTCACCGCCACCGCGTCCAGCCCGCCCGCATCGATCATCTCCCGGTAATCCGTATAATGCGGAACATCGAGCGAGTGACGATTCGATATCTCTTCCTTCTTGGCGTCGGCGACATCGCACAGGGCCGCGATGTCTGCGAACTGTACTAGGTAATCACTGAAAAAGTCGCCGAACCCGCCGCACCCCACCAATCCAATCCTCAATCGATCACACATCAATTTCTCCCACTGAATCTGCCGAAAGGGAAGAGCCGGTCTTCACCTGCTTCCTATTTACTCTGAATGCTTATATGATGTACAGCCGATGAGTCCTACCGGCGACATAACCTGGATCTTCGGATACGGCTCGCTGATGTGGCGCCCCGACTTCAAATACCTTGATCGACGCACCGCCTGGGTGGAAGGCTGGGCCCGGCGTTTATGGCAGGGCTCAACGGATCACCGCGGAATACCGGGGTCTCCGGGGCGCGTGGTGACTCTCACCAGGTCGCCGGGAGCACAATGCTGGGGTATCGCATATTCGATCGATGGCGCGTTACTGCCCGCAATTCTGGATCGCCTGGATTTCAGGGAACAGGGCGGCTACGAGAGAATCAAAACAAAAATTTACTCACCGGAGGCGGAACCTGTAAGCGGCCTGCTGTACATTGCCGGGCCGGGAAACCGCAACTACCTGGGCGAAGCAACAGTGCAGGAGATTTCAAAACAAGCCATTCATGCCTCAGGCCCCAGCGGTCACAATGCCGACTACTTGCATCGACTCGCCGAATCAATTCGCGCGCTCGGCGCAACCGACAAGCACGTTTTCGAAGTGGAGAAGGAGATGAAACGGCTGAGAGGCGCCGAAAACACGAGCTAGTCTACTACGTAGTGTCCCGAATGTCGCATCACGCAAAACGCATACTTCCATTCCGCGAACTCTTCCGATAGGGGTGACAAATATTGGATGCGAGTACCGTTGATAAAATCCGCACTTCTAAAATCCTGCGTGGTCCTGTGCGGCATCGTGGTCGGGCTCCTGCTGATTGAGTCCGCCTGCGAAATCCATGACGTTTATGCGTCGCATAAACTCCTGATGGCAGCTCAACTGATTTCGAGGCCAAGCGACATCCGGGACGAACTGATTCCTGGTGTCGTCGCCACTTCTCACGGAGTTCGCGGCGTCTAATGGCATCCCGCTATTCGAAGGAATCCGTCTATTGGATGGAAACGCGAAAAAGTACTTACGGGACTATCCCCACCGTAATCGCCCGGGCCACCGCCTCGTTGGAGCTGGGCTGGCGCGAAGAATTCGACTGTACGTCCCCAGGAGGTCGGCCTGCACGCGGCTTCCACTGAGTAACTCAGCCCGGCTGCTTGGTGACTCGCAGGTAAGGTTTTACCGCCTTCCAGCCGTCGGGAAACATTCCTTCGGCATCGTCATCGGATACGGAAGGAACGATGATGACGTCTTCGCCCTGGTTCCAATTCGCGGGAGTCGCGACCTTGTGCTTCGCAGTCAACTGCATCGAATCCAGGACGCGCAGCACCTCGTTGAAATTGCGTCCGGTGGTCATCGGATAGGTTAAAATCAGCTTGATGTTCTTATCGGGGCCGACAATGAAAACGGTTCGAACTGTGGCGTTTGTAGCAGCCGTTCGCCCTTCCGAGCTGCCGGCCTCATCCGCCGGCAGCATTCCATACAGTTTTGCCACCGCCAGATCCGTGTCCCCGATCATGGGATAATTTACGGCATTCCCCTGCGTCTCCTCAATGTCCTTTGACCATGCCTCGTGGTCTTCGACGGGATCGACGCTCAGTCCGATAATCTTGCAATTCCGCTTTGCAAATTCCGGCTCCAGCCCGGCCATGGCCCCCAGTTCCGTCGTACAAACAGGGGTGAAATCCTTGGGGTGCGAAAAGAGAACGGCCCAGCCGTCACCAATCCACTCGTGGAAACTGATCTTTCCCTGGGTTGTTGCGGCCGTGAAATCCGGCGCCTGATCGTTGATGCGCAATGCCATAATTTCTCCCTCTGGGTCAGAGCTACCTGGTTGTAAGGTTTCGGTTGACGATTTGCTTATCTAATGCCCTATGTCGGCCCTGTGTCTCAACATATTCCAACCTAATACCTCTTTTAAAAAAAACCGGCAAGCCAATCGACGCGGATATCCCTACCGCGAAAACAGACTGGAATCCAGTCAAAATTCACGATTGCTTGCTCAAGAGAATACGGCAGAAGCACGGGCCAGGATGTCGAACATTCGAGTCACAGAGAGGGAACCGGGCCACATAATTTTATCGCTTCCGTTTCCTGCCGTGCATAGAATTAAACTATGAAAATTGCAGTCTTTGGCGCTGCCGGCTGGGCCGGACGCGGCGTGATAGACCTCCTGCCTGATCGCTACCAAGTCCGCGCGATTGACCTGAATCGGGAAGCGTGGAACGAATGGGCGGATATTGACGGCAAGTGGGACCGCGGCGAGATCGTCGATGCGGATATCCAGGACTACGCGGCCACCGAACGGGCGATTTCGGGCATGGATGCCGTGATACACTTGACCGTATGTTTTCCTCCGAACGAAGAATCCGAATTCGTCAAGGACCCGAATCCGTTCCTTGTTAACCTGAAAGGGCTCTGGAACGTCATCCACGCATCCCAAAAGCATGGAATCAAGCGGATCGTCCATCTCGGGTCCTCCCCCGTGGTCCACCGGGACGGGGCGTTTTTCTCCGCGAACGTCCGGCGGCCCGGATTCGATCTCTATGCCACCACCAAACGACTGCAGGAAGAAATGTGCCGCCATGCGCACGAGGGACTGGGTCTGAACATTATCGTGTTGCGCACGGAGTATATCGTCGATAGCCGGTTGGGAATCGGACGGTACCGTGAGAAGCTGGGGACTGAAGCAGGTTGCCCCGCAACCCCGGGTTGGGTCTGCCGCCATGATCTCGCGGAAGCCTGCAGGCTCGCGGTGGAGGCAGACTCGCCGGCATTCGATGTCTTGCATATCACGGGATCAAAAGAAGCCGACAAGACCTGCAATTCCGCCCATGCACGAACTGTCCTGGGCCTCGAATACGCGGGCAACCTGGATCAATATCGCTGACAGATTCGCTTTACGAAGATGCCACGGCTTGAATCAACCCCCGCATATATCCGAATGCGAAGAGTCGGCCCATCATCGTGTAGCCCGGACTCCCGTTCTCTTCGCCGCTGAGTTGCGGGACATGATCGGGCCGCATCGGCCCGTCAAAACCGATGTCATGGTAGGCTCTCATTGCGGCGAGCATATCCGTGTCCCCATTGTCGTGGAATGATTCTACGAATCCGTATTCGGCATGCTTCACATCGCGGAAATGAACGAAACGGATGTACGGGCCGAGGCGGCGTATGGTCTTGGGAACATCGACACCGGCTTCGGCAAACGTCCCCTGGCAAAAACAGACCGCATTGGATGGACTGTCGTATAGTTCGATCAACCGCTCGAACGCTTCCACATTCCACATAATCCGCGCTTGTCCGCCCAGCGAAGGCAACGGGGGATCATCCGGATGCATGGCCAGGGCAACCCCTGCTTCTTCCGCGACGGGAAGTAGTCGGTCCAGGAAATATTGAAGGTTGTCCCAGAGTTGATCTCCGGATACGACGGAATCGGTCCGAATCGCCTCCACGAACTCATCGCTGGTCCGGTCGAAGGCCGTGACCAGGGCGCCGCCGCGTTCAGTCTCGGTAGTGGAGGTCCGGGACCAGTCACTTCCCGACAGCATATTGTAACAAAGAACTTCCACGCCCTGGTCGCCCATCTCCCGAACCAGCGAAATCACTTCTTGAATTCCCCGATCCCGGTCCGGGGTACCCAGCTTGATTTCTTCAATGGGAAGGAATCCTTCTATGACGGACACCCGCATGCCGAAAGATTCCACCCGGCCGCGAAGATTCGCAAGCGTGTCTTGGTAGGTTCCGGGATACCGGAGCACAACATCGTCCACGCCGCACTGCGCGGCGAGGGCAAGGTTTCGATCCGTAAACGGATCCAACACGGTAGCGATTCGAATATGGCTCATAATTCCCTCAGTAGACAGACAAAGGTAATGAGTACGGCCTGGCAAATCAAGAATGACGAAATCCAAAACTGATTTGTGCCATTTCCAGGAGGAAAATCACCTGTCATTCGCAATTCAAGATTCGGATTTCATTGGGCACTGGGTATTTCATCATTCCTCATTTCACCCCGACCTCCTGCATACCAATCAGCCCTTACCCACGTGGGTTTCCCAGTCCGAACCACAAGATCTCACACATGGGACATCCAAAACAACCTCGAGCATGTCACACGTGGGACACGGAGCCGGAACCACGAGACGTCACACGTGGGACATCCAACGCAACCGCCAGCACGTCACACGTGGGACACGGGGCCGGAATCACAAGATGTCACACGTGGGTACATCCACAGTTAGGCGCTGCACGTCACACGTGGGACAGGGACCAAATCGGATTTCATTGGGATTTCGGCATTCGTCATTTCAACCAAGCCTCCTGCGTCCTAAACTGCCCTTCTCTATTTGGCATTCGGATTCGAACCCCAGGATGTCCACCCCCCGGTCCGGCTTAGATCGAAAATATTCTATTCGAACCCTGGTTGACGAAATGTCACACGTGTGACATGGTTCGGCCGTCCTCTTTGCCTGGGTACGTCTTTACCTGCCCGGCGCGTCAATCGCCGCCGGATTCATCGTTTTCAATGTCCTGCATCGGATTTGACATTCGGTGCCTTGTTTGCGCCACGTCTCATCAGGAAAGGACTTTTTCAATGAAAGCAAAAACACAGGAAACGTTGTTCTGTCTACTCTGGTTGCTTGAAAGCGCATCCAGGCCAAGCTCCCGAGGAATGGATTCCTTTGAAGACTGGGCCTACTGGCGCGGATATGGTCCGATGCTTGAAGACTTGGAGCACCGTAAATACATTGAGTCACACCGAAGCAAAGCGGCCCGGCGAATCTACAAGCTGAGCGACACGGGCCGTATTCATGCCATGGGTGGACTGGATGTGGAGGCGCACTGGAGCAGGCCCTGGGACCGAACCTGGCGCATGGTTATCTTCGATCTGCCGCGCTTTGAAAACGCCGCGAGGAAACGCCTCCTCCGGCGATTGCGCGCCGATCGTTTCGGACTGCTGCAGAACAGCGTATGGATTCATCCCGACCCCGTCGACAAAGAGCTCATCAAAATCAGCGGGCACGGCGATGATGTGAGCACCATTTTGATTATCAACGGTCATTCTGCCGCCGGAGAATCAACGCGTGAAATCGTTGACCAAGCCTGGAATTTCGATAAAACCAACGACCACTACCCCAAGCACATTCACACCCTCCAGGCAATGTGGAAGCAGATAAACGGTACCCCCAGGGAAGAGGCAAAGCCGGAAGCCTTTCTGGCCACGGAACGGGAGTCCTGGGTGCGGGCCGTAAAAGCCGATCCGTTACTTCCGAATGAGTTGCTTCCTCGAAATTACCTTGGGAAAAAGGCCTTGGGAAAACGGAAACAATTCCTGACAGACTTCATGACCCACTTTGCGAAGCCGTCCCCGAAATCGTGACCGTCCAAAACAGGATCCGATCCCAGAGCAATCGCTGGGGATTGTCAGGGAACAATCGTGTTCAACCCAACGAAGGCACCGCCATTTCGTTCGCATACCTCACGCATCAGGGTGGCGAATCGATCGCCGGTCGCTCCGGCAACGCTCTTCAGTTCGTCCTGCAGGAGCACCGGAAACCCCACAGCATGAATTCGCACCCGTCTCGCGCCCGAATCGTCCTTGCGGTTGATCCGGTCGATCGTCGCCAATACCGGCTCCATGGAAACACCTGAAAATTCGTCTCCGAGCACGTAAATACTGATCCGTTTATTCGGATCGTAGAAGGTATTTATAGCAGAGGTCAGACCTTCCACCGGACTGCTGTTACTGAACGCGCGCCATGTTCTCAACGTGGAGAGAATCGCCTTTCGCCGCGCCGGCGTGTCCGGAATCCACCGGCCGGCATACTGTGTAAACATGTAGGTTCCCATGTCGTTCATGACCTGGATCCCCTTTACGCTCGGATAGATCTCCAGAATTTCATCCAGTTTCTTGACCACCAACGGCCAGCAATAGGTCTGCATACTTCCGGACGTGTCTATGAGAAATACAATGTACTCACTGTCCACCGGGATACCACCGATCGGGTTGTCCACCCGTTTAGGAACATTTCGAATCAGCTTTCTCATCTCCGCCGTCAACTTCTGCTTCGCCTCCGCCAGTTGGCCCTCAAGTTCGTTCTGAACTTCCGCATTCTCCGCGGCCGCGGCAAACTCCCCCTCGATGCTCGAAAGATCACCTCGTAATCGAGCCAGCAGCTTTTTGTATACGGACAACTGGTCCTTCACTGAGGTTAATTTTCGATTCGCAACCGTCGTATCGCCCCGCAGTTCCTGAAGTTCCTGCTCCAGTTTTCCCCGCAGACCACTGCCATCCTCCCGAAGTTGTTCAACCGCAATGGTCTCCCCGCCTTTCGAAAGCACAAACAGGATGATGATGGCGCCAAAACCGCAGCAGATCGCGTCCAGAAAGGAGAGACTGAAAATATTGATTTCGCGTCGTTTCACGGCCAATCCTCGGATGGACTGAAAAACGAGCCCCTGCTTTTCACCGCAAGGCGCCAGTACGATGTGGCCGCCATCGGATCGCCTTCCATGGGAAACAGAATCACGTTGAACGGCAGACTGCGAGGCAGTCCAGCCACCGCGCTCTGGTAATATTTCAGCCTGGTATTCCCCGACACTTTCTTCGCGCGCGTCTTCCGCTCCCCCATGGTTGGCAGGCCGTCCACCAGGAGAAATACGTTGTCGGGGCGCGGTCGCAATTCCTGGATCGCGCCAAACGCGGCGTGAAGGCTCGTCCCGTTCGCCGGCACAACTTCGCGCAGTGCATCCATGACCTCGCCCAACACTACCGGATCCGCGGCATCGAGCCAGTCTCCTTTCGTGCCCGGGAGAATCGGCGCTGCCAACTCGTTGAAGGTGTACAATTGAAAGCGGCTACCCGCCGGAAGCTGAGCGGTAATCCAATCAACTGTAGAAATGGCCTTCTGCCACTTCGGAAACTCCCTTTTGGACGCATCGGAGAGATTGCGCCGAATGATAACGTCGACGACTTGCCTCCCCAGCATGCTCGCAGACGAATCGACCAGGATGAGAATGCGCTTGCCCCCGACTTTTACACCGGTCAGGTACTGCCGGTCCCCATCTCCGGGAAACGCTTTTATATCGGTTCCACCGTCCGCATCCAGCGCCGCAGCCTTCAATCTCTTGAAGTCTTCTTCAAGCGATTTCAGGTCCGCTTTCAGGCGGTTTGCATGGTCCTTCCTGGCTACCGTCTGGTTCTCATACCCGGCGAGTTCGATTTTCTTCTCTTCAAGCTCCTTCTCGACCCGGGAAGACATTCCCTCGGTTCGTTCGAGTTCCTGCTCCGTGATCTCCAGCGAATTCCGGATCAGGATCAGGTTCTTTCGTTTATCGAGAACCTCCTGTTCGATTTCATCGACATCCGCCACAAGTATCGCCGCCTCCTCCACCCGTTCAGAGACCGCACGCGCATTGATGATGACAAACAAAAGGACGACGGCGCCGAAACCGCAAAAGATGCAATCCAGAAAGGAAACGTTGAAGATGTTGATTTCTCTACGCGCCATCTCCCGACTCGACGTGGATGAGAAGGATTTCCCCCGTACTGCCGTCTATTCGAATTCTCTGACCCAGCAGAAGTGGGACAGGAGCAAGAATGTGCCGCCCATCCACCCAGGTTTCCCGACCGGAGTCCGGCTCGATAACCGGTTTTCCTTTTGCCAAACGGATCACTGCATGTCCACCCTCCCCTACGGCTCCGACGCAGATGACTCCGGACCGCGGGTCCGCGAAGATCCCAAGGGAGTTTCGACCGATCGCATGGGCATTCGACCCGGCGAGTACATGTGTGGGCACCCCCATTGCCGGTGGATTTGCACCCTGATTTGGAACCGGGATTTCGGCGTCGGACTCATCGTTTCGTCGAATGCGCCCGGTCAAAAACGAGGCGCCCTTCGACCCTTCCTCTTCGGGAAACTCGGCGGCTAGCGCCACCGCGCCGAGCGCGGCGGAACCGACCGGCAGTGTCTCGACAAGTCCAAACTCCGCTGGACTCAGCGCATCGAACAGGCCCGGCACCAGCGCTGCCCGATGCGACAATTGAATGCAGGAAACCGTCTCCCCCGCCGGCAGCGAGGAAAGAATATTTCGAACCCCCTCCACGACTCGATCGCGAATGGCGGCGCCTGCATCAATCAACATCTGCGGGAGCACCGAAAGGGTGTGCGCCGTTTTCCCTGTCTTCAACTCAAGCGGCTCGCCATCTTCGGAGAGGCGCTTGCGAAGAAGGCGTGCGAGGCGGCTGTAGAGCTGTTGTTCAATCTGCGCGTCGTGCAAGGGGTCGAAGCGGGTGGCCCGAACGAACTCGTTCGCCAGGCGGTTCGCCAGCAGCTCCGACAGGTCATGCCAGCCACCATCAGGAATCACCTGGGTCTGTTCTACTTCGATCCGATCCCCTTGGGAGCACCGCGTGATCTCAATACGGTGCAAATGCGTATCCACATGAACGAGTGACCCATTCGCCCCGGTAGGGCGCACCGCTGCCACCGCGCTGCTCACGAATCCCTTCACGGAAACCTCAAGTTCGCGGAAAATGCCGAGGAGGATACCAAGCTTCGATTCATCCATAAATCCGGGAACAGCGGGAATCCACTCCGCAACCGGAACTCCAATCTCATTTCGGATTTTTTCAATTTGCCGAAACGCGATCTCCGCGTAACTGGAGACGGTCGCCGTTTTCTCCGACAGCGGGTGCGTGCTGAGCTGCGACCAGAACCGGTTGTTTGTCTGGCGCGGGTGGATGCGCGACTGCTCGAATGCCTCGCCGCCTATAAGCAACTGCTTTTTGAGTTGAAGGGCGTATCCCGGACTTTCCACAGAGCGCCCGTCGACCTGGAACAGGCGCGGCGGCCCTCCGCCGGCGGCAAGAATACCGGCGTCGCTGAGTTCCAGTCCGATGATTTCCATATCGTCTCTTTGGAGTCCGCTTACCTCGTATGCAAATGCCGGATCAGGTTTTCTTCACAATAGGCTTCCGCATTGAGAATGAATCGCTCCTGAACAAGCTGGAGCTGATGCATAAAGAAAACCAGGACGATGCTGATTACCAGAGCGATCAGGGTCGAATTGAAAGCCACCCCCAGGCTTTCAGTCACACCGGAAATGTCGCCTTCGATTGCCTGGTGCGCCTTCCCAAGGGCATCCCCGATGCCTCGCACCGTCCCGATGAACCCGATGGAAGGAATCGCCCAGGCGATGTACCGGATCATGGATAGTTCCGACTCGAGCCGCTCCCCTTCCGATTCGCACACGTTGCGTGCCACTTCGGATACACCCTGCACATTCTGTGACGCACTGAAGCGATGCAGAGCCGCGGTCAACGTTCGGGGCAACAACGTGCCGCGTTCGTCAGGCTTGAGAAGCTCCAGCTGCCGCGTCATGTCCCTCGCGTCTTCCGGCAACACGCGCATGCCTTCGTCGATCTGAAGCAGGTCCTGCTGTAGCAGTTTGCATTCCCGGCCGAGCCTGGCTGCTTTGTAGCCCATAATCGCAAGTGCCCAAAACATGAGAACGATACAGATTTCCTGCTCGTAATCGCGAACAACGATGTACAAGGAGCGTTCCACCTCATGAGAAGGGTCTGCAGCCTGCAATTCCGCCTGCAACGTCTGGTCCGCCTGCGCATGGGGCCGGATCACGGTCGAGTACGCGACATGCACGACAATCACCGACAGAATCAGCCCTACCACCTGGTAATAAAATTCAAAGGAAGTGGAAGATCTGCTTTTCATAAGACTTAAATATCCACCGGAAAATCAATGGGCATTCCCACGGGAACCTTGGTCGTTGGAGTAAACGCTTTCCGTGGCGCCGCTTTTTTCGAAGGGCTGCTTTTCTTTTTTTCAGGCTCCTTCTTATTATTCGTAGCAGGCGCAGACTCCACGGTGTTTGTCGAATGGGTCTGCGCTACCGATCGGCCCGGCTGGAAACCAAGGAACAATCCAACCGCCCCTGCCGCCATGAGAACCCACGTTCCGATCGATCTCACTTTCGTATGCCTTCCAATTTTCCCGCGTTCCGACAGATACGAAATCCTACATCGTTTCTTCCCTCTTTACCATAGTCACGGTAACTCAATCGGAGCGGCCCAATGCCGGACTGCTTCCAGCTGGATCCACGGATTACGCGAAAATTCCCTTCATCCGGCCCCAACGGATCAACGAAAATCTTGCCCGGTTTCTTCTGATATATCCGGTAGTAATCATTGCACCATTCCTCAACATTGCCGCCAAGATCATGAAGTCCGAAACGATTCGGCGAAAAAGATCCGACGGGGGCGCTCACGACAAATCCGTCCCGGTAGTCCGCAAGGTGGTTTGCCAGCACCGAACCCGATGCGGCGTCAGCATAGTTCCCTGATTTGTCGGAAGGCGGGTACCAATTGCCCCAGGGGAATTTCAACAGGTTGTCGGAAACGGTTGTTCGGGCGCAGTAGGCCCACTCGGCTTCCGTCGGTAACCGGTACCCATCCGGAACCGGCTTCTTAACGACAATCTCCGCCCCCATTTCCTCGTACACCTTCGGCAGCCCCTCCTTTTCGCTCAACCAATTACAAAACAGCGCCGCGTCCTTCCAGCTTACATTGACCACCGGCTGGTCATTTTCATTCAAGCTCGAAGACCTGATCATGCCGGAGTTGTGGGCAGGGAGAAACGATCTGAAATCCCGGTTCGTGACCTCCTTCATGCCCATATAGAACGGTTTCGAGATCTTCACGTCGCGCATGGTCTCGTTTGACCGGCGTCCCTGCTCCCGACGGGACGCCCCCATGGTAAGACTGCCGGGCTCGATCCGTTTGAGCACGCTGCCGGTGAGGGCTTCCAGGTCAGCCGGCATCATCGCCACGGATCGTTCTGAAGCGACAGGAACCAGGCTAACCTTGATTTCCTGGGGAAAGCCGACCTTGGGCGTGACTTTCGTTCGAAAACCGCGAAATCCTTCTTTCCTGAATTCGAAATCGTGCGGCACCGCGGTCAGCGAAATCTCGTCCGGGACAGGACCACGGGATTGCCCATCCACGACAAGCTCGGCGTCCGGTGGTTCAACGCGCAACGTGACCGTGGCAAGCACCGGCTCCAGTTGTACGACCAACGCTTCAGACTCATTCGGCTCCAGCACAAGCTTGCGATCCGCTCTGCGGTACCCTGCCTTGCTGAACTGGATGGAATGCTGCATGCGGGGCCGCAGCGGAATTTCCAGAGGCGTCCGGCCTACGAACTCCTCATTCACCGTAACGAGTGCGGCGGCAGGTTTCGAAACCAACGCAAGCTTCGCATCGGCAAGTTCCAACAGGATCTTCTCTAGGCGCACCTCCTGGTGCGCGGTTACAACAATCTGCGTCGCGAACGTTTTGTAGTCTTTCGCCTGCAGAGTCACCTGGTACGTCCCGGGAAACAACTCCGTTGCCACGGGAACCTCTCCGGCTTCCGCGCCGTCGATGTAGACCCTGGTTGCACCGGGAACGGCGCCAACAAAGACATCCGCCCAACCGGGGGTTAAGGACACGCGGAATTCCTGATGTTCGCCCATACCGTTTACCTGAATATTGGTTGAGTATGGCAGGTAGCGCTCCGCATCGACCTCCAACACATGCTCTCCTGCCGGTAGTTCCGCGTCCCTCATAGGGAGTGTTCCAAGGCGCACGCCGTCGACCGACGCTACGCCCTCCCTGATTGATGTTTCCGCCGCATCAACCTCAAAAGCGGCAAAAGAAATCAAACCAGGAAGCTTTTGCAACCCGAATTCGAACGAATCGCTCTCCCTTGTCACCTCGATCGCCTCGTCAAGTTTCTTGTAGCCTTCTTTACTTGCCACGATCCGGTAGGAACCGGGGCGCAAAAGCACTTGCTCGCCGACTCGTATTCGAAGCAGGCCTCCTTCCACATCCAGTCGATCGGGTGCGGGCTCGACATGGATCGAAATGCGTCTCGCAGTAATGATATACCAGGCAGTCACTGCCAGAGCGGTGATCAGGAGGGCGCCCAACAGTCCCGCCGCCTTCTTCCATAATCCTCCGGAACCGCGGCTGCGGTGACGGCCGCCGGAGCGAAAGTCAACCGGCTCGATTCGGACGGGTTCGATGGATGGGCTCATATTCGATCCTGGCAGGATACCGTTGTTTGCACGATTGCCGAGCCCGGAACCACCTTGATTTCCAACCGCACGTCTTTATACCCCTTGCGGTGGCCTACCACGGTGTAGGTTCCGGGCAATAGAGACAGATCCTTGGACTCAAAAGTGCCGAAACGGCCGACGCGGTAGACGTCCACGCTCGTCATTCCGTCCGAGGTAATCACCATCGGCACGGGTGTGGTGGCCGCGCGGACGGCTTCTTCGAATGCGGCAACGTCACGCGACCACTGCGACTCCTCGCCGCCGAGATCTTTCGCTTCCTGCAAAACCATCGTCGAGTGCGCCCGCGTGTTCTCGGTATTCAACGCATCACGATGGTCCAGATAGTACTTCATCTGTCCAACAAGCCTGATCCGGTTTTCGGTGCGTTCCTTTCCGGCCACCGCTTCGGCAATGTGGGGATCGATCTCGAGAGTTTCGTTATACTTCTCGTACGCTTGCTTCCACTGCTCAGCCGTCTCCGCTGCCCGGGCGAGTTCGAATAGATCCCGAATCCGCATCAAGCGCCAGGCCTCGGCGATCCGAAAGCGGGCATCCGCCACTTCTTCAGATTTCGGGTAAAAGCTCTCCGCCTCTTTCAGGATCGCCTCCCCCGTGACCAATTCCTCTTTTTCGATCGCGCGAAGCGCTGCCGTCATTAACTGACGAAACTCCGCTTCGCGAATTCGTTCACTCACTCTTGTCACCGCGCCAACAGCATCCGAGTAAAGCGGATCCAACAGCGCGGCTTCCTGAAAATCCGTAAGCGCAAGCGCATGTTGCGCCGAATCCTCATAGGCCGTTCCCGACTTCATCAACGATGCCACTTGCTCTATTGTCCTCGAGCGTTTAAGGCCTGCCGAGGCGGACTTGAGAGCAGGATCTATATCCAGGGCCGCTTGAAATTTCCGGCCGGCCAACTCGCCCTTCGTCTGTGCCAACGCGGCTTCGCCCTCCTCCATCAGGTCAGTGAGTGCCTCAGGAATACGCACGATCAACGTGTCGGACCGTGCGATGGCCTCCTCGTATGCGCTCACTGCGGCGACATATTCTTCTTTCATAAACGCTTGGTCCGCGGACTTGCTGACGGCGAGGACCGTCGCGTAATCTTGACCGCCCCACTCCAAAACGCCACTCCGATCCAGTTCCTGTTTCTTCTCCAGGAAGTCTCCCAACCGGTCTTCCGCGCGCTCGCGATCGAGCAGCAGCGTCCCCGGATCGATATCCGGCTCGGGCGGAGTCCCGGCAATGACTCCAACCTCCTGCGTAAAGACGGGAGCAACAACCGTGTTCGTTTGTGCGGGTTCCGGTTCGACTTCCACTGAGGGCGGGGGGCGTTGCGAGGAGCGCATGAACACCGCGAGTCCGCCGCACCCAACCACGGCCAGCAGGGCCAGCACAACCGCCATCCAGCCACGCCCCGGTGGTCGCGAGGGAGGCGGGGGTGCGTCTCTATCACCAAACGGGATTTTTTCTGGAATGATGACGCCGGGCATAGCAGGGCTTAGAGGGTGGTATCGTCACCGAATCCGGTCTCGTCGTCGTAGATTCGACGCAGAAGGTCCCGCCACTGCTGGTACTGCTCTTCAGCAGTGCCGGTGAGTTCTATTCGTTTTCCCTCGAACTCCAGGATGATCGTGTCAAGGTCAGCGCTGAACGAGTCGGTCAACTCCTCGATCCCGGCTTTGTGGATAGCCGTTCCCTTAGAAACATTTACGCCGTCGATCACCACCGCGCCTCCGCCGAGCACGAGCACATTCCGCAGGGTTTCGGTATTTTCAACGTCGGCCATCTCCAGCGCGATTGCGGCCGCAATCATCGCGACGCCACTTACAATCCGTCCGGTGGCTTGCCGCTGCACTTTACGAAGGGCTTCCATTTCGGTCTGGCTGAACTTTCGCCAATTCTCGTATTGGGGCCACAGATCCTGGTAAAACCGTTCGTAGTATTCGTCCAACGTATCCACATACATGTACTCGCGATCCCGCACCTGCAAGAGCCGCTCAATCATCGCATCGTCTTCCGCGGGGAGGCGCACTACCCGGTACCGGTTGTTTTTGCGTTCCAAATAGTCGGCAAACGGTGCCGGTGAAAAGTCGGCGGCAAACCGCATTCTGGAAGTGGTCCGGATCGACTCAACCGCCCCCGGTGGAATCTTCTGCAGGGTGGCAGCCAAATCATTGGCAATCTCGTTGTACACGCCCTGGAAAGGGTCCGCCAGCTCCGGCACGGTATCTCCGTAGGCCAACCCGTCGATTTTCATTCCGTAGGTCTTGTC
>CAUZEO010000099.1:0-14675 GCA_963578625.1 Kiritimatiellia bacterium | reverse complement strand
ACGGAACCGCCCGCTGTCCGGTATTCATGAGAAGGAAACACCCGGTCCCGTACGTATTCTTGACCATCCCATCAGCGTGACACGCCTGACCGAAAAGAGCGGACTGCTGGTCTCCCGCCATACCGGCTATGGGAACACCCGACATCCCGGGTGGATCGGTAACATCTCCGTACACTTCACTCGACTGGGCTACGTCCGGCAAAAGGCTCGCGGGGATTTGCAGAATCTCGAGCAACTCCCGGTCCCATCGCATCTGCTCGATATCAAACAGCAGGGTCCGCGATGCATTGGATACGTCGGTGACATGGCAGGATCCTCGCGTCAGATTCCAGACCAGCCACGAGTCGATCGTCCCGAACGCAAGCTCCCCGCGCTCCGCACGCCCCCGCACTCCCTCCACATGATCCAGGATCCAGCGAATCTTGGTGCCGGCGAAATAAGGATCGAGCAATAAACCCGTTTTTTGACGAAATGTTTCCTCTAAACCATCGCTCTTCAGCATTTCACAAAAGTCGGCGGTACGACGGTCCTGCCAGACAATCGCCCGGTACACCGGCTCTCCGGTTGCCCGATCCCACACCACGGTGGTCTCACGCTGATTCGTAATGCCGATGCCCGCAAGCTCCTCCGCCGTCACCTTGGCCTTCAGAAGCGCTTCCTGCATCACGTCCCGCTGCGAATTCCAGATCTCGATCGCATCGTGTTCTACCCAGCCTGGCTTCGGAAAATATTGCTCAAATTCCTGCTGAGCGGCGCCAAGGATGCGCGCATCCTGATCGAACACGATGGATCGGGAACTGGTGGTTCCCTGGTCGAGGGCGAGTATGGCTTGTTTCACGGTCCCTTTTTCATTGTAGAGGATTGCACCGGAAAGTGTTGCAGGGAATTCGGCAATCCGCCAAGCCTCAAAACAGCTCCGGCTGTCGTTCATCCACGCGACGAAACGCGGCAGTTGAAAGGGCGGGCATGAATCTGTGATCCAGCCCTGACCTGAGGCATGCGATACGAAACATCTGGTGAATCTGGTCCGCGTAAATCCCCTTCCCCTTCATCCGCGTGCCGAAATTTGAATCGTTCAATCGGCCTTCCCTGGTTTCCCTAATGCGGTGAAGCACCTTGTCAGCCCGGAGGGGATAGTGAGTTCGTACCCAGGATTCGAACAGATCCGATACCGCGTGTGGCAGGCGCACGAGAATGTGCCCTGCACGTTGAATACCGGCATCGGCGGCAGCTTGAACAA
This sequence comes from Kiritimatiellia bacterium, assembly GCA_963578625.1. Classification (GTDB taxonomy): domain Bacteria; phylum Verrucomicrobiota; class Kiritimatiellia; order SLOV01; family SLOV01; genus CAUZEO01. Next base: position 13,435 of record CAUZEO010000099.1, on the reverse strand, counting down.
CCGCGGGGATCTCGTGATCGTTTAGCCCCGGAATCACCGGCGCCATCAGAAGCCCCACTGGAATTCCGGCCTTCGAAAGGCGCCGAATCGCGTCCAGGCGCCGATGGGGCGCGGAGGTTCGGGGTTCCATCCGGCGCGCCAGCTCCGCATCCAACGTCGTAATCGAGACCATGACGGTCGCGGCCTGGTGGCGGGCGAGCTCACTGAGAAGATCAATATCTCTCGTGACAAGGTGGTTTTTCGTGATTACGCCTACGGGATTTCGAAAAGCGGCCAGGACTTCGAGACAACCGCGGGTGAGCTTCAGCTTACGTTCGACCGGCTGGTAGGGATCGGTGTTTCCCGATAAGCCCAGAACCTGCGGTTTCCAGCGAGGTGACAACAGCGCTTCACGCAGCAGCACGGGTGCATGTTCCTTCACAACAATTTTCGTTTCGAAATCGAGTCCGGCGGAAAATCCAAGATACTCGTGCGTAGGTCGTGCGTAGCAATAGGCGCAGCCATGCTCGCAACCCCGGTACGGATTGATTCCCGCGTCGAAATTCACATCGGGACTGTCGTTAAAGTTGATAATCGACTGTGCGTTGTCTCGGAAAAACTCGGTAGAAGGCCGCAGTTCCTCGTCCCCATCCGGCCCTTCCTCCGCTGCTGGCTCGTAGATCAGCCGATCGAAACGGTTGGATGGATTCAGCCAAGCGCCCCGGCCGCGGATGGGATGATCCCGATTCGTCACCCGCCAAGGATAGGGCAACGCGCGGCCAAAAGCAACACGCAGGGCAGGCACCACTGATCCGACCGATACGATAGATCCTGCTCCAACCCATCGCTACCCCATGAACTTCCCCTGTTCATCACGGGCTAAATGCTCTACGTACTTCGTTCACGTTTGTTCTGTTCAAATCAAGCCGTTGGGCGTATTGTTCTTGTGTTTGGAATGTCTCAAAACGACGACATAAATCATTCTTCTGAGCCGGCAGCGAATTCGCTGCCATCCCACCGGGATGCAGCGCCACGATTCAGCAGCCTGGAGTCCTTCTGCTCCGATAACCTCCTCACCACCCTGCTCGATTCCATTCCTGAAATGATCTACATCAAGGACGTCGAGGGCCGGTACCGCCTCGACAATCTGGCGCACCGGGACCCCCTCGGCGTCGAAAAGATGGGAGATGTGATCGGTAAGACCGCATTCGATTTTTTTCCTGAGCAACTGGCCCGGGAGTTCGAAACGGATGACCGGCGCGTCATCGCCGCCGGAGAGTCACTCTCGAAAATCACGGAGCGCGTCGTAGACAGGAAAGGGTCGGTGCATTGGGTCGCAACCTTCAAATCCCCGCTGCATGGACCGAAGGGCAACATCATTGGCCTCATCGGTATCGGCCGAGATGTCACCGACCAGAAACTGGCGGAGGAGGAGCTCGAAAAGGAGCGAACGCTTCTGAACGCCCTAATGAAGACCATTCCGGACTATATTTACTTCAAGGATACCCACTCCAGATTCATACGGGTCAACCAGGCTCTCTCAGACCGCATCGGTCTGATTTCGCCAGGCGAAATTGAAGGAAAAACCGATTTCGAGCTGTTCACGGAGGAGCACGCACAGGAAGCATTCGAGGATGAGAGGCGCATCATGGAACTCGATCAGCCCATCATCGGGAAAGAAGAAAAAGAAACGTGGAAGGACGGCCAGATCACCTGGTCGTCCACCAGCAAATTGCCGATGTACAACTCCCGGGGAGAATTGACGGGCTCGTTCGGCCTCTCTCGGAATATCACCCAGCAGAAGGAAGACCAGATACGTCTCGCGGAGTTCGCCCGCAAGACGAAAGAAATGAAGATCCGCATAGACGAGGATCTTGCACTGGCCGCCGAACTCCAACGAAGCTTTCTGCCCAGCGAGTACCCTACTTTTCCGGAATCGGCCGACGCGTACGAGAGCGGGCTCCGATTTGCCCACTACTACCAACCCAGCGGACCGGTCGGCGGCGACTTCTTCAGTGTGCGCCCGCTCTCCGATACCACTGCGGCAATTTTTCTGTGCGACGTGATGGGCCACGGCGTACGATCGGCCCTGGTAACCGCGATCATGCGCACCCTGATCACCGATCTCTCGCCGATGGCATCCGACCCCGGCCTGATGCTGACGCAGATGAACAGCCGGTTGCAACGAGTTTTGCGCATGGAGTGGGACACCATTTTCGTAACGGCGGTCGCACTGGTCGTAAATATCGGGACCGGCCATGTCCACTATGCCAACGCCGGTCACCCCACCCCGCTGCTTTCAAGACTTTCCACGAACGAGATCAGAAGACTGTCCGAACCCGACGAGGGTCCCGGCCCTGCGTTGGGTCTGGAAAAAGATGTGGAGTACTGGTCATCCATGGAGAACGTCCTGCCGGGAGACAGGATACTCCTCTTTACCGACGGCCTGTCTGACCTTTCTGATCCCTCCGGCCGCCACTTCGGCGAAGAAGGCGTGCGGGAAGCGGCAGGGACCCAGATCGACAAATCTCCGGATCAATTTTTTCAGCACATGCTGCAGACCGTTCGCAAAGTTACCGGGCATGAAAAATTCGATGACGATGTTTGCATGCTTGCCGTGGATGTGAAAAGACTTGAGTATACGGCAAAGGAAGAACCCAATTAACGATTCAACCGACTCCGAACGCCCCATGGCAGATCCACCCTACAGGTCGTGTCTGTATATTTTTCTGTCCCTGATCGTGGGTCTCTCAGCGGGCGCTTTCATTGGCTACTTGATCTGGGCCGTTCCAATCAAGAGGCAGTTTGAAAATCAATATGTTCTCAGCGCTACGGATCAAGCGTTCATCGGTTTACAGGTCTCTCAAGGCCAGTCAGACAGTCTGCGAAAACTTCTTGAGGATTCGCTGCCCGACTACGTCATCAGCATCGCAAACAATTACCGAACCTCGCCTTACGCAACCGACGCCCTGTGGGTGATACGGCGATACTATGAACGCAATGGATTGCTCATCCCGGATTCAGCCAAAGACATCCTCACGAATATTCAAGGGACTCCGTCCGAGGCGTGTAGCCGAAGACTGGATCAGCTTGAAATAGACGCATCGGTCCTGCCGACACAGTATTTCGGAACAAACACGGTGCTGGATTCTTCGGAAGAGCCGCAGCCGTAAACCTGATTCCGCGTATGGCTACCGCACGAACAAAAACCAGGAAACGTTCGAAGCCCGCCATCGACACCGCCGAAACAATGGCCCGCAAACAACGGGAAATTTCAGTTTCGGAATTCTTCCTGAAAAACCGCCATCTCCTTGGATTCGACAGCCCCCGAAAAGCTCTTCTCACCGCCATCAAAGAAGCCGTCGACAATGCGCTCGATGCCTGCGAAGAGGGAGGCGTCCTACCGGAAATCAGCGTAGAACTGGTTCAGACGAGCGGAAAGCGATTCGACATACGCGTCACGGACAACGGTCCAGGCATCGTGAAAGCGCAGATTCCGAAAATCTTCGCCAAGCTGCTCTACGGATCAAAATTCCATCGGCTGCGAATGAGCAGGGGCCAGCAAGGTATCGGCATCAGCGCCGCGGGTATGTACGGCCAGCTAACGACGGGAAAGGCAACGAGAATTCGCTCGAAAATCAAGGGTAAGCAGGAGGCCTACCTGGTAGAAGTACAAATTGATACCCGATCCAATAAACCAACCATTCTGCGCAACATTGATGAAGACTGGCTGCCAACTTTTTATCCCGCAAAAGAGAGTGGCGTACAACCGAAACCGGTTGAATTCCGACACGGCACGTCAGTCGAAATATCACTGGAAGGCACCTACGTGCGCGGAAAGCTTTCGGTGGATGAATTTTTGAAGCAATGCGCCATCGTCAATCCTCACCTCGAACTTCACTACCGGGTCCAGCTTCTTCCTCGGAAGGGCGCAGACGAAGAAAAACCCGATGGTGCAGATGCCTCCTGGATTACCTACACCCGGGTGATCAGGAAATTGCCTCCGCCGGCCGCGGAGATCAAACCGCACCCCCATGGCGTTGAGCTGGGAATGTTGATGCAAATGCTTAAAGATACGGAAGCCCGCACCTTGCGCGCTGCCTTGACACAGGATTTTTCCCGGGTCAGCAGCCGTTCCGCATTGGAAATCTGCGAACAAGCGGGATTGAATCCCTCCGCAAAACCCGCGCAGATCGCCAGCCGCGAGAGCGAGGCGCTCTTCGAAGCGATCAATCGAACCAAATTAATGCGCCCGCCGATGGACTGCCTATCTCCTATCGGCGAGGACCAGATGCTGGCCGGTCTGAAAAAAGAGATCGAAGCGGATTTCTATACCTCGGTAACCCGCAGCCCCACCGTGTACAGGGGGAATCCGTTTCTTGTGGAAGTCGGCCTCGCCTGCGCAAAGCCCGGGGAAAACCAGGAACTGGGTAGTGAAGATCCGGTGAGAATTCTGCGGTTCGCAAACCGGGTGCCCCTTCTCCACATGGCGGGCGGCTGCGCGATTTCAAAAGCGATCACCTCCGTGAAATGGAAATCCTATGGCTTGAATCAACCCGGAGGCGGTATGCCGATCGGGCCGGTCGTCATTGCCGTGCATCTTGCCAGTGCCTGGGTCCCGTTTACCAGCGAGAGCAAAGAAGCAATCGCACACTATCCGGAAATCCTCAAGGAACTCACGTTCTCTCTGCAGGAATGCGGTCGCAGGTTGTCTATCTTCATAAACAAGCGGCGGCGCGCGGCCGAAGCGCAGCGGAAACACCAGTACATCACGAGATACATCCCTCACCTCGCTCTCGGGCTCAAACAGCTTCTCGACCTCGGCGACAGGCAGGAAACGATGATCGTGTCAAACCTGACGACCATGCTTGAAAAATCACGCCTCGAGGTCCCAGAAAAAAGCCCGAAGTCCAAAAAGTAGCCGTGACATTCCCCATCTATTGCACCCATTGACCCGGAGTCCCTATGGCCACTCGATCAAAGAACGCTACTTCACCTCAAGTAATCTCCAAACAGGCGGCATCCCGAAAAATCGTGGAGGTCGCGAAGAACATCCACGATACGATCTCCCGAAAGCGTAGAAAACCCTCCCTCCATTTTCCCGTCCGGTCGCTGTCAAACGTGAAATACGACACGCGGAAGGGCTATTTCGAAATCCTAGGCAAACAGGTAACCCGCACGCTATCCTACACTACCGTCAAAACATTCGCGCAATCCATGCGTCTTTTGGCCGTAACCAAAAACGAACTGCTCGACAAAGACGACATCGCCGCCAAGCGTGAAGTCTACTACAACGCGAAGAGCTGGGGAGACTGCCGGTTCGAACATCAACCGGAAAGTGACACGCTGCTCGACGATATGGAAGCAATGCTGGGGATCAACCGTGAACAACTCGGTTATGTTCCCGACGAACGCGGGGGGGATGTGTGCGGATTCCTCACCGTGATCGATAAAGACCAGGGGACGGGGAAGGACATTCGGATTGATTGCACGAAACTCGGAACCGGCGCATGGAGCGTTCCATCCCGCGTTGAGCACCTCCGGTTTGAATCGAAAGCGAAATTCATTTTGGTGGTCGAAACGTCATCGCTTTTTCAACGGCTCGTTCATCACCGCTTTTATGAAAGCGCGCGCTGTATCCTGGTATCCATGAGCGGCGTCCCAACCCGGGCGTGCCGCCGATTTCTTCGACGGGTATCCGACGATCAGAAACTACCGGTGCTCACCTTTACCGACGGGGATCCCTACGGATACTGCAACATCTACCGGACGCTCAAAGTCGGGTCGGGTCAGGCAGCCCATATCAATCGCTACTTTTGTGTGCCCCAGGCCCGGTTTCTCGGTGTCACGCCGCAGGACATCATCGACTACGAATTACTGGATGCGACCCATCCCCTGGAACCGGTCGATATCAAGAGGGCCAAAGACGCCATGAAGAACGATCCGTTCATCAAGCACCACAAGGAATGGCAAAAGGCGCTGGAGCAAATGCTGAAAATGGGCGTCCGCATCGAACAGCAGGCCTTTGCAAAGCACGGACTCAACTTCGTGCTGGAGAACTACCTTCCTGAAAAGATCAAGAAGGCGAAATACCTACCTTAACGAGGTCGCAACGAAGAAGAATTCTGGTCACTTTTACGGCCAATCAAAAGGTTCAGCACATCCCCTACTCTTCCTCGGCATCACGCGAAGCGTGCCTGACAGCCTCAACGTCGGCTCGCGGCGGCGCCTCTTCCGCAACGCGCAATGAAACTTCCGGCAATGTAATCGACTCGTCCGCATGTCGGGCCGTCGGCGTGGCCATGTCATCCGACGTCGATATCGCCGCGACACCGACATCATTCGCGTGATGGCTCAGCGCGGCCCCGACGTGTCATCCGCGGACTTGAACACACGGCCCACGTCGTCCCCCCAAGGCTCGTGACGCCCGCGCGCCAACCACAACCACCGCCGTGCCGGCAGCGGCACGCAAGCCGGCGCTGCACCGATACCTCGTCTTGTCGGCATTCCGCTGATAATTCCCCTCCGGCTGACGTTTTCCAAACATTCCAGCCAATTTGCCGGACCTTCCATGCCGACGCCACAGAGCTATCCAACCCCTGTAGCAGAACCCCGGTCTTCCGTAGCACGGGTATCCGACCCGTGTAGCGAAGCCCAACCGGAACCCACGCACAGAGCCAAAGCAAAAATGATTTCACCCACGGCCGTGATATGATTGCGAGTGCGACCAGGGAGGGGATCCCAATCGTAATAGAATCTCGATTCGAGTGGGCTCTTGCGCAGGGAATGCTCTCGAGGCTCTGTGCTTGTGGCTCCGCTACACGGGTCTGATACCCGTGCTACGTGGTGCTTGAGGCTCTGTGCTTGTGGCTCCACCACACGGGTCTGATACCCGTGCTACGCCGAGGTTGCGTTCTTGTGGCTCCGCTACACGGGATATACCCGCGCTATGCTTTCGAAGCGGCACACGTTTCGAGGGACATCTTGCGCATCGTGATGGCCTCGGTGGGGCAGACCCGCAAACAGTTTCCGCAGCGTACGCATTGATCGCTGTCGATCCAGATATAGGTCGCTTCCGCCGCCAGATCGGCCTCCACTTCAAACTTCACCCCGCCGTCCTCGTCATGGAAAAGCCGGGAAACCTTCTTAATGCAGTCCCGCGGCGCAACCTTGATGCACCAGTCACAGTGGATGCACTTATCCTGATCGATTTCAAATTTGTAATGGCAGAAATAACACCGGGTCGCCGCAATATCACGGCCCTCCCCGTCCAGGCCCAACTCCACTTCCGCGACACCATCCCGATTGTACAGTGGTAGTACCGGCATTCCCTTGGGGGGCTGTACGTCGTGATCCCGAACGCGACCGGTTTCTCCCCGGTTGATGATCTCTTCCACCACGACGTGTTTTTTCAGCCGCACCTCCCCGGTCAGGAAGGAATCCATCTTGGCCGAGGCCTGCTTGGCGTCCTCCACGGAGTTGATAATATCCTCACCACCGTAGCTGAAGTCGCCCGCGACGAAAACGCGCGGATCGCTCGTATCGTGATCCCGCGCATCGTGGTCCCACCGTATACTTGACGGCATGCACTCGATCTGGCGGGTCTGACCGATCGCCACGATGAGAAGATTGCAGGGAACTTCAAATTCGCTGCCCTCAACCGCTCCTATGGGGGGCTTGGTGTGTCCCGGCTCGGGATCGCCGAGCATATTTCTGCGAAACTCGATGGCCTGAAGCTTACCGTCCTTCGTAATCGCGCGCAGGGGCGTCATCAGCGTTTCGATCTCGATGTTCTCCATTCGCATCTCTTCGATCTCGTCGCTATTGGCCGTCATCTGCGCCTCGGTTCGGCGGTACATAATCGTCACTTCGCCCTCTTCGCCGACCAGCCGGCGCGCGGCGCGGGCGCAGGAACGGGCGCAATCGACGGCGGTAAATCCACCCCCGACGATAACCACGCTCTGCCCTTTCATCTCGCCCATCTCGCCCATCTCGTCGAAATTATACTTCCACATGAAATCGATGCCTGGATACGCCATTCCCTCCTCGAGGCCGGGCAGGGTGAGGTCGGACGGGCGCCAGGCGCCGATCGCCATCAAGGTTGCATCAAACTCATCGATGATCTTCTCCATCCGCTCGGCATCGATCCACTCATCCAGTTTCACCTCCACGCCGCTGGCAATGATCGCCTCGATTTCGTCGTCGATCGTATCGCGGGGTAACCGGAACTTGGGAATTCCCGCTGTCATCATGCCGCCCAGAAAACTGTTCTTTTCGAATATGGTGACGTCATGCCCGTATCGGATCAACTCGCGGGCTGCCGTCAGCCCGGCAGGCCCGCCTCCGATAACCGCGACACGCTTTCCGGTCTTTTTCTCGAACCACGGTGGCAGCGGTTTCGCGCCTTCCGTGTGCTCATCGGATGCAGAACGTTTGAGATGGCAGATATGAACCGGGCCGTGCACGCCGGTCCAGGTGTGGCGGCACGCCGCCTCGCAGGGACGAGTGCAGACACGTCCCAACACTCCTGGGAAAACGTTATCCTCCTGGTTAATCCGGTACGCTTTATCGGGATCGCCCTGGGCAATGGCTTCGATATAGGCAGGCACATTGGTCTTGGCCGGGCAGGCTTCCTGGCACGGGATGTCCTTTGCCAGCGTCTTGAAATCCAGCCGGGTATCCACCTCGCCGATGAACTTGGAAAACTCGGAAAGATTGGGCGCCTTCGGGTAGTCCAGATTCAGACCCTTGATTGCGTCTTCGAAGGATTTCATACCGCCACCTCCAGCCGGTTCTCTTTGTGCAGCCGGGTCACGCATTCCGACAAAGATTCATCGCCCTCCCGAACTTCGACATAGGTATCGAGAATCTTCTCCACCACTTGAGGGCAATCAGTCGCCCTGAAATCGCCGATCTTCAACCCGAAGCGATCATGGTTGCCCCCAATCCGAATTTCATAACCCTCTACCGACCCGAGCTCTTCCCGGAGTCGCGTTCCGCGCAGGCCGATATCAGCAATCCGGTACGGTGAACAGGAATTCGGACACCCGGTGATGTTGATAATCACCTTTTCCTGAATCGCTTCGAACCTGGGTTGGCGGGCAACCTCCATCAGCAAGTCGTACATATCCCGCGTCTTCGTCACCGCCTTGGGGCAATAGGTGGTACCAACGCACGGCACAATGTCGCGGATCCCGAAATTCCCATCGGTTTCGAATCCGAGTTTCTTGATCTCAGCTTTGACTTCACCCACCTTGCCGGCGTTGATACTGTGCAGTTCGATATTCTGCCGGTTGGTGGTGTAAATTTTCTTGTTCCCATAAATTTCTGAGAGCTCCGCCAGTCGCTTGAAGGCTTCAAAGGTCAGCTCGCCCTTGGGAATGATGGCGCGGACCGTGACCTTGCCGTCGGTTCCGACCGGGTCTTCTTCGGTCAGCGGGCGATCCGGATACTCGACACCTGTTTCCGCAAAAGATGCGGTTTCCATTCCATCGCTGGGGATACCTTCTTTCGCCAGATTTTCAAGAACGATCTCGCGACAGCGGTCGATCCCCTGGCGATGCACCACGAACTTCAACCGCGAACTCGATCGGTCCCGCCGGTCTCCGTGATCCCGGAACAGGAGAGCAACCGCACGGCAAACATCGGTGATACGTTCCCGCGGCACCCAGGAGAAAAGCAACTGGCCGATGAACGGATGCCACCCCATCCCTCCACCGATGTGAACCTGGAACCCCATCTCCTGTCCCTCGCCATTGTCACGCTGCACGGCCACAATGCCAACGCAGTTAATAAACGGCTGTGCACAGCCCGCCCCGCAACCGGAAAACGTGATCTTGAATTTCCGCGGCAGATTGTCGAGATCCCGGGAGTTGGCGAGGATCCGCGAGGTCTCCTTCGCGTAGGGAAGCACATTCAGTCGGCGGTACCGGCACGTTTCCGCGAGCGGGCAGGCAGCCACATTACGATTGACGTCTCCGCAGCCGTGAAACGTGGTAAGTCCCTCCTCCTGCAATTCACGCATCATGTCCGGAAGGTTCGGTGTCTTGACCCAATGCAACTGAATCGATTGCCGCGTCGTCACCGCGAGCTTTCCCTGGGCAAACATCTCGGATGCTTTGCAGATGATGCGAGCCTGGCTGGAGGTCATTTGCCCGCCGGGAATAACGATGCGGGCCATATGATTGCCTCCCTGGCGAGAGGAATAAATCCCAAACCACTTGGCGATCAGCTCCTCTTCCTTCGAAAGCTTTCCCTTTTGGGAAATCTCATCGAAGTCGATGACCAAGCCGGCCTCCTTGACTTCCTCCTCGTCACTGCGTTGTTGAAATGAGAGTTTGCGCTGCATAGTAAATTTTCCGAATAGTTAATCCCGATAGAACAACAAAGTCGAGATATAGCGCTCTCCGATATCTGGAAGGATCGCCACGATGGTTTTGCCCGCGTATTCATCACGACAGGAAATCTTCCGTATCGCGTCCGCGGCAGCCCCGGAAGAGATGCCGACAAGGAACCCTTCAAGCCGGCCCAGGTTCTGGGCGGTCGCGATGGCCTCTTCGCTGCTGACTTGCACCACGTCGTCCACCAGACCGCCGTCATAGATCGTGGGCACGAACCCCGCGCCGATGCCCTGGATCATGTGCGGCCCCATCTTGCCGCCGGAAAGAACCGGTGATTCAGAGGGCTCCACCGCCACGACCTTGATCTTCGGGTTCTGCTCTTTCAAATATTTGCCCACGCCGCTGATGGTCCCGCCGGTCCCAACGCCGGAAACCAGCACATCCACTTTTCCTTCCGTCCCCTCCCAGATTTCCGGGCCGGTCGTCCGGTAATGAATCATCGGGTTCGCCGGATTGTCGAATTGCTGTGGCATCCACGCCCCCGGCATCTCTTCCATCAGCTCTTCCGCCGCCTTGACCGCTCCCGGCATGCCTTCAAAGCCTTCGGTCAGAACAAGCTCGCACCCCAGCGCCTGCAAGACTTTGCGTCGCTCAACGCTCATGGACGACGGCATGCACAGGATGCAGCGATATCCGCGCACGGCCGCGACCATGGCCAGGCCGATCCCCGTATTGCCGGATGTGGGCTCGATGATGATCCCGCCCTGCTTCAGTTTCCCGTCTTCCTCCGCCTGGGTGATCATCGCCAGTCCAATCCGGTCCTTCACACTCCAGCCCGGATTGAATGACTCAAGCTTTCCAATCGCCGAACAGGGAAAATCTGCCGCCCACCGATCCAACCTCATCAGCGGCGTGTTCGTAACTAACTCAACAACGTTATCAACCAAGCGAACCATCTGGGTCCTCGTTTCTTCACGGGCACCCTACTCTCTACTAAAGAGACGGGAACCGCACCATATACCACAATGTACGATACCAAGGGAAGAATGCCAGTCAATCTACATCGGCCGTGATTTCGGGGGAATATCGCCAAGATTGTGTCATACTTTCGGGTAGCTTGCCCTACCTGAACCTGGCCAGCCGCACCGGTTGACGCTTCGCGCCCCAGTCACCGGGAGGCCCTGAGAACCGCCCAGGAAGCGGCGTGCCGCACTCCGCACATCGGCCCTGCGCATCCAATGCCCAGCAGGTCAAAACATACCAATCGCGTCCAATCACCTTTGTGCCGCATCCCGGACAGTAGGTACTGCTGCCCGCTTCGTCGTGCACATTGCCGGTGTAGGCAAAACGAACACCATTTTCTATCGCGATCTCTCGCGCCATGGAGAGAGTCGAGGACGGCGTTCGTGGCTTGTCCAACATTTTGTAGTCGGGATGAAACGCAGTAAAGTGCATGGGAACGTCGGGGCCGAGCTCCTTCACTACCCACCGGGTCATCTCGTCCAACTCCTTGGGCGAATCGTTCTCGCCGGGAATCAGGAGAGTAGTCAGTTCGAACCAGACGTCCGTTTCCCGTTTCAGGTACACCAGCGTCTCGAGAACGTCGGCGAGATTCGCGCCGCAGATCTCTTCGTAGAACCGCTCCGTGAATGCCTTGAGATCGACATTCGCCGCATCCATGAATGAGAAAAACTCTTTCCGCGCATCGGGACATATGTACCCGGCCGTGACGGCGACGGATTGAATGTTCATCTCGCGGCAGGCGGCGGCGATGTCGACCGCGTACTCCAGAAAAATCACGGGATCGTTGTACGTGAACGCGACGCTGCTGCAACCCATCTTTGCCGCGGACCTCGCTATGGTTTCCGGTTCCGCCTGGTCGGTCAGCGTATCCCACTCGCGCGATTTCGAGATATCCCAGTTCTGGCAGAACCGGCACGTCAGGTTGCAACCCGCAGTCCCAAAGGAAAGGATGGGGGTGCCGGGCAGAAAGTGATTGAGTGGCTTCTTCTCAACCGGGTCAAGACAGAATCCGCTGGATCGCCCGTAGGTGGTGAGGACCATCTCGCCACCTTGATTCATTCGCACATAACAGGCGCCGCGGTCCCCCTCTTTCAATCTGCATCGACAAGGACAGACATTGCAGAGCAGTCGTCCGTTGGGAAGACGCTCCCAATGCCGTGCCAAGCTCCCCATAGCCTTGTCGCTCATGCCTGGATCCTACCCCATCCACCACAAATGCAACAGACAAACCGGTTTTCCTACTACTTTCACTATTCCGACTCCGTCTGGAATCAGACCGCGAACAAAACGGATGCGAGCCCGCTTGGGACAAGCAGAAGGAAAAATTGTCCGAGCCGTGAGGCGAAACGGCTTCAGTGCCCCCGCGACCCAAAGACATGCAGCCCCCCATATCAAAGAAGGAACCCCGGCAAAAATCATGACCTGAATGTCCGGAAAATTCTCCGCAATGAATCCGCAGAGCATGGCGACGAGAGCATTCACAACAGGACACCACCTCTTCTCAGTTTTCTTCGTTCTCTGTTGTTAAAGGACGGCGCACTAGTCCGCCGCACGAAGAAGAAGTTTGTCGATTAGATCGGCATCCGCGCGAACATGAACGATATCCCACTCGCCATTCATAAGCAGTAAGACATCTTCTGTTTCGCAGAGCACTTCGCCCACGAATCGCGTAAACGAATAATGCCCCTGCTTGAGAACTCCACGATGGTCTTTCCACACGACCAAAATGGTCACGCCCATGAAGAGGCGGTAGGCCATCTTAGGCGCAAACGGGCTCGCTGGAGCCGGTAAACCACGGTGGTCTGAAACACAAGATGGTGAACCTCGTCCTGGAGAATCCGGGTACAGATCTGGCGAAGTGCGGCGGAGTTTGTGCAATCCCGAAGGGCCTTGTAATAGATTTTCGCCACGATTTCAGCGCCCACCAGGACCCGGATATTGAGTTCCAGTCCGGCCAACTTGCGAATTTTGCGAAAAATGGCGTCGGTCCACCGGGTGTAGATTCTTGGAATCCGGTGACGATCCATGAATTCTCCCAGCAAGTAGGCGTGATGATTCTCCTCGGCAATGAAAAGCCGAACCGCCTCCCCGTA
>CAUZEO010000098.1:0-14686 GCA_963578625.1 Kiritimatiellia bacterium | reverse complement strand
ATGCTACCACCTTGATTTCCGCCATCCCGACGTGCGCGCGTTTGCCGACGAGACGTTCGACCGGGTGATTGAAAAGTACGGACTCGGGTACATGAAACTGGATTACAACCGAACGACCATGCTGGGCACGGATCGAGACTCTGATTCCACGGAAGACGGGGCACTGGAGCATCTGAGCGCGTATTACAACTGGTTCGACGCCGTGCGTACACGCCACCCGAATGTCATTTTCGAAAACTGCTCTTCGGGAGGAATGCGGAACGATTACGGAATGCTTTCCCGAACCCAGCTCTGCAGCTCATCCGACCAGACCGACTACAAGTTATATCCATCGGTCGCGGTTGGTTGTGCCGCCGCCATCCTGCCGGAGCAATTGGCGGTCTGGTCCTATCCACTGAAAAGCGGGGACCGGGAGGAAGCGGTATTCAACATGGTAACCAGCATTCTCATGCGCATCCATCTCGCCGGCGAGTTCTGGCTCATCAGCGATGAGCAGCGCGATGCCGTGCACGAGGCGATCGCGTTGTATAAAGACAGGATTCGTTCGGATATCCCTCGCGCCATACCGTTTTATCCCCTGGGCCGCCCCACCATCGAGCAGATCGACACCTTCAATGCCTTCGGTCTCTACCGTGTCGACACAGACAGAGCCTGGTTGGCGGTGTGGCGGTTGGATTCGAAGGAAAAGCGCGTACAACTCCCGCTCCCGCCCGGTGTCGCCAAGCTCTCCACGGTCCGGCAGGCCTATCCAGCACAACCCCAGGCACCGTGTTCGTCCAGCGACGGGATCCTCACGGTGGAACTCCCGCAACCCTACTCGGCGCGGTTGTTCGAGTTGCGGGGGGCGTAAGACCGCCACCTCCAGGTTTACTCGGGGAGCGCGTGATTCTGCGCTACCACCAAAGAGGATAACGCGAGAGCCCGATCCAGAGCGAGTGGGGAGCAGGCTCCATCTTCGCGCAATTCGGGCTCCTGGCGTTTCAATTGTATTCGGTAGTGCAGAATCACGCGCTCCACCGAGCAAACTCGCAGGTGGCGTTTCGGTTCGGACTTAGTAGTGCAAAATTACGCGCTCCGGCAGACAACAAGACCAGGATACCAAAGCGGATGAAGGCGAATAGCGTATTCATGGCGGCAATCATTTCCCCCGCGATCGATTCGGTTTTGCGTTGTCCTATATTATGACCCGCCAATATCCATTCCCAGCTTCTCCGCATTCTCGGTCAGCATTGCCCAGATATCGTCAGCGATCGGGATTCCTTCCTTTCGGCGTTTGGCGCGGGCATTTGCTTCCGGATCACCGGGCATAAGAACTTCGTCGAAGCCGGGAGCGGGCGCGACGGCACGCGCGGACTGGGCCATCTCGTATGCGCTTTGGGCATACTCTTCCATGGGTCGAAACAGGTCTGCTTTGAACACGATCATGGTGACACCCTGGTGCCGGAACATATCGGAGCCGCGATTCGGGTCGATATGCGCATCCGACCCGCTGAAGATTCTCGCCATGTATTCGACGGCCATCATCAGGGCGTATCCCTTGTGTTTACCGAACGGAAGCATGGAACCTCCCTGGGCCAGCATGTCGGCATCGGTGCTCGGGTTCCCGTCCCGGTCGATCACAAAATCCGGGGACACTTCCTGCCCGCGCAGGTTGGCCAGGAAGAGCGCGCCCTGGGCGCGAAACGTGGTGGCGTAGTCGAGCAGCATCGTCCGCTGGTCCGGCTCCGAGGGGTTGGGAAAACCGATAGAGATTGGATTGGTATCCAATAATCTCTCCCGCCCACCGTAAGGGGCGGCGCGGCGACCGGACATGCAATATCCCGCGCCGACGGTGATCCCGATCATTCCAGCGGCAGCCGCCATTTCTCCATAAAATCCTACGCGACCAATGTGATGAAGTTGCACGAGAGACACGATCGCGATATTCGATTTCGCCGCTTTTTCGATCGCCATCTCCATACCGAACTTCGCTGCCACGTGCCCGAATGTCCAGCCACCGGAGATCAAGGCGCTGGTAGCGGTCTCCTCGAGAATTTCAGGCGACGCGGCAGGCTGCAGCTGCCCTTCACGGATGTTTTTGAAATAGAGCCAGATCGGCCGGATGCCGTGCGTTTCGACCCCGGCCAACTCTGACGCCACAAGGTGCTCGGCCACGATCTCGGCATGCTCTTCGCCGGCCCCCGCGGCCAACAGCATGGATTTTACAATTCGATGAAGTTCTTCGGCAGTTTTTAGAATCATTGTGGTTCCTCGTCTCGCGAATATATTGAAGGGACGAGACTGCCAATTCGCAGGATCGCTGTAAAGCACAGCAGCTTGGGTTTCCAGCCCGAGCTGTGCAAGGGTAGTTCATGAGTAGGCGAATGCGTGGCGCATGCACTTTCCATTCTCCTTTCATGATCTCCCCTTACTCCGGGTCGGCCCGGAAGGCCAACCTCTGGAGTTTGATTCCCCTTGGAGTTATGCGGTGCTGTAAAACAAGTCATCACGGAGCGAGGGCATGGGTTGTTGGGACTTCGTAGTGGAGGCAGGGTTGTTATCGAAGTTGGTGAAATGCGATGGGGCGAGGACCAAACTCCAGGGGTGGGTTACAAACCCGCCCTCCTGTTTCAATTATTTCACATTGCGGAGCGGGCTTGCCTGGTGCAAAGTGAGTAGCGTGATTAAAGATCGAATGCGAGCCGGCTGGGTCCTTCCCCTGCTTGTTCATGCGACTGCCGGCGTTTGCGGGGCCGGCGCAGCGGAACCGGCTTTTACCGACGTGACCAAAGAAGTCGGCGGATTGAGCGGATACACGACAGTGCATCCCTACACCGCTCCGCACGCGGCCTGGGGAGACTTCGACAACGACGGGTGGGTCGATATCTTTCAGGGATCGCTTGGCTACGAGGATCGCCCGCCCATGGTTTGCGGGGTCTGGCGAAACGTGGGCGGCAAGAAATTCGAACTCGCAGCCGAACTCCCGCCGGATTGCCTGGCCGCCATCTGGGGTGATTACGACAACGACGGCTTTCTCGATCTCTACTGCTGGAGCACCGGGCAACTTTTTCAGAATCAGCGTAGACAGAGTTTTAAAGAAGTCCCCATGCCGGAAGGCCACCCCAAACAGAGCCGGGGAGCGTGCTGGGGGGACTACGATGGGGACGGCTGGCTGGATTTGTATGTCAGCGGATTCGAAGTTTGGCCCGACCAGGAATTTGCGGACGTGATTTTCCATAATCTCCGGGGCAAGTCGTTTGAGCTCGGCTGGCAGCAGAAGGAAATCAAACGCGGGCGGGGGGTCACCGCCGCGGATTTCGATGAAGACGGAGATCTGGACATCTACGTTTCCAACTACCGTTTACAGCCCAACTTGCTTTGGATAAATGACGGAACGGGATCGTTTTCCGATCAGGCCAGGGCTTACGGCGCCGCCGGAGACGGAGAACATGGCCAATGGGGCCACACCATCAGTTCGGCTTTCGGCGACTTCGACAGCGATGGGCTGATCGACCTGTTTGTCGGCAACTTCAGCCATCCCCCGAAAAACCAGGACCGGGTCAAGCTCCTGAGAAACACCGGTTCGGCCGGCGGGTTCAAGTTTGACGACCAAGGCCCCACGGCGGCGCCGGAATGGCAGGAGTCCTTTGCGTCTCCCACGCTCGGAGACTTTGACAACGACGGGTTTCTCGATTTTTACCTGACTACCGTATACGAGGGAGGGAAGAGCGTACTCTACCGCAACACCTCGGCGGACTTCAGCGAGATGCCCAACCCGAATTCCAAACCTGGTGAATCACCGGTGGGAAAATGGCGGTTTCAGAACGTCACGGACGAGGCGGGCGTAATCACGGAGAGTACCTACGGGGCCGCGTGGGCCGACTACGACAACGATGGAGATCTCGACTTGGCGGCAGGCGCCAGGCTGTTCCAAAACCTCGGAAACGAAAATCACTGGCTGAAACTTCGACTGGACGGAGGGCCGGACGCAAACCGTGGATCGATCGGTGCACGCATCCTGGTTCACGCAGGGCCCTGGAAATTGGTCCGCCAGGTTGAGGGAGGTACCGGAGAAGGAAATCAAAATGACCTCGCTGTACATTTCGGTCTTGGCAGTCGCGGCGACCCTGTCAAAGTGATCGTTCACTGGTCGAACGGCGATGTGCAGACCTTCGAAACACCGGTGGATAGAATTGTGGATGTGGTAAAGCAGGCAGTGGAAAGATAGACACTGGGGCTTGGGGCTTGAGAGAATTAACAGACAAGAATTTGCACCACAGTTCCCAATCAAAAATTGAAACTTTAAAACGTCTACCTGAAATAGACACCGCTTCCCAACGGGGATACCGCTCATGTTATACAGACGACTAGGACGAACAAACCTGCAGGTCTCGGAACTTGCTTTCGGCGCGGCTCGTGGCGCGGATGCAAATCGGGAAGAGTTCAACGCCAATGTCAGGGCGATTTTCGACGCGGGCATCAACTTCGTTGACACCGCCGCGGGGTATGGCACCAGCGAGGAGGCGCTGGGGGAAATTCTGCAAGATTATGGCGACGTCATTGTCGAAACGAAATATTGCCCGTACGATTCATATGCTCCCGAGGCGAAATTTACAGGATCCCCCGGGGAATTAATTGAATCCGCGGAGACAAGCTTGCGGCGGCTCAAGCTGGATCAATTGGACATCCTGCTCGGGCACGGAATCCGCACCCCGGAGACACTCGACCGGTTCATGACGGACGGCTGCTATGATGCCATGGTCAAACTCCGCGACCAGGGAAAGGTACGTTTCATTGGGATCAGCGAATTGTCCGAAAAGGATGGAACGCACGAAATCCTGAAGCTCGCGCTCCCCACGGGTGCATTCGATGTGGTCATGCTGACCCTGAACTTCCTCCTTCAGACAGCGGCGGAGGGCGTACTGCCTCTGTGCAAACAGCACGACGTCGGTACGGCGGTAATGATGCCCCTCAACCAGCCATCGAAAGAATCCGGCCTGGTGAGCATCGAGGCGGCGCAGGAAAGCGTGAGACGTCTCGTCGAACTCGGAAGCCTGCCTGACGATGGACGATACAGGAATCCGGGACTGTTTGATTTTCTGCGGCCCTATTCCATCCCGGAGGCGGCGCTGCGCTATGTGCTCGCGCATGAAGTCGGATGTTGCTGCGTCGGGATGAGCAATCCCGCGCGGCTCGCGGAGAATTTGCGCGTGCTTGATCCGCCCTATCTCGACGAGGAAAGGCTGTCAAATCTTCGGGACCTGTTCGGCGGAATCAAAACCCAGGCTCGTTGAAAAATCGTGGCACGGCGCCTCCGACCCGTGTAGCGAAGCCCAACCAAAGCCCCAAGTACGTGGCACGGCGCCTCCGACCCCGTGTAGAGAAGCACAAGCGGTTTGCGAGGAAAATGTCGAATATCGAATTCTCAATATCGAATGTCGAAGTTCGTATTCCGTAGCACGGGTATCCCGTGTAGCGAAACCCCAAGCAAGCAACCTAGGCGTGGCACGGCGCCTCCGGCCCGTGTAACGAAGCACAAGCAAAGCCCCAAGTACGAGGCGCGGTCATTTTGCCCGTGGCCGGCGCAAGGGAATAAGAGAATATGATTACGAGATGAGCGAACTCACTGCATGATCAATTCTTCCTCTCACCTTGCACGTTCCGCGTACATTGGTTCTGGTTGGGCTCCGCTACACGGAATACCCGCTTTACCTTTTGCATATCTTGTGGAAAAATGAGCTATCCGTTTTGAGTTTTGGAGTTCTGTGTTCCCGCTAGCCAGATGCGTTTTGTAAAAAATTCAAGAATCTTTCTGTCCCTCGTCGCCCTCCTGCTCCCGGTTCCGGGCACGATTGCGGTGGAAGTCCGGGTCGCGACCTACAATGTTAATTTTTTCGATGACGGCGGCGTCGGTTCTCCCGCCTCCACGACCTACAACGCGGTTCGTGACGTTCTTGCCCGCACGGATGCGGATGTCATCGGGTTCCAGGAACTTGGAGTTTCGAGCATCAACGATTTCAACTCGCTCGCAGCCGAACTAGGGTATGGGAACAGCGCAGTCAGCGGCGTTGGCGACTGCTTCGGTGACCTGCGGCAGGCGGTGATGAGCCGGTTCCCCATCGAATCCTCCAGCGATGTCATGTCTCCCCCGGGAGCAGGTGAAATGACCCGCTCGCCTTTGAGGGTCGTCCTCAACGTACCCGGCGCTGCCAGCCGGCTGGTGCTCTACACCCTTCACCATAAAGCAGGCACTTCGTCACAAATCGACGAATTCCGGAAGGTCATTGAGGCCCGCCGGGTCGTAGAAGATGTTCAGGCATGGCAGCTTGCCAACCCGGGCGATGACCATATTGTCGTGCTGGGAGATTTCAACGACGATCCGGACCAGTCGCAGACTTTTCAGTTCAACAGTGAACCGTCCGGCGGGCCGAGCTGTTTCGACCTCGGCACCGACGTAACCTTTCCCGTTTTATACCGCAACTTTCCCGATGACCGCTATGCGCCGGCAGGGCTAACGGCCCTCACCGTATTTCAGGAAGACAACTCCAGCCGCGCGACGTTTCCCCGCCTCGGTTCGGAAATCGACTACATTTTCGTGAGCGGCGAAATCCTGAACAGCAGCCAGGGCGCGCCGGCCGGAGAAATCTACAACTCCGCCCAGGACGACGAAATCGGCGGGTTGCCCAAAGCAGGCTCGGCGCTTCCTTCGGGGACCAGCCTGGCGGCTACCGACCACTTCCTGGTATTCGCCGATCTCCAATTGGAAGAGGGTACCGCATCGTGCACCAACGGAACCGACGGCCCCGTTATCAGTGAAGTGGTCGACGACACACTCAACCAGGTACGCTTCGTCGAATTATACAACCCGACAATCGAAAACCTGGATCTCGCTGACTTCGAAATTCGCCGGTACGATGACGGACAATCAAACTGGACGACAATCGTACTCAGCGGATTGCTCCCTCCCTGTTCAACTTACACCATCGCGGAAGAAGCAGCCGCATTTGACACCGCCTACGGTTTTATGCCGGATGCCGTTGCAACCGGCGGCATCACCGGAGACGGAAATGACGCGTATGCGGTCCATACCACCAACGGAACACCGGTCGACACCTATGGCGTAGTAGGGGAAGCAACGGGAAGCGGGGACTTCAGCATGCCATGGGCCTATCCCAATAGCTCCGCGTCCCGAGAACTGACCGTCCTGTCCCCGGCCTGTGCATGGATCGATTCCCAGTGGACCCTGTTCACACCAGCGGATGGCTTTGCGACTCCGGGGGACTACATCGCCTGTCTTCCCCCCAGCGCCGATCCATGGATCAATGAAATGGACTACGACAATCCAAGCATGGACACCAACGAGTGGATCGAACTGGCGGGACCGGCGGGTCTGTCTCTGGATGACTACGAGCTGCTGTTCTATAATCAAAACTTCGATCTTCGAAGCACGTATGATCTCGCGAACGCCACGTTCACGTTCGCGGACGACACCAATGGGTGCGGGTTTTTCGTCATGGGCATCGTTCCCCCGTCGCTGGGGGACCCAGCGGACTGGACGCCCGGTTCCTGGACCAGCAACGAAATCCAGAACGGGCCGTCGGACTCCGTTCAGCTTCGCCGCAAAACCGGGTCGACCAATGTTCACCTGGTTGATTACGAAGGCAACAACGTCAATTCGACGGAAGACCAGATTGTCAACGCGGCCGACAGCAATACGGCATCAGACTCTTCCATCTATCTATCCGGGGGGCCCGGCGCATCCTTCCTGGCGTTCTTCTGGACCTACAATGCCGGACAGGCGTCTCCGGGCGAGCCGAACCCGGAACAAGGCATCTTGCCCAAAGTCACTGACCCTGACACGGACGGTGACGGGACTCCGGATGCCTTTGACAACTGCCCCGACGATCCGAATCCCACCCAGGATGACCTCGACATGGACGGCGACGGCGATGTATGCGATCTGGACGACGATAGTGACGGGCTCCCCGATACGTGGGAGCTGCTGCACTTTGGCGACGAGACGTCGGCGGAGCCCAATGACGATTCCGACATGGACAAACTCACCAACTTGCAGGAGTTCGTTGCGGGTACCGATCCGATGGACGTCAACTCTACGTTCCTCGTCGAATTTCTGACAGTCGGCAATGCGGTCGACACATCTTTTACGTCTGCCACCGGTCGGGTCTATACGCTCGAGTTCGTCGATGAGCCGATCGGGGGAGTGTGGATGAATTTGCCATCGCAGACTGATATACCGGGAACCGGAGGACTGCAGACACTCTCCGATCCGAACCCAACGCCTCCACTGCGCCTATACCGAATCACCGTGTCCGCGCCCTAGCCCGCATACGAGGCACGGGCAGGATGCCCGTGCCAGAGGTGCCTGGGCTCCGGCGGTTGGCTCCGCACACGGGTCGGATACCCCTGCCACCTATTCTTTCGCGCTTCCCCCGAAAATGCAGATCTGTCATCATTTTTACATGTCCGCCCAGGCTGCAAAGAAGATTCAGAGACTCTGCGACGAAATCCGGCGGCATAACCGGCTCTACTATCAGAACGCCGCTCCCGAAATCTCCGACCGGGAATATGATGCCCTGATGCGGGAACTCCAGGATCTGGAGGCAGCGCATCCCGAACTGGTCCAGCCGGACTCGCCTACCCAAAGGGTGGGTGGAGAACCGCTTGACGGTTTCCAATCGGTGAAGCACGCGGCGCAGATGATGAGCCTGTCGAACACCTACAATAAGGATGAGCTGGTGGAGTTCGATGGGCGAATCAGGAAGCTGCTGGAGGACCGTCCGTACTCCTACCTTCTCGAGCCGAAAATCGACGGTGTGGCGGTGTCCCTCCGCTACGAAGACGGCCGGCTCACGCTCGGCGCCACGCGTGGGGACGGGACAACCGGCGATGACATCACCGCAAATCTGAAGACCATTCGCTCCATTCCGCTTCGCCTCGACGCCACAACTCCACCCGCAGTCGTCGAAGTCCGGGGAGAGGTCTTCATGAGCAAGGAAGGGTTTGCGCATTTGAACGAAACCCGGCAGGAAGCCGGGCTCGAAACGTTTGCAAATCCACGCAACTCGACGGCGGGCTCCCTGAAACAGCTCGATCCCCGCGAGGTAGCCCGGCGGCCGCTCGATGCGATTTTTTATGCGTCCGGAGAGTTGGCCGGTATAGAATTTGACACGCACGAATCCTGGTTGGAACAGCTTTCCTCGTGGGGGCTGCGGGCTCCTGTGCGAACCTGGAATGGCGAGAATATCGAATCGATCCTCGAAGCGCTTGATGAGCTGGAGGCGGCTGGTCACGGATTCGAATTTGCGATGGATGGCGGCGTGATCAAGGTCAACGAACGGTCGTACTACGAGGAATTGGGGGCCACATCGAAAAGTCCGCGCTGGGCCGCTGCATACAAGTTCGAGCCCGAGCAGGCGGTAACGACGCTCCTGCATATCACCGTCCAGGTAGGCCGAACCGGCGTGCTTACTCCGGTTGCGGAATTGGAGCCGGTGCTTGTCAGCGGCACCACCGTGAGCCGCGCAACGCTTCACAACCAGGATGAAATCGACCGCAAGGACATTCGCATTGGGGACCGGGTAATTATAGAAAAAGCGGGGGAGATCATCCCCGCCGTCGTCTCGGTAATCAAGGAGGAGCGGACAGGAAAGGAGAAAAACTTCCATCTACCCGATCACTGCCCTGTCTGCGGAACGCCTGCGGCGCGGCGAGAAGAAGAGGTCGCGCTACGGTGTGAAAACAGCTTATGTCCCGCCCAGATCACGAGCGCAATCCTGCATTTTGCATCCCGTGGCGCTATGGATATCGATGGTCTCGGCGAATCGCTGATCACACAACTGGTTGACAAAGAACTGGTGAAAACCCCGGCGGATATTTACGCCCTGAAGCTCGAAGACATTGCGGCACTGGAGCGCATGGCGGAGAAGTCTGCCGAGAACTTTCTGGCCGGAGTCGAGGCGAGCAAAAAACGCGATTTCTGGCGGATCATTTTCGCCCTTGGGATCCGGCACGTGGGGTCACGTTCGGCGCAGATTCTTGAGCAACACTACGAATCGATTGACCATCTGACTGAGGCGCCCGCCGACGACCTGGAGGCCGTTCGGGACATCGGCCCGATCGTGGCGAAAAGTATTTACGAAACTCTTCAGAACGAACGAAACCGCGCGATCATTGAAAGCCTGCGTGCCGCCGGCGTGAACATGAAGCGAACCTCCGCACCTCCCCCTTCCAGCGGTGACGGCGCGATCGCAGGCAAGACCTTTGTCCTCACCGGGACACTTCCCACCCTCAAACGGGACGAAGCCGGGGAAATGATTCGCCGGGCCGGCGGCACGGTAAGTTCCAGCGTCTCGAAAAAGACCGACTACCTGGTGGCGGGCGAAAAAGCGGGTTCCAAACTCGAAAAGGCGAAAAAGCTCGGCGTGAAAGTCCTGGATGAAGCCGCATTCGTGAAACTGCTGGAATCGTAATCCCGGCAAAACCAGGAAGAGCGCAGAGCACCGGAACGACCTTTGAAATGCGCTACGGGTAGCGCGAACGGATTCCGCCAGAGCCGGCGTCAAGTTGCAGAGGTGTCCGATCGCGGCGGAAACGAACTGCTCCGACTCGTAAAGAACCCGTACATCGTCCTGGGAAATGTCTCCGCGACTAGTGGCTCGTTTCAGCAGGTCGCTTTCGATCGCTGCCGCCTCGTACGTTCCGTTGGCTACTCCACGAATTGAAGCGTCGTGCCCCGGCGATTTGCGGGTGTAACTGATATGGCCGTCTTCATTCCCGAG
The DNA here is from genome assembly GCA_963578625.1 of Kiritimatiellia bacterium. Taxonomy (GTDB): domain Bacteria; phylum Verrucomicrobiota; class Kiritimatiellia; order SLOV01; family SLOV01; genus CAUZEO01. The sequence continues at coordinate 3,908 of CAUZEO010000098.1, read as the reverse complement.
AGTGCAAAAAGGAACGAATCCGCAATCGTTGACTGCGATGGGGACCCCCGCCGGTATTGAGTCCGGAAACGTGAAAACGTCCTTGCGTCAACGCCAGCAACATATCTTCCGGGGAGTCCAGCTTCAAGTAGTTGACTTTTTTGCCTGTTTTCTCTTCCAGATGCGCTATGAAAACGCTCCCGCATTTAGAAACAGGGTCAGTTCCTACCCCGGGACTGACGATTAGGCAAAAAGGAGTTCGAGCCCCCTCCGTGGCACGGCGCCTCCGGCCGGTGTCTGCAGGAAAAGAAGCGCCCGAGAGGAACCGTCCCCGCCCGCCGTGTGCTCAATTCGTCTTCTCCCGTTGTTGTTCCGACACGGGCCGGAGGTGCCATGCCGCGGGATATGCCATTACGTGTTGTCTGGATCCGGTGCGCAGAGGAAACAGCGGCTGGTTCCGCCGGGAACATCATATGTGGGTACAGACTGGTTGTCACACGGCTCGAACCGCTTTGCGCAGCGAGCGTGAAAACGGCATCCGTCGGGGGGATTCATTGGCGATGGCACGTCCCCTTCCAGCGAGATCAAATCCCGGTGATCGAGATCGAGACTCGGCGCGGACCGAATAAGTGCTTCGGTGTAGGGATGGTTCGGATGATCAAACAGGGTCTCGGTTTCGTTCTCTTCCACGATCTGTCCCAGGTACATTACGGCAACCCGGTCCGAGAGATACTCAACCACGCTCAAGTCGTGGGTGATAAACAAATAGGTGAGACCCATTTCCTGCTGGAGCGATTTGAGCAGATTGAGAATCGAGGCCTGCACCGACACATCCAAAGCCGAGGTCGCCTCGTCGCAAACAATGAAGTCGGGTTCCACGGCGAGCGCCCGGGCAATGCATACCCGCTGCCGCTGCCCGCCGGAGAATTCGTGCGGATACCGAAACATGGTGTCGCGCCCTAGCCCTACACGGTCCAGCACGGTCTCCACCCTTTGTTGAATTTCCTGCTCCCCGCTCGCCAACCCGAAACTTCGAATTCCCTCCCCCACGATATCGGACACCAGCATTCTTGGGTCGAGAGAGTTGGCAGGATCCTGGAAGATAATCTGGAATCTCTTGCGCAACATTCGGAGCTGGCCGCGGTCTAACGACAACAAATCATTACCGTCGAAACGAATGAGGCCGGACTGGGGTTCTACGAGGCGGAGAATGCTCTTGCCCACCGTGGTCTTGCCACAGCCCGACTCTCCCACGAGCGCGAGCGTGCTGCCCCTGGGAATTGAAAAAGAAACGCCGTCGACAGCCCGGACCCAGGCATGAACCCTCTGCAACACGCCCTTCCGAACAGGAAACCAGGTCTTCAGGTCCCGGACTTCAACAAGGGGCGCTTCAGGCACGGGGATTCCCCTGGTAAAGCAGGCACGCCGCGTCATGGTCCCGGCCAACCTCGAACAGGACCGGGTCGGTCACCCGGCAAGGTTCAAAACAGGACGGGCATCGGTCCGAGAATCGGCAGAAGTCGGGAAATGCAGTTGCAGGAGGTACCTTGCCCTCAATTTCTTCCAGGCTGCTCCCCCGCATTTCCGCGCCCGGAATGGCTTTCAGCAACTGCTGCGTGTAGGGGTGTTTCGGATCTGAGAACAGGGTTCTGCGATCCGCCTGTTCCACGATCCGTCCAGCATACATTACCATCACCCGGTCGGCGATCTGGTTGACGACCCTCAAATTATGGGTGATCAGCAGCACCGCCATGTTGCGTTCCTTCTGCAGGTTTTGAATCAGCTTCAAGATCTGTGCCTGGATGGTGACATCAAGAGCGGTTGTCGGTTCGTCGGCGATCAGAAACTCCGGATTGCACGCCAATGCCATCGCAATCATCACTCTCTGTTTCATTCCGCCGGACATTTGATGAGGAAATGTGTGGTATCTCGCTTCCGGATTGGGAATCCCTACCTCACCGAACAACCCGATCACTTCCTTCCTGGACTCCCTCCGGGACATCCCTTGGTGAATCTCCAATGCCTCGCTCACCTGGCGTCCCACCGAAAAAACGGGATTCAGACTGGTCCCGGGCTCCTGGAATATCATCGAAATCTCATTTCCACGAAATTCCCGGCGCCGATCCACGCTCATTTTCAGAATATCGTTCCCTTCGTACAGAATCTGACCGGTCGGATGAATCGCGTTGCGCGGCAGCAATTGCATGATGGAAAACGCGGTGACGGATTTTCCGCATCCCGATTCGCCAACCAGGCAAACCGTCTCACCACGATCAACGTGCAACGACACTCCATCCACAGCCCGGGCAACCCGCCCGCCGGGAACGTTGAAGTGAGTTCGAAGATCCTTTATTTCAAGCATAACCGTTCAGAATTTCATGCGGGGTGCGGGGTGCGGGTTTCTGATTCGTTATCTTCATTTTACTAAAAACCAAATACTACTCCGCTGTAGAAACCCTTGGATCCAATGCATCACGAATGGCGTCTCCCACGATATTCATGGACAATACCAGCCCGAAGAGCGCGATGGAGGCGTAGACGAGGTTCCACCAGATGGGCGGCTCCCGGGAAATCTCCCCGCGGGCATTATCAATCATTGCGCCCCAACTGTGATCAAGTCCGATTCCGATGTAGGAGAGGACGCTTTCGGCGAGGACCAGTCCGCTGAACGCGAGCACGGCGGTAATGATGACAATGTGCATGAGGTTCGGAAGGATGTGGCGGAAGATAATCCGCGCCCGCGACACGCCGAGACAGGTGGCCGCCTGGATGTACTCCAACTCCCGAAGTTTCAGCGTCTCCGCCCGCACCAGTCGGCACAGGCCAATCCAGCCGGTCACCCCCAGTCCAAATGCAATTTGCGGCAGCCCTTTGCCAAATGCGGCAATCAGCGCAAAAAGAAAGAGGATGCCGGGAATCGAGGCAATCGTGGAATATAGATAAACGACCAGGTCGTCTGTTCTTCCACCGAAAAACCCTGCCGCAACTCCGAACAGCAACGCGAGGGGAATCGCGAATAATAGTGGCAAGGTGCCGATGACCACCGCGGGCTTGCACCCTTTCAAGGTTGAGTACAGCGAGTCGTGACCGGTCTGCGTGGTACCCAGCAGGTGCCGGAATTTCAGGGGACGGTCTTTATCGACAAACTCGACGGCGGCAAGCGGCGCGGAATAGCTGTCTTCCTTGTACGCGTATTCCGGCACTCCCGTAATCGCCGAAAACAAGCGGTCGAAAAGACTCCTGGGCTGCCCTGCCTGAAACGAATACTGGCTCTCAACTTCTCCTGCCGGTGACTTCCACGATACCGCGTCCGTCCAGGCAACCAGTAGATAAGCACAGATAACCGCCAACGCCACGACCGCCGAACCCATTCGAAAAACCCCGCGAATGCGAACACCCCAAAACGGGTGCCGGAAAACCCGAACCAACCCCCAGGCGGCCAAAAGAAGGAGAATCGCCGCAATCACATTTTGGATCAGGTGAAATTCAGCCGCCGCAATGACCACCGGTATGGGAATAAATTCGCTCACTGCAGGCGTACTCTCGGGTCTACGATCGTATAGCTGATATCCGTCAGCAGATTGGCAACGATAAATAGAAGAGCACTGATGTACACGATGGCGGAAGTCGTCCGGAAATCATTGTTCTGAATCGCCTCGATGGCCAGGCGACCCAGACCGGGAATCCCGAAAAACGATTCCGTCAACAGGGATCCAAGGAACAGGAAGGGGATCGCCATCACCACACCGGTCAGGATTGGAATCATCGCGTTCTTTAACAGGTGCTTGAAGAGAATCCCGCTGTCCCCTACCCCCTTCGCCCGCGCGGTTCGGATGTAGTCGCTGTTGATTTCGTTGACCATGATCGTCCGATAAAACCGGACCCGTTCGCCGATGCCCGCCACAATTCCGGCGAGCCAGGGCAAGATC
>CAUZEO010000097.1:0-14836 GCA_963578625.1 Kiritimatiellia bacterium | reverse complement strand
GGAGAACAAACACGGCCCGAGCCCTGCTCATCATCGGTATCCAGGTGTTGCGCCCGCGAATCTGCTCCACAGTGTCGTGAAAGACGTTCCAGTAATAAGACTTCTCTTTGTCCGACAATCGGTCGGGGTCCGGAACCAGTGGACCCGGGAACAGGGGAAACGACTTCTCGGGAAATGTGCAGTAATGTGGACGGAAGCGAACCGCTTTCTCCACATGTCGCAGCGCCTTCTCCAGGGGCGCCACCACCGGGTCCTTCACCCACGCCGCCAACGAGTCGCGAACCGCCGCCTCCGGGGATACTTCACCATCTCCCAGATATCGCGACAGGGCGGCCTGGTTGATGTCGAAGGGAACCTCTCCTGCCAGATTCATGTAGCCCCGCAGAAAAATCCGGTCGGCGCCCCACGCCTCGTAGCGCTGAAGGATTTCCAACTGCTCCCAGGGTTCGGGAACCATGGTGAGTTGAAAGTAGAGATCATGGGGCGCCTGGCTCATGCAGCGGATGTTCCGCCCGGCCCGCTTCACCTGTTCCACGTATTCCTGGAAGGTCGCAATACGCTCCTCACGCGCCGCATCGAACCCGATCTTGCCAAGCCGTTCCGGCCCGCACTGGTTCAAAGCCCATTGGTCCTCCAGTCCACCGGTCCAGGACTCGGGACCGCGTACGGCGGTGTGAACCCCCTCCGGGGCGTCCGCATAAAGATGTTCTAATTCTTCGTCGCTGAAACTGGTGGTCAGAGAGACTTCGAAATCCGGCTGCCTGACTCGTCCTTCGTCGCGAAGAGCGGCGCAAAAGTCGAACACCCGTTGGGCGACGGATTTTTTCGAGTGTGTACGTCCCCCGTTGGGTCCACAGTAGAGATGGTTCGCGTACCCGAAACCGGCGCCGCTGTCCTGGGAAAAAAGCACGATGTCGCGAATGCCGGGGGCAGCCTGGTGCACCGTGCGGAGCAACTGCTGGTAGTAATCCTGAACCTCGGGAATGTCCGTGTTCAGTGCGTAGACAGGAGTCTTGCTGCAGCCCGGATTGTCCACTCGCGGTCCACGCCAGGCGGGATGCCGCTCGAACAGGGCGGGATGCTGCATGCGGGGTTCGCACATGTACAGAAGGCCGGTCAGACCATGCCGATCCGCCGCCTGTCCCATCACGCGAAGTCGTTGCAGGTTCTCATTGAGAAACCAACGCGGCCAGATACCGATGCTGTAGGAGGTTTCGGCAAACATATCCAGCGAAGCGCCGTAGGAGCCGAAAAACAGGTACACTTCATCAGGGAACAGGTAGAGAAGAGGATGATACGGGATGGTGAGATAATTCAGGGGCATAGCGGTGCAGCCCAGATCCACCATCGCGGTCGCGGTGCGATCCGCCACTTCCTCCAGAGACAGGCTGGGATCATGAAACGGGGGGGACCAATCCCCGGCGAGATGAATATGATCGAATCGGTGGTTTTTCATAGGTCGTACCTTTTCATGAAACGATGGACATGTCTCGAGCACTTTATCGTGCAGTGCTATTTATTGTCTGTCAGCTATCAGGCTGGCCTCTGAGGGAAGCCCGACCTGTATCGGAAATCTCGAATGTCGAAGGATTTGCTCCGCGTGTTTGTTTCATCAGCAGTTTCCGCCACCTTGAAAATTCGACATTGAGTATTCGATATTGGACATTCTCTGATGCCCATCGCAGAATTGGACTCTTCCTTCATCAACATATTATCTTTCCTGAAACCTAACACCTGAAACCTTATTTGACGATCAGAGTCCGAACAATTTCTCCCAGCCGTAGGCCACCTCCGAATTAGAAGACTGCCGATGTCCTTCACCTTCGCCCAGATGACCGACTCTCATCTCTACGCGCCGACCTCCGAGGCTCCCCGCGAAGTCCGCGACCGGGTGTTCACCGCTTTTGCCGGGGAATGCGCTGCGCACAGGATCGATTTCATCGTCCATACCGGGGATTTTGTAAACGGCGACCAGGAAGTGGAGGAGCATCGGCGCTTCAAGCGCCTGTGCAACAGGATCAGTCGGGAACTGGAGATTCCTTACTATCACGTGCGAGGCAATCATGACGCATCTCTCACCGATGACGAGTATCAGGATATCTACGGGCAAGGGACCTATTGGTTTTCCCACGAGGGTTGGGCCTTTCTCGCCATCGATCGCTATTACCGAACCTACGAGCACACCCACCATGCCTATTGCATGAGCGCCGACACCATGGACCGAGTCCGGGCGCTGCTCTCTGAGATTCCGAAAACTATGCCCCTGGTCGTCCTGCTCCACGACGATCCCATAGGGATCTCCCGGTTTCACCGGGGGCAGGAACTGCTGTGGGCCCTGGAGCATCATGCGGTGAAACTTCTACTCTTCGGGCATGTGCAGTGCAGTTACGCCGGAGGGTACGGCGGGATCCCGTTCGCAACGATCACCGGTGATGACCGCCCGCATGATACATCGCCCTTATCTTATAATATAGTGACCTGCAACGAAGACGGCGTCGCCAGTTGCGATTTCCACCCCTACAAGACCCATACGCCAGGACGATCGCCGGCTCCCGGTCCTCCGCTTGGCAGAACCATTCAACTCGGAGCGGATTGGCCTGATGAACGCGGCCCCCACGGGTCGCGGGGAACCGACGACCCGCTGTCGGATGTCCCGCCCGGCCTGGCGTGGGAAGCGCAGTTGCCCGGACGGTTGGGCGTCGGCGCGCTGGCCTTGAAGGACGGAACCCTGGTGGCAACCACCATGACCCGTGGCCGCGTCGATCAGTGCAGTGTTCAGTGCTTCGATTCCGTCACCGGAAAATCTCTCTGGACCACTGCAGTGGATGGAAGCGTGGAAGGAGGCGCGTTGCTCCATGACCATCGCGCGTACTGCGGAACCAGCGCCGGCAGCCTCTATTGCCTGGACGCCCAAACCGGTACGACGCTTTGGCAGTGGAACAACCGAGACAACATGCCGATTGCCTGCCGGCCTGTCGTTGACGACGGCCTCGTGCATTGCGGCGCCAATTGGGAGATGTACGCGGTGGATGCAACGAAGGGCGACACGGTGTGGAGAGCTCTCGCTACGCCAAACGGGTTCACCTACATGGGGCCGGGGAATGCCGGTCCCCTGGTGGCGGGGAACCGGGTCTTTCACCAGCGGCCCTTCAACGCCGTAGACGAAGGGTGCAGCCAGGTCCAATCGGTAGAAAAGCAGAGCGGCAAGGATCTCCGGATTGTTCAAACGCGGCCCCACATGCACCCGATGCACCGGCACGCCTCTCCGGTGCTGTACGAGGGCCGGATCTATGCCGTGGCAAACGGACTGATCACGGTAGATCCCGCACACCCAGGAGAGGCCCTTCACTGGTTTCAACACGCGGCGGGCAGCGCCACGCCCGCCCTGTGGGGCGGCCGGGCTTTTGTTTCCTATCACGATGAAATCGTTGCCTACGACCTGAGCGATGGGGGGAGTGTTTTGTGGAGCGCACCCCAGGAACCTGCGCGCTACCACTTCAGCGGCAACACCGGCTCCAAATGGGGACTCGGCGAACGGCCCCTCGGCGCTTTCTCCGCGCCCTTGGGCGCCGGCAACCGGCTGATCGTCTGCGATACTGGCGGCAACATCAGGTGCTTCGAAGCCGGGAGCGGGGAAGAGCTCTGGCGGCTTACCCTCGATGCCCCCATCCTCGCCGCGCCCATCCTGAGCGGTAACGGTCTGTTCATCGGCGATTATGAAGGGCGACTCTATGGAATGGCGTTTTGATACACCTTACACTATTGTGGATAGATGTATTCAAGTCCCCACTCATTTTCCAGGTTGAGTGAAATGTCGAATATCGAATTCTCAATTCCCAATATCGAAGGAAAGAGAATCCGTTCCCTTCGATATTCGATATTGAATATTCGAAATTCGATATTTGCCGGGGTCTTTACCGCGATCTCTCTTCCGACCGGCCCTACCATCGCCAACGAATCAGACAACAAGAGCCCGGAAGGAGCCAAGATGCATTCCGCGGAATTCCGTACCCGCGCATTTCATGGTGTGCTCGGCGACAATGCCGCGGGGCCGGATGAACATGCCCCCGGCTTCAACGGGCTCTGGTCCCTGGTGCCCGCGGGGATGCAGGAGAGCATGATCGGGCGGCAGCTTGCCGGCCTGAATCTCGAACACTATATCAACGGAACGGACGAGGACGGGAAGAAACCGGAGATCCTATTCGATCCTCGCCGTTCTCCCATGGAGTTCAAGCAGTCGTCGGACTCCCGCTTTCTATTACACCAACCTCCCACAAAGTTCTTTCAGGTCGAGAGTTGGACGGAATTCGCCGTCCGCGCGCCGAACATCATCGACATGTCGTTTCGCTGCATCCCCCGCAGGGAGATCTTCCCCAACGAATGGCTGGGCGTCTTCTGGGCCACTTACGTGGAGGCGCCCGAAGATCCGCACGCCAAGTTCCTCGGCTATGAAACCCCGGAGGCGGAGGAGCCGAAATGGCTGGAAACCGACGGAACGCAGATGGTGTACGGCCGAACGGCCCGGGTCCCGCTGAAGTTTCCCGGGCCGATGCAGGGGCATACCATGGGAACCACGGACCCGCGGCGCTGGGCGAAGCCCTTCTACTACGCTGTCTGGCGCGATCACGCCTACATTGTCATGTTCGACACGGACCATGATCTCGGAATGTACGCGGGAAAGACGAAGACTAAAAATGGCTGGAATCCCTGGGATTTCCAAATGATCATCCACGAACCCAAAGTTGGTTCGGAATACAAATTGAACCTCCGCATGGTGGTGGACAGATTCAAGGGGAAGGGCTGGGTCATGGAGGAATACCGCAAATGGCGGATTTTTCGGGATGCGGAATAGCCAGGTCTTGAGATCATTCCCTCGATCCCTGCCAAAAAAAAGAACCATTTTTTGTAGTTCCCGGGAGTGTGTGGTAATGTTGAAGCTGGGGTTATTTTTTACCGTTTTCCGGTTGTAGTCAGCGCCGTGCCTAGTAAAAATCAGAAAGGGAGAGTGAGCATGCAAAAGACCCGTCTCGCAATACTTACGATAATCACCGTTGGGATCGCGGCCGGTCAGGCCCTGGCCGGCACCATCATCCTCTACAGCGATGATTTCGACGACCTCAGTCAAGCGACCTCCACGCACGGCGGAGCGGCCACGGGGGTGGATACCGAAACCGGTTCCCGAACGGTCTTCGGCCACGACGGCACCCTTTCGACCGTTCCGTCATCAGAATTCCAGGTAAACTTCCCCGCCGTGTCAATGACCGCGCTCACCAACGTGACATTTACTTTTGATACCGTGTTACGGGTGAACTCAGTCTTGAATAACCTGGTCGTAGAAGTCAGAAACGAAGGCGGTGACCCGGGTGATTTTCATCGGTTGTATACCAGCATCAATGGTCCCGGCTTTCTGGAATTCCGCGAATATGTAGTGACGGACACTCTAGCGCAAGGTGACGACGGCCATCTTGGAACACCGTTCCCATTCACTAATTCGGACTCGGACTATTTTACGTTGCGCATCGAGTATGATTTTCCGTCGAAGACGTGGACTGTGAGCTCGGACCATACCGGCTCGATGACGGCGATAAGGTCGTTCACTCGACTCTCGACGGTCGGGGAGTTCAACCGGGTGCGGCTCAGACTCGGTGCCGCGGCCGGCCAGGCCTTCGGTTCCACCAGGTACTTCGTCGACTCCGCAACCGTCTGCCTGACAACAGGAGCCCCGCCGCCCCCGATCGTGGTCACGACCGGTCTCGTCGACAACGTGATGAGCGTCGCATTCGACAGCGAGAATGGGAAAAATTACCAGTTGGAGTGCACGACCAATGACGTCGACTGGACTGCCGCGAACTCCACTATCCTCGGCCTCGGCCAGACCGAGACCGCCTTCGATCCTACCGGTGTCGACCCGAACAAAAAATATCGCGTTGTAACTTTGCCATAAGGCCTCGACGGAGTAACGGACGTCCCGTCATCGGAATTATCCATAGGAGAACGAACATGAACTTAATGAAAAAACAGATAACGCTAGTTGCAGGTATCACCCTCGTAATCGCCGCGGGCCACACGTCGGCCCCCGCCGCCGTCCTGTATAGCGACGACTTTGACGATTTGAGCCAGATTACGACATCGCACGGCAATACGGCCACGGGCGTGGATACCGAGACCGGTTCCCGCACCGTCTTCGGCTACGACGGCACATTATCATCGACTCCTGGTGCAGAAATCCAGATAAACATCCCCCCCGTATCGATGACCGATCCCACGCTGCAGACATTTACGTTCGATACCGTGTTGCGGTTGAACTCACCCCTGAATAGCCTGCTCATAGAAATCAGAAACGAAGGCGCCGCCGCGGGTGATTTTCATCGGTTGTATACCAGCATCAATGGTCCCACCCAATTGGAATTCCGTGAGTATAAATTTCCGGACACAGAGGTCCAAAATGACGACGGCCCTCCGCCGACATTTTTCCCGCTCAACACCCCGAGTCTGGACTCGGACTATTTTACGTTCCGCATCGAGTACGATTTTGCGACGACGACGTGGACGGTGAGCTCGGACCATACCGGCTCCATGACGGCGTTACGGTCGTTCACTCGACTCACGACGGTTGGCGAGTTTAACCGGGTGCGGTTAAGAACTAGTGGCACGGACGGTCATGCCTTCAGTTCCTCCCGGTACTTCGTTGATTCCGCGTTGGTCTGCACGAACGGCGATTGCATTGTCGTCGTCCCACCCGAACTCGGGGTGGCGATTTCAACCGGCCTCGTAAACGACGTGACGGGTTTCATGTTCGACAGCGACAATGGAACGAATTACCAGTTGGAGTACTCGACCAACGACGTGGACTGGACTGCCGCGAACGTCATCATCCACGGCCTCGGCCAGACCGAAACCACCTTCGATCCCAACGGCTACCACAGCAACAAGACCTACCGCATCGTAGTCGTACCGTAAGCATCCCGAGCGTAGCGCGGAGTTCACCCCGCGTCCAGGAACTGCGGATTTCACCCCAACGATGCAAAGAGTGATGTCGTTGCGGGCCCATGATTGAAAATCTCCACTCCTTGCGGGCGGGGATTTGGCGAAGTGCACTGAGGCCAGTTCAATGAATCGGTACATCGCAGGCACAGGACCAAGGGGGGAGTTGTTCAACTCTTGCGCCAGTTCCAGATTGTCCAGCAGGCAAAACTCCTGGAGTTGCTGATAGCTCCGAAATCGACGGCCCTGAAAAACGTAGTCACGGTCCCAGGCACGGCGCCAGATGAGATTGAATGATTGCTGAAATAAACGAAGAGGGTTTTTACTTGGATCGGGGGTGGAAGACTTCACATTCCAGCGTTGTGTAAATTTTCCAATGGTTGGAGCGACAGGGAATCTCCGCCCCCCCCGACTGAGCCGGGGCCTTCGGCTTGCGGGTGGAATCTTTAGGTTGCAAAGCCCCTAGCAGATTAGGTTCGCCACGCCGGCGATTGAAATCCCCTCCCCTTGCGGGTGGGATCTTTAGGTTGCGAAGCCCTACCGAAGACAAGCAAAGAACAGGAGCCCGAATTGAGAGAAACCGTGCGTCACCCTCTTTATCGCGCATCCCGGGCTCCTTGCGGATGCTGCACGCTTTTTTAGGGGCTGTGCTACCTGAAACTCCTGACCGCAGGATGCAATCAATCTCTGCCACCGGTGCCTTCTCGGGAAAGTAAGTGGCCAGTCCACGATGATGAAGCAGGAGCTTAATGGAAACGCAGTGTGCAAACTCAATGTCCACTCGCGGGAGTTCCCGGATGCCCACCATACTTCTCGGCCGTATCTTCCGTCGCATCGTACACGATTTTATCGTCCTTCACAAAAGGCACAGCCATCGCCCATCTTTCGCTGCCATCGGATTTCATCATGGGCGCCGCGCTGTACTGGGGAAGGTATACCCGGCGCAGACTCGGCGATGCGTTTGGCCCGCTGCGATGAAAATTGTAACTCGAGAAAGCCACCACCGATCCCGCCGGCACTTCGATCACGATGCCGGGATCGTCCCCGGTGTAGCCCACGAGGTCATTGCTTCCCTCTTCCTGGTCATGATCAAAAATCGTATGGCTCGTGCCTCCCCTGGAATGCGGCAGCAAGAACACGGTTCCATTTGCTTGACTCACGTCGTCGAGCGGGACCCAGCAGCTAAGGTATGGGCGGTGCGAAGTCTTCGAATCGCTGAATTTCACATAGCCGGAGTCCTGGTGCCAGGCGAACGGCATCCCCCGTTCCGCTCCCTTGACAACCCACTGTTCGTTAAAGAGAAATATATCCGGCCCGAGCGCAACCTGCGCAATTTCCGCCATCAAGGGCGAGAAGGTGAACTGCCGGAGAAAAGGGCTCAAGCGATACTTGTTCGCGATGAAGTATCGCAAGCCCCTGTGATTGATCCCGCTGGTCGCTTTCCCTGCGGCGTCCATTTCCGCGTCGGCGTACCCGATGAAGTACGAGCATTCCCGGCGCAGCATCTCGAGCATATCGGGGGGAACGACCCTCTCCAGGATCATGTAGCCTTCCTGCTGGTATTGTGTCTTTTGTTCTTCAGAAATCATTTTTGTCATATAGTAACAACGCTTCGGCAATCGGAATAGCCAAAACAGCCCAGGAACGTGCCCGCAAGAGTTGCCATGGACACAACATTCCGGCATGATCCCCGCCGAATTATGCAACGCGAACACCTCTGGATTCATCACGAACAGGACGCAACCCGCTATTGGAAAGTTGCGGAGGGCGGGTACCCCGGCCGCATGAGCGTGAAGCAGGGGGAATCCGTCGACTTCCACATTTCGAATTCCCGCGCCATCTACGATATCCAGGTCGTGCGGGAAGGAACTCGACGGGAAACCGTTGCCACACTTGACAACTTTCGCGGCGAGATGCACCCCGTGCCCGATGACGGGTATCGAAACGGGTTTGACTGGCCGGTCACGGCGACCCTGGAGATTCCCCTGGATTGGCGAAGCGGCATCTATATTGCCCAGTTCCCCACCGGCCAGGGCATCCGGGAGATCTTGTTTGTGGTGAGGCCCCGCGAACCCAGCGCACCGATGCTCCTGACCCTTGCTACCAATACCTATGCGGCGTACAACAACGTGGGCGGCAAAAGTCTTTACGATTACATTTCGACGGACAGGCTGCGCGCGGACCAGGTGAGCTTTGAGCGCCCCCTCCAGCCAAACGTGTTGGGCGATTTCTATTTCTGGGATCAGTTCTTCACCTCCTGGCTGGACGAGGAAGGGATCGACGTCGACTACGGAATCAACGCGGATCTCGACGCGGAACCGGACCTCCTGTCGAAGTATCGCGCAAACCTGCGGGTCGGACACGACGAGTACAATACGCGCAGCGAATGCAAACAACTTCAAAGGTTTGTACAGAGCGGAGGCAACCTCTTGATGTTCGCTGGAAACTGTTTCTTTCACGATGTCGAGTATCGCAACGATTCTCGCAGTATGTATTGCCGGAAGCCGCATCCGAATAACCCACCAACGGCCGAACAACCCGAAACCGATTTTTGGCCCTACATTGAGAACATGCGCCAGCGGACGATCGGGTTGATGTATACCAGTTTCGTCCATGCCAAGACGGACAAACCCGGGGTGTTTCACGCGCAGATCACGGATGACGGAAGGTACGGCTTTTTCCGGGTGACCGATCCGGACCATTGGATCTACGAAAGCACCGGCTTACAAGCGGGAGACGAATTCGGGCGGGAGGACTCGATCGTTGGCGTGGAGGCCGACGCTGCGGATATTGAATTTGTTGACGGTAAGCCAGTCTTTACCGGCGTCGATGGAGTTTCCAAACAGTACCGGATTCTGGCCCTGGCCGAAGCAGTCATTGTGAATGACTGCTTCCTCCGGATGGATGGAACCGGCACCGGTGGAGAGGCGGAGGCATTCGGTGTCGTTTCAATTAATGAGACCGAGTTTGCCGGCACCGTGTTCAATGCCGCGACCATAGAATGGTGTCATGGTTTGCATCGCGAGGATTCCCCGGTGGCCACGATAACACGCAACGTATTGAAAAGACTGGGTAGGTGAGTACCACGATTCGATCGCTGAAATTGAAAAACCTCCAGTACGGATCGGAGTGGGACGATTCGATCGAGGACCGGTGGAACTATGCCGACTTTCTCGAAGACGAACGCTGGCGTGCCGGTTGGATCAGCTTTGACGGGGTGGTTCATTCTCCCATGAACAATCGCATTTACTGCGGAATCACCAGCTTCGATGCCGACATTTTCAAGATGTACGATCGAGAAACCGGCGAATTCATCGATACCGACTTCGCAAAGATCGCGAACCGGTACGACGCGAAGTTCCATCGTTCCATGGAGCTGAGCAGCGACGGTCGGTCGCTCTACACCGCCACCGCCCTGCTTCACGACGTGGACCGGTACTGGGAGGCGCCGGGCGGCGGAATTTTCCGGCACGATATCGAGAGTGGCACCACCCGAAAACTGGGAATTCCAATCCCCCACGTGTACATTCAAAGCATCGCCCTGGATGAATCGCGCGGCGTCATCTACGGCATGCATTTCACGCCTGAACATTTGAGTGTGTTTAACCTTAAATCCGAAGTAGGCAACGATCTGGGGCTTATCGGAAGCGGCTTTTCCATGGGCCAGGGCGAGAACGTGGTCCTGGACGATGCCGGAAACGCTTGGATGGGTTGGAGCCAAACCCGCGCGTGGCAGAATCAGCCGGGCGTGGACAGTAACCGCCTCTGCAAGTACGACCGCAACGCAGATCGAATTCAATTCTTCGAAAAAGGGTTGCCGCGGGCGGACGGGCGGTACGGATTCACCAAGGTCGAAGGATTGTTCAACCTTGGGACAGGCTGCCTCTACGCGTCCGGCGGCAACGGGTCCCTCTTCCGGATCGACACCGGGACGGGGGACGCAACCTACCTGGGCACGCCCATCGAAGACCGGCCATCCAGGCTGACGTCCCTGGCCATACGAGACGACGGGTACGCGTACGGCATTACCGGAAGGCAAGGCGCGTGCCGACTCCTGCGATTCGACCCCTCGAACGACACCTTTGAGCTGGGCGATGCCGTTGTGGATGACGACGATGTGCCGATGTGGCAATGCCATGACGTGGCGATCACGCCGGACGGATTTCTTTATGCCGGCGAGAACGACCACCCGTACCGCAGCAGCTACCTCTGGGAAATCAAGCTCTGAAATTGTTTTTTAACTACTCGATCGATTGCGAGACGCCGGCGAATACCGAGTACACCGGCGGGGCGGAACGCGAACCCTTTTTCAACGGGCCCGAAAACTGGGACGTTGCGGAGGCCTCGGTTCGCGGATTCGTGGAGCGAATGAGCGCGTTGGGCGCCGGTGAAGGCACCTCCCTGTTCGTCTATCCGGATGTCGCGCGGCATCAGCGCTCGGTCTATCGGGAATTGGCGAATGAAGGCGTTGAAATTGGTCTGCACTTGAACGGGCTTCGATACTCAAGACTGACCGGGGACCGCGCCAAGTGGCTGGGCTCGATGACGTTCGAAGAACAGCACGAGGCCTTGCGCATGGGCAAGGAGGATCTCTCCGGTTCCATTGGGCGGGAGGTCCTCGGATACCGCGCCTGCTACGGGAGCGCAAATCGGGATACATTCAGGATCTGCAACGAACTCGGCTTTACCTGGACCAGCAACGTGGGAACCCGCTACCGGCCCGAGTTCCACGCCAACTGGTCCGGAAGCTGGCGCTACACCCATCACACCAGCGAAGTAAGCAACCTGATCTGCGGCAGCCTCCCGCTGGTGGAGATACCAGTGACCGTCGGAATCAACGTCTACTACGATGAAAGCATTCGGCAACCGTTGGATCTGCGAGTTGAGTCGCCGGTTTCAAAACTCGGAGAGAATCGGGAGCTTTTGCGCGCCATGATCGAGGAAAACATGGAGGAAATGGCACGCCGGGACGTCCCGGTCCGTGCCACGATCGGAATCAGCCACAACACCAATCCGTTTGGAGACACCAGCGACTATAGATCGCAAACCCTGGACTGGGTGATTCGGCATGTCCGAGAATTGGCCGCGGAACAGGACTTGGAATACACGCCTGTCTCCTTTGACTCGATTCGGAAGGAGGCAGAAGCGGTGGGGTCGTATTGATGAAGCGTTCCGTTCCCTTTCTGGCCCTGGGTGGTCTGTTCGAGCAGGATGACGTCGAGGCCGCGGCGAAGGTCATGGAAGCAGCCGCAGCTGCCGGCGGCAACTTCTTCCCTTTGCCGGAAGAAAACGATTTCCAGAATGCGCTGGCCCTGCACGAAGACGCAACCAAGGCGGTCGCTGTAAATTCATGCGGCACCGCGCTTGATCTCTGCATGATGGCGCTCGACGTCGGTCCGGGTGACGAGGTGATTACCTCGCCATTGACCTTCATCTGTTCGGCGACCTGCGCCAGCGCGCGCGGCGCTCGCATTGTATTCGCAGACATCGACAGGGAAACGCTCAATCTTGATCCGAGGCGCGTCCGTGAGAAGATCACGGACCGAACCAAGGCGATCATCCCGGTTCATTTCGGGGGTCTTGCCGCGGATGTGAACGGTTTCGAGGCAATCTCCGCCGAAACGGGGGTGCCGGTAGTGTACGACGCCGCGCATGCCGTCGGGGCAAAGGTGGCCGGCAAAGGGATCGGCGGAGCCGGCAAGGCATCGTGTTACAGCTTTCAATCCAACAAGAACATGACGACCCTTGGAGAGGGCGGCGCCGTTACCACTGATGACCCGGAGTTTGCGGAGATCGTAAGGCAAAAGAAGACATTCGGTTTTGTATACGGCGGCCCGAAATTGCGGGTGGTCACGCAGGGGTTCAATTACCGCATGACCAAACCGCAACTGGCAACCGGCCTGACGCAATTGACCAAGATCGAACGGGTGAATACCCTGAAACGGGAAAAAGCCCGGATCCTGCACGCGCAACTGGACCACATTCCCGGGATTATCCGGCCCGCCGGAATTGATGACGAGGGTCACGCCATGCACCTTTATGTCATCCGGGTCGATGCTGACAAAGCGGGTGTAACGCGCGATGCCTTGCAGAAGCATCTCCGGGAACAACACGAGGTCGGCACCGCGGTCCACTATCCGGCCGTATGGGATTGGGAAGCATTCGAAAACGACAAGGTCGATTTCAATGACTCCGGCTGCGACATCGCACGGACAGCCTGCGACCAGGTTCTATCCCTCCCCGTTTTCCCGCTCTCCACCGAAGAGGAGATGGCCTACGTGGCCCAGTCCATCCGCGACTCGATTCAGCAGTTGTCGTGAACTTCGAGCCTAAACCGCCGAATGACTTCTGCGACTTTTACCACGAATACTACCGACGCTGTAGCGAGCGGGTGCCGGCGATCCGCGCGATAGCCGCCAAGTGGAAATTTGAAGATCTGATCCCCGGTCTCTCCGACTTCGATACGCGATTCATCCTCGAGGATCCGATGTTGGTCGGGGACTGGAATGCCATGTCCCTTGCGGTGGGACGCGTTCATACCGAACTCGCACGGGAGAATCCGAAGTGGGCGCGCAATCTGGAGCATCTTCCGGGCGTGAATTTTACGGTATCCGAGATCATGGATCCGCGCTTGTTTTTCCCGGAGTCGCAACAGTGGACATTTTACAAAGGCGATGCGGAGGTGATCGCGCGCGTGGAGTCCTCGCTCTCCGACCACCAGTGGACCAACCGGGATGAGTTGTTTCAGCTCAGCAAGTTTTCCTCTTTCTGCGGTCCGTACATGCGTGGGATCGATCCCCCTCTCAATATCGGTCCGTGGGAAGACAAGTACCCGCTCCATAGCCGCTACATGCACTACTTCGCGCCTCCCGTACAAGCCGGCGTTTCGCTGGTAGAGAAACGCAACGTGCCCGGAAAGCTCGAGGCGCTGCAAATGGCCCGTGAGCGATTTCCGCACCCGGAGGTAATTGACAGTATTCTGGACGCAATCGACCGGCACTACGAAATTTCCGGGGACTACGAGGAGGAGAGGTTGCGGGAGATCGAGAGCGAACTGGAGGAGTATCTGCAAACGCTGTGGGGAGCGCTCGACGGGCACTTGACGTTAGTTAACACCGAGTCATCCGACACCCGCGCGGCAATCCAGAAAAAAGTTAGCGCGGTGTCGATCGATCCGATGGGCGCCTTTTTTCAAGGCGTTAAGTTCGGACGGCTTATGAAGGGGCGACTCCTTTTCTACGCGGAGGAGATCCCGTGGTTCGAGAGCGAATTTCTGATCCGCCATGAGATTCGCCGTATTCTCCCGAATCTTTTCGCCACGCCCCTGACGATCTACGGCAAGGTTCGCTACGGCGAGGATCTCACTCCGGAAAAAGTGATCGACCGGCTTCGAGGAAACCTCCTGGACGCCGCGGTCTGCAACGACCTTCTCACATTCGTCGCCCGCGCGCGGGAGCCGATTGAAGACGGACAGGAGAAAGCGCAAGCGAGGCGCGTCGCGGAAAAATTCGATGCGGTACTGGAGATGGCAGAGACGCTTTCCATCGATATGCTTGAATCGGCAGATTGAAATAGGTCCTACGTGAAACACCCCGCGGGCAGAATCGATATCCTGGTCAACAACGCGGCGCTGATGCCCATCGGTCTGATCGAGGAGCACGATGTATCCACCTTCTAACAAATTCTGGCGGTGAATCTCCTGGCTGCCATCGTGTTCAGCAAGTGCGGCATTCCGCACATACGGCGCGCGGAGTCAATGGCGGCGAACGAATCCGGTTTTCTGCTCACTGCGGACTGAAATCCGCGACGCCTAAACGCGGAATAAATTCCGCGCTACGACAACGCATTGCAC
>CAUZEO010000096.1:0-14882 GCA_963578625.1 Kiritimatiellia bacterium | reverse complement strand
TTCGTTGCAGGAAGGTGCGTAAAGATCTAGGATCTGTTTCTTTAAAAGTCGTGAAAACAAAAGCCATCGTATTCCCAAAACCGCATGAGATCGCGTTCCGCGAATTCGACCTGCCGCCCTGCGGGCCGGATGAGATCGTGGCGGAGACGCTCTACAGCTTCGTGTCTCCCGGGACCGAGTTGCGGGTCTGGGCCGGGACGCACGAATCGGCGGGCAAATTCCCGCTGGTGCCGGGCTATTCCTGGGTGGGCCGAGTCATCGAAATCGGTCGCAACCTTACAGGCTGGGATGAAGGCCAACTGGTAACCGGCCGGAACCCTTTGCCCATTGACGGGGTTACGCAACTCTGGGGCGGCCAGGCAAGCCATCACCGTGCCACGGAGAGCGGGTATGGCACGGCCTTGAAGCTCCCGGAGGGCGCCGATCCCTGGGATTACGTCACGGTGGAGACATCGGCGATCAGTTGGCGAGGCGTTTCCTCCGCCTTTCCGGCGGCGGGCGAAACCGCGGTAGTCGTAGGCCAGGGTTTGATCGGCGCATTCGCCGCCAGGTGGCTGCTCATGATAGACGTCCGCGTCATTGTTACCGACCTCGAGGAGTCGCGTCTCGACCGTGCTCGAAAGTGGGGCGCAGTCGCGGCGATCAACGGCGGCGAGCCTGACGTACGGGAGCGAGTTCTTTCTCACTGTGAAGATGGAGGAGCGGACATCGTTATCGAGGCGTCTGGAAGCAGCGCGGGCGCCAGGCTGGCGGCCTCAATTCTTCGGCAGCCGGCAGCTCAGCGGGGTAACGACGGGTATCCGCTCGAAGAGCTGCACACCCATGCCCATTACTGGCCGAGGCTGGTATACCAGGCAAGCGCTTACAAAAACATGGAGCTCCCGCCCCGAGGGCTGCCGGAAGCGGAAGGCGTCCTCATACTGGCTCCCGCGGACCGAAAAATCGCCGACCGGCTCGCCGTTATCGAACACATCCGGCGCGGCTGCCTTCGTACGGAGGACATCGTCGAGCGGCCAACACCGGTTGAAGATGCGCCGCAGGCCTATCGTCTGCTGCGCGATCATCCTGATACAGTGAGCGCAGTTGCGTTTCAGTGGGGCGTGTGACAGTGTGTCGCATTTTTCGATGAATCTGACTCCTCATCGCTCCTCTTTATCCCTCCTCTTCATCGATAAAGAGAAAAGATGAAGAGGATGTCGGTTGACGAATACGCGCGACGAGTACGGATTACTAGTTGGATCTTCTACTCGTCAACCGTACTCGTCGCGCGTAATCGTTGTCCGAAGTCTCATAAATAATGAAGAAATTAAGCGTTACGCTCCCGACGGCATTGACCCTTGCGCCGGTGAAGCCACCGTAATGTTAGGGTGAATGAAAACGACTCGGTTACTCTTTGCCGCGCTGGGGCTCTTCTGCCTCGCCTTTGCCCTGCCGGGGGCCGGAGAAACACCCGGTCCGGTGGAGGTCAACGTCCACGGGCGATTCTATTATCCATCCAACCCGGAGCGCCCCACGACCATGCGCTCCGTTCAGCTCATGCGGGAAGATCCGGGGATCCGGATCACGCAGTGGAGCGGCCTTTCTCTTCCCGCGGGGGGCAGCGGCCGCGCAGGACCGGGACGCGCGTCGCTGATGATGGCAATCGCGGGAAAAACCGCGCCGGATATCATCGAGTCATGGGTCCACATTATTCGCACGGATATCGATCAGGGCTTCCTTTATCCACTGAACGAGTGGATCGGCGAGGATGCGGACGGCAACGGCCTGATTGATGAGGACGAAGCAACGTGGGAGCGGTGGAAGGAGATCCCGCCGCTGAACCGCCAGATCGCGACGGTAGACGGGAAAGTGTACGGAATTCCCCAGGCCTATACCCATTACTTTGCCGTGATCTATCGCGTGGACATGGTCCGTGCCGCCGGTCTCGATCCGGGAAACCCGCCACAGACCTGGGACCAGTTCGTGTATTGGTGTCAAAAACTCACGGATCCCAAAAAGGACGTTCCCGGGTCGGTGATCAAAATGGGGCAGCGAGGTCTGTCCCTCTTGCCCTGGGGCTGGCAATGGCTTCCCTGGCTGCAGTCGACCGGCGGTGATCCGGTGGTTCAAATCCGGAGAAATCCGTCGACGGGACAGGACCACACGTTCGCCGCCGAAGCCACCACGTTCGTCACGGAATCGGGCGAAGACCTCACCGCGGTGAAACCAACCTGGCGGGCCAACTTCGCATCGGAGGAAGGAATTCGCGCGGCGGAATTTTATTACAAGCTCCGATGGATAAAGTGGATCACCGATCCGGTCTCCGGGGAGCCGATCTCGTTGTCCGGGGAGGACCTGGACCGAGGCACTGTAGCCTTTGACGGCCGCACGGTGAAATTCGCGAATGAGGACGTGGTATCGGGCGTGGCGCGATCGGGATCGCAACAGCGAAGCTACGATATGTGGAAGCTGCTGGGACGCGGCGAAGTCGCCATGCTGACCTGGGGCATCGGAGATCTCGGGGATATCGGACGGGAAGCCGGGCTCGATCCCGATTTGCTGGGCTGGTTCCCCTTTCCGGCCGGCCCCGAAGGAACCCCGGTGATCCAGCGGCAGAGCCACTACGCCACGATGGTGGAGGCGGTCGGCGACCGCCCCAAGCACGAGCGCGACAAGGTCTGGAGGGTGATGACCGCCGTGACGGACCGGTCTGTGCGTGACGCCGAGTTAAAGAAGAAAGTTCTGTCCGGACTCGCGCGGTTTGTCCCGCCCCAGGAATTGAAGCGGCTCGGATTTGACGATTATCTGAAAGACGTTTCGAAGGCGGTGCGGCGAAATTTCCAGGAGTTGGAGCAGGGCATCATCAAGCCGGTGTCCGAGCCGTTCATGGGGTTCTGGATGACCGTCAGCGTCGCCCTGGACAACCAGGTGTTCGGACGGGTTCTTTCGGAAACCGGCGAGTCCTTCGACTATGTGTCCGCGTTGAAGAAAGTGGAACGCGATGCGAATACCGGCGTCATGTTTGCGCGAAGCGAAGAGGAACTGCAACGATACCGGCCCGCCGCGCGGGTGCTATTCCTGATCCTAGCCGCCGTCATGGCCGGGTTTGTGGTTCTGATCGTACGATCCATGGTCGCGGAGCGCGCCGGAACGACCGGCGACGTGTACCGCGGCTGGTTGCCCTGGGCGCTGATCCTCCCGGCGGTACTCCTCATCGGCCTGTGGGGATATTACCCGCTTCTGAAAGGGTTGGTGATGGCCTTCCAGGATTACCGGATCGCCGGCGACCGGCTGTTCGTGGGCCTGGACAACTTCATTACGCTCGCCCTGGACGGTAGCTTCTGGGCGAGCATGGGGCGCACGGTCTACTTCGTGCTCCTCAACATGCTTCTCGCGTTTCTGGCGCCCATCTTCCTGGCGATTCTTCTCTCTGAAGTGCCCAGCGGAAAGATATTGTTCCGCACCCTGTTCTTTCTTCCGCAGGTTACCAGCGCGCTGGTCGTCGCGCTGCTGTGGAGGATGCTCTACGATCCCACGCCCTACGGATTTCTGAATCAGATCATCGGGGTCCTGGATCGAATCCCATTTCTCGACATCTCACCGCAGACCTGGCTGCAGGATCCGCGGCTGGCCATGATCTGCTGCGTGATTCCGACGGTCTGGGCCAGCATGGGGATGGCCAGCCTCATTTACCTTGCCGCCCTCAAGAGCGTGCCCGAGGAGATCTACGAGGCCGCCGACGTGGACGGAGCGGGCATGTTCTCCAAACTGCGGCGCATCACGCTGCCGACCTTGTTTCCGCTGATCGTCATCAACTTCGTCGGTACCTTCGTGGCCACGTTTCAGAACATGGGAAACATCTTTCTCTTAACATTCGGCGGGCCCGGAGAATCGACCATGGTCGTGGGCATGCGAATCTGGATCGAGGCCTACAACAATCTGCGCTTCAGCCTCGCCACCTCGATGGCCTGGGTGCTGGGCGCGGTTCTTATTGCGTTCACATACGTTCAGATTCGGTTTCTAAGGCGGGTTGAATTCAAAAAAGCGGATTGGGACTAGTGCCTATCATCGCCCAAATTGGTCAAAAGACACTGAAAGGCCGCGTGGCCATTCTTTCCATCTACGGTCTTCTCATCGTAATGGGCATCACCATGGTCGTGCCGTTTCTGATTACGCTGACCAGTTCCACGACCAATGACTTCGATTACGACCGGTTCAGTATCCTGCCGCGATCCATGTGGTCGCGAGGGGATCGATTCATGAAGGGGCTGGTGGGATATTTCAATTTGTACGCGGACTGGCATCAGCAGAGCGCTGTCCGGTTTGAGGAATGGCCCGAGCTCTGGAGAACCTGGAGCGAGATCGGGCAGGATAAGGAAGGCATTCGCACCCTCACGGCTTCGTATTTGAATCCCGATGTCGATGAATTGGCGCGGTGGAAAACACTTTCCCGGGATTACGCGGAGTTTGCCCGGGACTATCCGCTGGAGGATGCGCTTTCAGGGTTGAAGGATGTGGAAGGCAACACCTACCTGCTGGAAAAGTACCGCACCCAGTGGCGCCGGCAAAATCCCGGAGCGGCCCGGATTTCCCGGCGAGCCCTGGACCGGCGCGCTCTCGATCTGCTGCAGGACACCTGGGGGATGCCCGTAGACACGATTTTTGAACTCGGGTATTACACGGAACTCCGCGCGCCTTACTGGCAGCAGTCCTGGACGCCTCCGTCCGACGGAAAATACCAGGACTTTCAAGCAGTGAAACAAGCCTTTCGCATGGGATATGGCCAGCCCGGCGTGCGGCAGCGCTGGATTCGTACGCTTCGGGAGAACAACATTTCCTTTCGACGAACCAGGGAGGTTTACCCCTTGACTCCGGACAGCCCTGCCGAAGCCTGGGCGTTGTGGCCGGACTTTATTGCGGAGGCCGCGCCGGCATCCCGGGCCGTGCCGTTTGCGATGCGCGCGGTCTGGCGCAAGTACCTGGGGTCGGAGGAGGTGTCCGATCTTCTCCATCTGCCCCCCGGTCACGTTTTCGATGTCGACGATTACAACCGGATCGCCCGCACCCGCTATCCATCAATGTTCCAAACGCCGTTTCCGGTTCCGGCGGATGCTTCGGCTGCGTTGCAGGATCTTTGGCTGCGGTTTCAGGAGACCCGGTACCCGATCCGGTTGATGCGATTGAAGGTGACCCCAGTACTGGAACTCCGGTACCGCGAATTTCTTCGCGACCGGTTCCGCGACCTGAACAACGTGAACCGGCTGTTGCAGACGAACCGGAGCCGGTGGGAAGATTTTCCGCTGTACGCCGGGCTCGCCCCGGCCGAGAGCGGCGGGGGGGAACGCGATCTGTGGGTGGATTTCGTGAAGTCTCTGCCGATTCAGGATCGTGTTCTCGGCTCCTCTGAACACGCTTATCAGCGGTTCCTGTTGGGAAAGTACGGGTCGGTGGCGAACGTGAACAAAACCTACGGGTGGGATCTGGCCCGCATCGAGGAAGCCTTCCCTCCGTTCGACATCGCCTACGCGATTACCTACCTGGAGAACGAACGCGCGCACATTCTGGAATCTCCGGTGAGCAACTATCGGGCGGTCGGGAACTTCCTTCGATACCGCGGGCGCGCCATCGTTGTGACGTTTATTCTCGTGTCCATGGCGATTCTCGCGACGCTGACCGTCAATCCGATGGCGGCCTACGGGCTCTCGCGTTTCGCGGTCCGGGGAAAGGACAAGATCATTCTCTTTTTGCTCGCGACGATGGCGTTTCCGGCGATGGTGAGCGCCATTCCGGCGTACCTGTTGATGCGCGATCTGAACCTGCTGAATACGTTTTTCGCGCTGATACTGCCGTTTGCCGCGAACGGGATGTCGATTTTCATTCTGAAAGGATTTTTCGACAGCCTGCCGCGGGAGTTGTACGACGCAGCCACCATCGACGGGGCGGGCGAGATGCAGATCTTCCGGCGCATCACAATGCCGATGATGAAGCCGATCCTGGCCATTCAGTCGCTGTACGCTTTTCTCTGGGCATACAACAGTTGGGAATGGGCGTTGATCATCTGTCAGGAGCAGAAAATGTGGACG
Organism: Kiritimatiellia bacterium; assembly: GCA_963578625.1. Taxonomy (GTDB): domain Bacteria; phylum Verrucomicrobiota; class Kiritimatiellia; order SLOV01; family SLOV01; genus CAUZEO01. Next base: position 8,820 of record CAUZEO010000096.1, on the reverse strand, counting down.
CTGGCGGTGTGGCTCTTCCAGGCCGACAGCCAGTGGTGGGCCTCCACGCCGTGGATTTCCACGGCCGGCTACGTGGTCGTTTCGATACCCACGCTGATCGTGTTCCTTTCCTGCCAGAAGATTATCCTTCGCGGAATCATTATTCCGTCGATGAAGTGAGCGGGGACGACCCCACGACCCAGCCGGAAAAGAGATTTCTTATCGGTCACTCCCAGCAACCTTCGGCGTAGGGTTCGCGTTGAAAAAGCTTTTGCCGCTCGGGATTTGCGCTTTCCAACCATTCAGGAGGGATGGGCTGTGTGAATCGATGAGGAGGTCCCGCCTCCTTGAAGATGTAGTTCACGAAGATGCGGTACGCCTGTGGAGAATCCAATGGTTTCGGAGAGACGGCGTGAAACGTTCTGCCGTTCAGGAAGACCATGCTGCCGGGAGGTAGTTGAAGCTGTTTCAGCTTGAGTTCACGCCCAGCCTGCACGTCGTATTTTCCCTCCAGCAACTCTTCCAGGTTCGCGTACCGGTCGGTCGTTGGAATACTCAGATGGCTCCCTGGAACGACCGCGAGATTCGTGTCGCCCCGGTTAAAACCATTCGGGTAGTAGAGCATACCTACATACATCTTATCCCTTTCAGCAAGGTTGACGGGGTGGTTATGGAGCCAATGATGGTGATCCATATGAACGCGTATGCCGCCGCAGCCTCGCAAGGATAAATGCAGTGTTGAATGGCAGAAGTGAATCGCTTCGCCGATCGCCGCACGCAGTAGCGCAGTCACGAGCGGCGCATCGAACAATTGGTCCGACCATGGTCCTTTGTTGTTCCACGGCCGTACGTCCAGACGATAGGGTGAGGGCAGTTGATTGAGCCCGTCATCGTTTTTCTTCAACAGTTCAATGACCTGTTCACGACTGAGAATCTCGTCGAGAAAACCCTTGAGGCCGTCATCACTGAATACCGCCGGGAAAGCGACATATCCGTCCCGATGAAACGCGGCGAGATCATCCGCCGACGGCTCTTCCATCCGAAATATCGGTGTACCCTGGCTTTTATCTTGCATCTTATCTGCCTTGAACATCCCGGATCCTGAGGACAATCCCGGAAATGCCGCACCAAAGGCGTTGCCGGAGAAATTTTCTCGATTCCCAGTTGCGTCTTTCGTACTGTTGGCACCAAGGCATAAGTTTTAAAAGCCTTTTCAGCTCTTCGAAAACGAATCTCATATGCTGACCCAGGAACAGGTTGCATCGTACCACGCCGAGGGTTATATCTCCGTCCCTGGTGTTCTCTCTGCCGGCGAGATCGCCGAACTCCGTCAGGTGACCGATGAGTTCGTAGAAAAGTCCCGCCAGGCAACCGATCATACCGATGTATTCGATCTCGAACCCGGTCATACGCCTCAGGCCCCGCGCCTGCGGCGGCTTAAATTTCCGGAAAACTTGCACCCGGCCTACGACCGGGTATGCCGCTGCAAGCACATTCTCGACATGGTCGCCCAGCTCGTCGGCCCCGAGATTCGCCACTTCGGCGGCAAACTCAATATGAAGTCCGCCGGTTTCGGCAGTTCGGTAGAATGGCACCAGGACTTCGCCTTTGGGAACACTCGCAGCAACGACGACATGCTGGCCGTGGGCGTGGCCATCGACGAGATGACCCTGGAGAACGGCTGCCTGCTCGTCGTCGCCGGCTCCCACAAGGGGCCCGTTTTCAACCACTTCCAGGAGGATGTCTTTGCCGGCGCCGTCACCGACCCCAATTTTGAGCCTCACCCGGTCGCGCCTTTGCAGCTCAACGCCGGGGACATCTCCATCCACCACGGCCGGCTGCTGCACGCCTCCGCCCCCAACAAGACGCCTGACCGGCCTCGTCGCCTGTACCTGCTGCAGTATTGTGCCGCAGACTGTTGGCCCCAGCCGGTATCCCCCGAAGAGTTGGAGGTGTTCAAAACCCAAATGTTGCGCGGCGAGCTGCCCGAGTCCCCGCGCCATGCGGACATTCCTCCGGTTCCCCGGCCTGCCAATCCGCGCTCCGGCCGCGGCGGCTCCATCTACGAACAGCAAACCCATCTGCAACGGCGGCTCTTCGAGAAGACGTGAATTTTGAGTGGATCGATGACAACAGAGACGGAATGCAGGGCGCAGGTTGGCCAGCTTGAGGAGCTGGGGTATGCGATCATTTCGAACGCGCTCTCGGCGGACGCGGTTACCGCGGCGCGAGATGCGGTCAAAGAGATCCTGGACAGGGAAGCAGAAGTGGCCCGGGGCACGGGGACGCAAACCGACAACCTGCGGAACGCGCATGTCATTGTCGGCAAGCACCCTCACTTTTACGAATTCTTTCTCAATCCGCCTGTGATGGAGATCGTGCGTGAGGTGCTTGGCTTCGACGCTTACTTGTACGATGCCAATATCCGTGTGCCGATGCCCACGGGCAAGCGGGAAGGGCGGAAAGGATTCCAGGTGCACGTGGACCGGGAGGATTATGCCGTGACGCCGTTCACCGGTGGACGCCACTATCCCATGGCTTTGAATGTGGTCTGGTGCCTGACGGATTTCACGAAGGAGAACGGGACTTCGATCGTGTGGCCCCGGTCTCATCTTTCCGGCGAGGTGCCCGATCCCGAACTCGACGGATCGGACGCGATTTCCCTGGAAGCGCCGGCCGGGTCGGCGATTGCCTGGGATGCCGCGCTCTGGCACCGGGGCGGGATCAACCGTGCCGACGCCCCGCGTTGGTGCGTCCTGGGTTATTTCCAGCGGTCGTGGATCAAAGGGATAACGGATTCGAAGCGTCTCCTGCCGCCCGAGGCGATTCAACAGATGTCCGAGGACGCCAAACGCCTGCTCGGAATCCTCCCGGCCCCATCGGACTACTCGGAAGTGAAGGCGCTGACCCCCGACCAGATCGGGGCTTTGACACTGGAGCAGAAAAAGGTGTTGGGTTTCCCCGTGTATTGAGCTGACGCGTGCGGGTGCCTGGCAAACCTTGGGAACGGGATTCGATGGGAACAGGATTTGATTTCTCAACTGCAGACAAACTGACCGTGGACGACTTGGGCGTAGTCGTGCGCGGCCGCAGTTACTGCGGGGAAGTCGTCGCGCCCAGTTCCGCCGGAAGCGGATGGAGCGTATACGCCATGTATCGCTGTCATATCGTTCGCCGCGGACCCTGGCAAATCTACGAGGTGAATCTGCAGACCGAAGAGGTCTCGGTGTACGACGGTACGAACGATGATCCACAGCAGATTCTGGCATTCCCCGACGGAAGAATTTACGTTCCGGCGCCTTCCGCGCTCCTGCGCTTGAATGCGGAGGCGGGGAGATTCGATGCGCTGCCTCTCCCGTTCGGAGACTACTGGTTCTGGAGGCCGGGACGGGATTCGTTGGTCTATCTTTGTGGGGAAAAGCGGCGGGTGCTGCGCTTCGACCAGGCCACCGATTCGTTCGAGGACTTCGGCCCGGTGGGACACCCCCAGGGAATGGTCGAGGAACCGCCCGGCGGCCATGTGACCGAGGAGGGTGAGCGGCTGACTCCTTTCGCGGTGGATTCCCACTGCATGTATGTGACGACGGGCCAGATCCCGCGGGCGCTATGGGCGGTCGATCTCACAACGCGGGAGCAGCGTTCTTTGCTGTGCATTATCGAACCGGACAGGATCTATCTGTCCCAGCGTGAGGAGGGGTGTTATGCGGTGGTGGAACGGCAGGGTAGAAGAGCGGTTTATCGCCTCACGTTTGAAAACACAGAGGAGGTAGACGGCCTGCCGCCGTTGACTTCGTCCCGCCCCACCGTCGACGGCATTCCCCGACCCGACCTGCCGGCGGCGATGCGGGGCCCGGAGACGGAAGGACACGGTTCCGCCATGTGCGGGAAGGAAGGACTCGCCAGAATCGACTATCGCCCACCGGACACGGACTGGCGTTCGGTCACGATTGATCTCAGTTCGTTTGAAAGTTACTTGTTCCGCATGGGAAGTACCGCCGATGGACGACTGCTCTGCTCGTCGGAGGATCCCTACACGATTTTCACGGTTGACCCGAAGACCGGCCGGGCCGACATCCTGGGGCCCTCCCCGTTGCACACCCATGTTTATGGTTTTGCGGAGGCGGGCGGCAAGATCTACTTCGTGGGCTATTGGGGTGCGAAATTGTTTGCGTACGACCCCAGCCGTCCCTGGAACTATCAGCCAGGCCGGCCGGATACGGTACCGCCACCGACGGAGAGCGAAGCCGCAAATCCGCAACTGGTGGCGCGAGTCCCGATGATGCGGAGGGCCTATGACGTAATCTCGGGCGCCGATGGCCGGCTTTACATACCTTGCTCGACTGAATTCGAAATGCCCTGTGCCTCCGGCGGCGGTCTCGGTTGGTTCGACCCCGCCACGGGGGAGGTGGGCCTGGTTCGGGACGGCTTCATTTTCCACCGGGCGCACACAGGAACCACGGCATGCGACGGCCGGTACATCGTGGTCTCTACCACGGCCTGGTGGGTGCGCTCTCCCGGCGTCGAACCGGAAACAAGCGGTGTGCCGGACCGGGTCGTGACGTTCGATGTCGAGACGGGAAAGGTCGTCGGCGATTTGCTGCCTGCCGACGGCATGGCCGGCGGGGGGGAGGTTGTCGAATGGCAACCGGGCAAAGTCGTCGGCAGGAACAGGGCGGCGGAGGGGACGAGCAGCGCCGAAACTATATTCTACATTCTGGATGTCGCGTCCCAACAGGTGGAGAGCGTGTTTCGATTGGCCGGCTCGTCGTCGAACCGACTCCTGCCTCTGCCCGACGGCCGGCTATGGGGGTATCACGATGGCGGCGTCTTTCGTCTCGATCCGGAAACCTGGACATTCGAGCCTGTCTGCCAGCTGGACAAACCACCGCGGGACTGGCGTATCGTCAACGGTCAGATCTTCGCATTTCACGACACCCACCTGGTCCGGTACGAAGATTGAAGAGATCCTCCCGCACCGTGTCCGTCGATCTCCAACTGCAATGACGGCGGACCGTCTCTACATAGGGAGGCATGGCCGAGCAAACCCAATGGAAACTGCGGCGCGGCGGGGTCTTCTTGAAATTCAATACTCTTGCCGGTATTTCGTCGGCCCCAACCACATAATGAATCCCGTCCTTGACCACTTCCTCAAGAACGATATCGTCAAGTGCAGCCTGCGCCGCACCAGCACACAACACCACACACATTACCATGAATAGTACATTCTTCATTGCATTCTCCTTCTGCAAGAAGGAGGGTCTTCCCCTATTAGTTGTGAACAGCATTAAGCCACCACCGAGCAAGTTCGGCGGTGGCGACACCAAAGAGGTTGAACCTTGGTTGGGAATGGCATAAACCTTCTTGGCAAGGAGGGTTCGAAAATAAATGAGTGCTTGGCAAAAAAGATTTCCGGCAACCTTGGTGGTACTCCACCTCGCCACGGCTACGGTTGCACAACAGACGAGCAGCTACGAGCTTCCTGCGGTGCCCGCGCCGGGCCCCGTCACGATCGACGGCGATCTGGACGACTGGGATCTCTCCGGAGGCATCCTCATGTGCTACGACCTCGAGACCCTGCTCGATACGCACAGCGTGAGGGCCTCCCTGATGTACGACGAGGCATTCCTGTACGCCGCGTTTCAGTTTAAAGACCGTACGCCCATGCTCAATCTTGTCGATCCGGACATTGAGCCGGGCATGGGCTGGCGTTCCGATTGTGTACAGTTCCGTTTCTGGACCGACGCCGACAAACCCATCGGCCCGGGAGGCGCGTTGATCGCCCATCTCGACTGCTGGTACTTCACTGACGGGCGCCGCCCCGCCGCGAAGCTGATACATCACAATATTTCCCGGGGGAAAGAAGGCATGGAGATGGGGCTACGGAACGCTCTTGGCAAGGGCGTGGATGCCGCATTCCAGGAAGACGCGGATGGGCGGGGATACGTCCAGGAGGTGCGAGTCGCCTGGGAACTGATCCGGCGGAGCGGCGAACGGTACGTTGCCGGCGAATCGTTTCGCATGGGACTGGAATGTTTCTGGGGCGATGGGACCGCCCGAAAATGGTTTCAGCACCGCTTGACGGATTTGATCAATCGGGAGAAACCGCAGCGGGAGTTTTTCTGGTCGAATCACAATGCCTGGGGAGCCGTGACCCTGAGCCCGAAAGGCAACCTGAAACCCTTGCCTTCCGTCTCCAACCCGGCCCAATTGGAACAGAGGCGACTGGAACGCTACGCGACCCGCGGTCCCGTGCCGATCGCGTACGACGTGCCCGCGGACGGATACGTAACCATCGTGGTTGAGGATGAACAGGGCGAGCGGATTCGCAATCTGATTGCCGACACCCCTCGTGCCGCCGGCGCCAACACCGACGCATGGGACGGGCGCGACGACGAGGGCAACCTGGTGGCACCGGGCAGCTACCGCGCCCGGGGCTTGTGGCATCCGGAGTTTGATGCGTTGTACCAATTCGCGTACGGGAGCCCCGGGGCGCCGGCATGGGAAACAGTGGACGGAACCGGGGCGTGGATCTCGGATTATTCGCCCTGTTCCGTCGCGACCGATGGGCAGAGCGTTTTCGTCAGCGGTCTGTACCTGGACTGCGGTGTGGGTACCGTGCGCCTCACGGAAGATGGACGCCGCGAGTGGGGTCTGCGTCCGCCCAGTATGATCAAGGATCCGGTCGCCGCGGTAGATGAAAAGTATCTCTACCTGGCCTGCGGTAGAGAAGCGCACTATCAGTACGACAAACGGGGGGACAAAAGTCAGCCGGACGACACCATTCTTTTCAGCCGGATCGACAAGGAGAGCGGTAATCCGGTGGCCTTCGAGGGAGAGACGCGCCCCTTCGTCCCGTTGACCACCGTGGAACCGATGACCGGGCTCCCCTACGAAAGTTACGGGGAAATCGTCGAACGCGGCGCGTTCCGCGCGGAGATTATGGCGGGACGGGTCAAGGGCCTCGCCGTGGGACCGGCACGGGCATTCATTGCGTCGTATTTTGAAGATGAAGTCCTGGTGGTGGACAAGAGCACCGGAAAGCTGCTGAACCGCTTTTCGGTTCCGCGCCCCGCGGGGCTCGAGTGGATCTCCCCGGACGAACTGTTGGTGGTCAGTGCGGAAGAGAAGAAGGTCCTGCGCATGGATCCCGACACGGGCGAAACATCACCCGTGGTCAACTCGGGATTGGAGGCCCCCATGGATCTGGCGGTCGATGCCGACGGAAACATTTTTGTCAGCGATTGGGGCCGGGCAATGTGCGTGAAGGTTTTCTCCCGCGAAGGTACATTCCTTCATGCGGTGGGCAAGGAAGGGGGCCGGGCGTGGATCGGCTCCTTCGATCCCTCCGGCATGCTGAATCCGTTCGGGATCGACATCGACAGCCGCGGGCGGCTTTGGGTGGTGGAATTCGACGGGTTGCCGCGGCGGATCAGTGTCTGGGGTGCAGACGGCGAATTCGAAAAGGAATTCATTGCTGCCGGTTCGTATGCGGGATCCATCTGCTGGATCCTGCCCGATCAGCCGGAACGGGCGATCGCGAGCGGCGGCGTCTTCGAACTGGACTGGGATCGCGGACAGTACCGGCTCCTGGAAACGCTCTGGCGACCCGTCCACCGCGATGCGCATTTCGGGCCGTACCAGGACGCACATACCCGCCACCAGGTTACGATCAACGGGCGATCTTTGCTCGTTTCGCAGACCGGGAAATCCTTTGTGGCCATCTCCGAACAAAAGGGGGACCGGCATCAGCCCCTGGCGGCGGTCGGCAGTGTGGCGGGGCTGTTTGCCAGTACGCGGGGCAAGTACGGGCAGTTGCATGTTACCGGACTGCGCTATCTCACGGTGCCCACGTGGATCCGAGACCATCTCTATTGGTCGGACGAAGTGAATCGCTACATCGCGGAAAACCACCCCGAGGCATTTGACGGGACCTTCTATCCGTCGCGCGTGATCTGGTGGAACAAGGGAGACTATTTCTCGCGAACCGGGGTCAAATCGGAACACGGCGCGCCTTCGCCGACCACCAACTTCACGTGGAGCGACCGAAATGGCGATGGCCTGGTACAGCAGGAGGAGGTCACCTATTTCGAGGCGCCGGGCATGGGGCCGACCGGGTTCGAGGGGGGATGGACGGTGGGCGTTACGCCGGATTTGACGATCTACCAGAAATCGATCGACGGCGGATTCAATGTGTGGAAGTTGCCCGTGGTGGACTGGACGGAGTCCGGTGCTCCGGTCTATGACGGACCCAATGCGGAGCTGATTATTCGGGATCCCGATCACGGGTTTTCCAACTGCATCTGGGCCGACTCCCGGGGCAACCTGCTTTCCAATTCGACCGGGGGCATGATGATGTTCTCGCCGGAAGGGAAACGTCTCTGGCGCTATCCCAATCCTTATGCCGGGGTACACGCATCACACAATGCCACGCGGAGCGATCGCGGCATGCTGATAGGGCCCCTCTTTGTGATCGGCAGCCTGCAGGTGGAGGGGCTCGGCGAAGTGTTCGCGTTCAACGGCAACCTGGGACAGGCCTTCCTGATGACGACGGATGGACTGTACGTGGGAAGCCTGTTTCGTGATGCCCGATCGGCGCCCGATGCCCTGCCGGCCAAGCCCGTCCGGGGCGAATCCCACCGGAACATGACCATGGGCGGCGAATGGTTCGGCGGACAGCTCTTCCGCAACCCGCGTGACGGCAAATCCTACATCGTAGGCGAGCATCATAGTGCGGGCGGCAACTGCATCTACGAGCTGACCGGGCTGGACGAGGCGAAGCGCCTTGCCGACATCGAGATCTCGTTCTCTCCCGAGGCGTACGCGGAGGCACAAGCGATGGCC